>PMDK01000037.1 GCA_003154425.1 Ignavibacteriota bacterium
TGGAGGGGGTCGTCAACGGAGGGACTGGCGGCCGTGTGCGCGACTACTTCCAGTTACCTGCCGCCGGAAAAACCGGGACGACAACGGATTTTGCGGATGCATGGTTCGTGGGATACACCCCGCAGATCTCAGCGGCGGTCTGGGTGGGGTTTGACGAACCGAGCGTGCATTTCACAACATGGGACGGTCAGGGGGGAAGGGCCGCAGCCCCCGTCTGGGGCCGCTTCATGAGGTATGTCTATGACGACCCATCGATTGCCATGCCTCTTGAGCACTTCGAGCGTCCGGCAACTGTCTATGCCGACTCGATCTGCACGATGACGAAGAAACTTGCGACTCCGTACTGCCCCGACAGGGCGCTCGAGTATTTCACCGATAAGACCCGCCCGGGGAAATGCGATGTCCACACCTCTCCGGAGTGGAAGAAAGAACAACAGGGGACCGGGAAGATAAGCTTTTGATGTGAAACGGCGGAAAGGAGTGAGATCGATGCTCAATCGGAGGCCTTACGTGACACCCGCTTTCATTGCACTCGCTCTGCTCTCCTGTGCGTCCCCGAAAAGCGCGAACCCGGCACAGGGTCCCGTCGGTGTGAGCACACCGGGACCGGCCGCACAGGGACGCCAGGCGGACGCTCCGTTGACCTTCGCGATTGATCTCCGCGACGGATCGCGCATCGTCGGCACGCCTCTCGTGACAGGCCTTGTGATCGAGACCTCATTCGGACCGATTGCATTCAGACTGGAACAGGTCGCGTCAATCCTCATCCCGGACAGTGTGAAGGGAGCCAGAGTCATGTTCCGGAACGGGGACATCCTCCAGGGCTCGCTCCAGGCGGACTCCATACCTGTACAGTTTGCCCCCGGGAAGATGAACCTCCCGGTGACTGCGATCCTCCGTATTTCGTCGATTTCCGGAAAAGAAGACCTTGCCAGGGGCCTCGTTGCTCACTATCCGCTCCGGGGAAACACTGCGGATGTCACAGGTCATGGGCACGATGCCGTCAACCATGGTGCTCTCCCGGCGCCGGACAGGTTCGGAAAGGAGGGGCAAGCGTATGAGTTCGACGGGATAGGTGCCCACATCAGGCTTTCCGAGGGAATCATCGATCCGAATGGTCCGGCCTGTACACTCTCACTCTGGGCACTGACGAGGTCTTCCCGGACCTTCCGGTATGCCCTCTATATCGGTGCGGCGACTGGCGAAATCGCTCTCCTGACGGAAGACGGACAGTTCAAATTCGGTCCAGGGCTTCCTGACCGCCGAAGGCATGAGGTGTCCTCCCCCGCGCTGGAAAACGTGTTTGTCCATCTGGCCGGAGTGTACGTGCGGGGAAAGTCCATCCGGCTTTACGTCAATGGGGAGCAGAAGTCCGAGGCTCCTCTGCCGGATCTTCCGTTGAACTCGGGGCTGATGGAGTACTCGTCGGCCATCGGGGCGTACGCTCCTGAACATCCCGAGCATGCGCAGAGGTTTGGCGCGTCAAACTGGCTCGGGCGGATCGGCGACGTTCGGATCTACGATCGCGTGTTGAGTGACGACGAGATCAGGTCGCTTGCCCGCGCTCGCGAGTAGCTCGGGAGCGGACGGCATCAGCGGGCGGCTCTNNGGAAGTTTCGCCCGAGCGAAAAGAGGATGTGGTCGTTGTCGCTCAGGTTGATGTAACCGCCGAGGTCAAACCCGGCGCCGGACCGCCCGTCGGTCCTGTCCGCGGAGTGGAAGTACAGTTCACCCCCCACCGTCACGATCTTCGAACAATCGTACTGTGCCTCCCACCCGGCAAAAAGCCAGTTCTGGTTCCCCGTCCCCGGGTTATACCAGAACCCTGCGCCGCCGTATGTCGTGAAATCTCCCCACGTCTTCTGCAGCCAGACCGGCAGGTAGGCCTGAACGCTCCCCGCTCCCAGGTGCTTTGCCTCATCCCCCGTGGGGATTTCGATCAGAGGAAATATGCCGATCTGGGGGGAGCTGTCGGATTCGTCCAGAAACCGGTACTTTACACCCACCTCAGTGTCCGAATATCCGTACGCCCTGCCGCCGCCCGTACTGACGAATCCCATGGGTGCAACGACATGGAGCTGGACATCCCGGAATGCGCCGAAATTGACCTCGATGTGGGGCAGGGTCGCACTCGTCCCGTGTTGAGCGAACACCTGTTGAGATGCCAGATAGAATTCCCAGTGATGAAAATCGACCGGCTGGGGATCATCGGTCTTAAAGGGTGGGCCGGATCTTCCTGCCTGAGGTAAAAGCAGAGCTATCAGCAACACACCGAACCGGCGTCCGGGAACTCGCACGTGCGTTGGAAGATGAGTCAAAACGACATCCGTGATTCGTTTGTGATTCACAAACAGGGAAGACAATCGACGATATCGACAATCGCCACCTCTCCGGGCTTTGTTTCGACGTCGAAGTCGGTGCTGAGTAAGACAGGCCCGCCCCTGTTGATCCCGTAGGCGCGCACAATATAGCGCCCCGCGGGCGCGGAAAACAGGGCCACGCCGTTGGTCCCTGT
>PMDK01000195.1:0-2213 GCA_003154425.1 Ignavibacteriota bacterium
CCATCGCCCGCAACCACGTGCGCCGTCCGATCGATTTCGGCATGATGATGGTGCACGAAGGGGACGCCGACGGACTGGTTTCCGGCCTCACGCAGCACTACCCGGAGACGATGCGCCCCGCGCTTCAGATCATCAAACCGAAGCCCGGCACGATGACGGTGGCGGGGCTTTACATGCTGATATTCAAGAACGACGTCCGGTTCATTACGGACGCCACGGTGAATTTTGAGCCCACGGCGGAGCAACTGGCCGACATCGCGATCCTTGCGGCGGAAAAAGTCAGGAGCGTCGACATCGANNTCGTTCAGCAACTTTGGCAGCACAAAGCACCCTTCAGCGCAGAAGATGGCGCGCGCGGCGGAGCTTGTCAAGCGCCGTGCACCCGACCTCATGGTCGATGGCGAGATGATGGCAGATACTGCGGTGGTTCCCGAGATTCTGGAGACCCTCTATTCCTTCAGCTCCCTGAAGGGGGGAGCGAACGTGCTGGTGTGCCCGGATCTGCAATCAGCCAACATTGCGGTCAAGCTTCTTGCCAAGCTCGGAAACGCGGACTGCGTCGGTCCCATCATACTCGGCATCCGGAAGCCGGTCTATCTCCTGATCCCCGGGAACGAAGTCGCCGATATCGTGAACGTCACGGCCATGGCGGTCCGGGACGCGCAGGAAAACGGAGACGACCGCGGGACGCAGGCCGCCCCTCCGGCCGAGCTGAAAACGGTCTACGAATGACCGGAAGTGCGGATGACCCCGGTCGCAGCCGGACCGGGGTGGGGGCGCTCACGCGAGGAAATCCCGGAGAAGAGCGTTCATCGAGTCAAACTCGATGAGGAAGGCGTCGTGACCGTGTGGAGAATCAAGTTCCGCATACGCGGCGCCCGGTATTGCTGAGGCGATGTGCTTCTGCTCCGCGGGGGGGTAGAGAACATCGGAGGAAATACCGATCGCGAGCACCCTGGCGCTGATGGTCCCGAGAACTTCCTTCAGCGACCCGCGACCCGCGCTCAGGTCATGGATGTCCATTGCGCGGGTCAGGTAAATGTACGTATTGGCGTCGAATCGGTCGGCAAGTTTTTGTCCCTGGTAGCGGAGGTAGGACTGGACCGCAAAGGCGAGGGGAATCTCGTTGAACACGTGAACCCGTTCGTGCCCATCCCCCGGGCCGATCGACGTCCGCTCAAAGCGGTCCGCAAATGAGGCCTGGCTCCTGTAACTGATCATTGCGATCCCTCTGGCGATCGCCAGACCCCTCTCAGGCTGGAGGCGGTAGTTTCCTTCCTCCCATACCGGGTCATTCATGATAGCCAGCCGCTGCATCTCGCTGATCCCGATGCACCACGGNNTCAAGCGCCTGCATGCCTCCGAGCGACCCGCCGATGACTGTCACAAGCCTGCGGACCCCCAGATGTTCAAGAAGCAGCTTCTGCACCCGGACCATATCGCGTACGGTCATCTGGGGGAACGTCATCCGGTACGGCTCGCCGGTGGCGGGGTTGACGCTTGTCGGTCCGGTTGTGCCGTAGCAGCTTCCGAAAATGTTTGAACATATCACGTAGAAACGGTCGGTATCCAGCCCCAGAGCGGGACCGATGACGCCGTTGAACCATCCGGAGATTGTTTTCCCGTTGTGCAGCAGCGCATCGGAGGCGTGTGCGTTCCCGGTCAGTGCATGGCAGACGAGAATCGCGTTTGTCCTCCCGGCGTTCAGGCGGCCGCGCGCCGTGTAAGCAATTTCCAGTGACGGGAGGACCGACCCGGACTCGAGCCGGAACGGTTCGGGTCGCGAATAGATCGCGCCGTACCGCGTATCCTGAGAATCAAACGACATTTTCTGTTCGCGGATAATAGGCAGAAAACAGCTGCAGGAAGAAACCCGGTCGCCTCAACCCTTCATGGTACACGAAATCAAGCGTGTTTGCAATCTTCCGACCAGGTCTGTCGGATCGGACGGCGAGTTGCACCTGCGCGGGGCGCTGTCACCGCCCCGTGTTCCTCCGAAAGTCAGAACCAGTCCCGCTTCATGTCTTCGCGGGTGCGCCGGTCTTTACCGCCGCCCCGAGTGCGACGTCGAAGTCCTCGATAATGTCGTCGATATGTTCAATACCCACCGAGACGCGCACGAGGCCGGGCGACACACCCGATTCCGCCTGTTCGGCGTCATTGAGTTGTTCGTGCGTGGTCGATGCCGGATGTATGACAAGCGTACGGGCGTC
>PMDK01000195.1:2365-2564 GCA_003154425.1 Ignavibacteriota bacterium
ATGATGAACGCGATGTTCCCCAGCGGGCTTCCGGCCCCGAACGCGTCCCAGAATTTGAGTCCGTGGTACCCGGGACTTGGTTCGGTGAACACGGGGAAATTTCCGTTTGCCCAGTTGAACTTTCCGGAATCCACGATCACGCCCCCGATCGTCGTCCCGTGTCCCCCGATCCACTTGGTTGCCGAATGGACGATGATAT
>PMDK01000245.1:0-601 GCA_003154425.1 Ignavibacteriota bacterium
AGACGATGCTACGGTTCGAAGAAATTCCAGGAACCATTGCATGATGAGTTCTTCAAGACTCCGACCGCAATCGCCTATCATCAGGCGGCTCAACAGAAATTCACTGCGATCGTACAGAGCCTGACTGATTTCATAGAGGAAGGAACATTCGCCGCCGAGGGGGCGTACACTCCACTGTCAAACCGTTAAGCCGCGAACGCCACCCGGGAAAATTGCGCCAACGCTTGGCAACCTCAGGAGTCTTGCGGTTCCTTTTCATGCTAAGGGTTCTCACGAATCTCTGTCCGCCGGATCAATCCCGCCTCTTTAGTGGTTCGATAAGCCGTCCAACCCTTGCTGCAATCAAGATGCTTTCCGGCCACCCTGGCCTAGCTAGTTGACTCTCAGCGAATGCCTTCATAGCTTAGACTATCAAAGGATACATATTCGTCGTTGCGCATTCGTTTCGGTCGCTTTAGATGATGCAGCCAGAGACCTCGACGGGCAGGAGCAGGAAAAAATACGGATTCGTTCTAGCGTTCGCGGTAATTCTCGTCATTGTGGCAGCGCTCCTGGTCCGCCCCTGGGAACACGCTACAGATTCAAAAGGAACCACCGAAAA
>PMDK01000245.1:621-3699 GCA_003154425.1 Ignavibacteriota bacterium
GTTGACAGCTGGGAGGATTGGAACTCCTCGTTTTCGGACACGGTGACCAGAACCTATTCCGTGATATTCGACAGCTCACGGCTTGATACCACGTCGGGGTCCCGCCTCGTGTTTGCGGCCTCCGGCAGAAGCCGGGACTTTGTNNACGTTCCCGGGAGAGTACGTGAATTTCGGCATCGGCGTCGGATTTGCATCCGGCGTTTCTTTTCAGGGGGAGCTGCGGCCGCACGGGAGGACGTTCGGGCTCACGTACATCACCGCCCCTGATGAGCGCTTCAAGGATGAAGGGAGCATGGCGCGGAATCAGTTTGTCGTTATTCTGAATTCACCCCCCGGGTACACCTACACGGTCAGGACAGGCATCGAGTGCTTCCTGGACGCAGAAGGTTCAGACAGGACCCGTACATACTTCACGCATCCGGCAAAGGTTGAGTTCCCCCGCATGACACAGTTCCAGTCTCTCCTTAAAGAAGCGGGGGACACACTCTTCATCCTCACGGCAAATCCCGAGGCGATCCGTGACCTGGTAAAAGGCGCTCCCCGGTCCTGGATTTCGGCTGTGTTCGTCCCCGTCCTTGACCCGGCGGAACTCGATGAGCTCATGAAAGTCGCGATCCCGCGGCTCCAGGTTCATGTGAGCGCCCCCCGTCAGCCCGAAAAGTCATTTGTCATACTCAATGATTCCCTCGCCCTGCTCGAGAACAACGTCGTGGACCCGGAGTTCAAGCGGACAGCCCAGCTTAAGCTTAAAGGTCCGCAGCTGAGCCGGATCGGTCTCCCGCGCGTGACGAACCTCGTCAGGGGTGAATCCGCCGTGGACGAATTGAAGCGCCTGTTCATACATTTCAGCCGTCTTACCCCCCGGTAACTTCAGGAGACCAACGGAAAAATGGACCGGGGGGGTCATCCAGTTGCATCTTAATCTCCGCTCCATTATTTTATGGTCGGTAAACTGGCATCCACCACCTGTTTCAGGCCCCCTCTTCGAATGAAAACAATTCGAATATTCCTTGTTGAAGATAATCGCATCCTGCGCGAGGGCATCGCAGCCATGATCGACGGGGAGGCGGATATGAGGGTGGTGGCTGCATCCGGAGGGAATGGCGGCACGATGCTGCTGGTGCGCAAACTGAAACCNNGGGCATCGGGCTTCATCCTCAAAGATGCGACGATAGAGGATTTCCTGGGGACCATCCGCTCGGTAGCCCGCGGGGCAAAAGTCCTTCCGCCCCCGCTGACGGGCTCGCTTTTTTCTCATGTGGTCGATCACGCGATCAAAAACGGGAAGGGATCACTCACCAACGCGGTGCGGATGACGAAGCGGGAACGGGAGATCATTTCGCTGATTGCCGAAGGTCTCAGCAACAAGGAAATTGCCCAGCGGCTCAACATCGCCACATATACGGTCAAGAGCCATGTGCATAACATCCTTGAGAAACTGGCACTGCACAGCCGCCTGCAGATAGCAATGTTCACCCACAACGAGGAGGCCTCCTGAACTCATGTGATGGGCGTCACCGGCGGACGGGAGCTTCCCCTCTTTTCCCGCTCGCGGCCTCACATTCAAGGAGTTAACTACTTTACTATCCTTTTGGCCGATTCCTTTAACCACCTCCAACTGCTACAATCTCTTACATCCTTACCAGGCGGGGTCAGCTCCGCCGGCGAGAGACTACAAACTGAATCCCGTAAGGCAACATATGTCCGACACGAGCGTACGCCCTTTGACAGAACCCGTTCCGGAGGAGGCGACCGAATCTCCGTCCCCGCTCCCCCTCCATCAACTGCCTCCACTCCCCGGCGACTTCACCGGAAGAAAGGAAGACCTTGAAAAACTCCTTGAGGGAGTGAGGTTCGCATCCATCGTCGGCCTTTTCGGCATGGGGGGCATCGGCAAGACCGCCTTCGGGCTGAGGCTCGCGGAAGAGCTTAGCCCCCGCTATCCCGACGCACAGATTTATCTCAATCTCGGCGGATCCGGAGGGAAGCCTGTCTCCTCACGCCGTGCAATGGCGCACGTCATCCGGGCGTTTGATCCCGGATTCTCGGAAACTTCTTTCAAGCTTGACATCGACGGACATTACAGTTCCGTCCTCAACGGGCGGCGTGCGATCATATTCCTGGACGACGTGGTGGACAGGGAGCAGGTGATTCACATGATTCCCCCCGCGGGTTGTTTTCTCCTGATCACTTCCCAGAAATGCTTTACCCTCCCCGGCCTTCTCGAGAAGGACATGGCTCCGCTTTCCGCGGGAGAGGCACGGGAACTGCTGCTCCGTGTGGCCCCGAAGCTTGAGGGGCGTGCCGATGAAGTGGCGACCCTCTGCGGCTGCCTTCCGGCCGCTCTCCGCAAGGCCGCCAATCTGCTTGTCGAGCACAGGGACCTGACCGTGGAAACCTGCCTGCGCCGGCTTTCTCACCCCGATGAGCGGCGCACACTTGTGGATGCATCGGTTGCGACCGGCTACAAGCGTCTCTCCCCCGAACTGCAGCGCATGTGGCGGCGCCTCTCGGTATTTCCCGGGAAATTCGAGGCGTCAGATGCCGCAGAGATCTGGGGGATGAATCTCTCAGAGGCACAGGAGTTTCTGAGCACACTTATTTCCTGCTCGATGCTGGAATGGGGCGGATCGAAGTCCGGATACAGGATGCACGAGCTCTTCCGGCTTTGCGCGGAAGCACGCTGCACTGACGAGGAGAAACAGTCCGGACGGACGAAGTTGTCCGGCAATTCACTGACGCTCCTGGCGCGCGCAAACGAGCTCTACCTCCAGGGGGGAGAAGCCACAGAGAGCGGGCTGGCCCTCTTCGACGCGCAGCGCCTNNGGCTGCAGGCGCCTCTTGCCTCAGCCCGCCGGCTGAAAGACCTTAACGGGGAGGCCCTCCTGCTCCGCGATGCCGGGACCGCCTGCTACAACACGGGGGACATGCAGCATGCAATCGAGTATCTCACCCAGGCGCTCACGCTCGCCCGTGAGGCGGGTGACCGCAGGACGGAGGACGGGGCGCTGGACGGACTCGGACTGGCATACGGCCGCAGCGGAGATTTCCCGCATGCCGTGGAGCACCACGAGAAGG
>PMDK01000120.1 GCA_003154425.1 Ignavibacteriota bacterium
ACGGCGCGGGCCAGCAGCGTCTTGCCCGTCCCGGGAGGCCCGAGCAGAAGCACGCCGCGCGGTATCTTCCCGCCCAGCTTCTGAAACTTCGTCGGCTCCTTCAGGAACTCGATGATCTCGCCGAGCTCCTGCTTGGCCTCGTCGGCGCCGGCGACATCAAGGAACGTCACCTTTGACGACCCCTCGGTCAGCATTTTCGCGCGGCTCTTGCCGAAGGAGAATATCCCCCGCGGCCCCTGCCCCTGCATCCGCCTCATGATGATAAGCCACACCACGAGCAGGAGGACCCATGGAAGGGCGCTCACGAGCGCGTTGATCCAGGCGTTGTCCTCCTTGACGATCGTGAACTTCAGCTGCTTGTCGTTCCACTCCTTGATCACGGCGCTGTCGAGTATCGGCAGCGTCAGCGTAAAGCGGGTGACGTTGATATCCTTGCCGCCCCGGCTGAGCCTTGCCGGTTCTTTGAGCGTGCCGTGGAAATCGAAGTTGGTCAGCTCCGACTTCTTGATCGTGGCTTCCGCAATCAGGCCCTTCTCGAGGAACGTTGCATACTCGTTGTAGGAGACCTCCGCCTCGGCCCCTTCCGTCCCTTTGAACATCGTCATCACGACGAACACAAGCAGGATGATCGCCGACCAGCTGATGACGACCTTCAGAACCTTGTTCCAGTTGAAGTCGTCGTCCTGGCGGAACTGCTGTCCGGGGCGCTTCCCCTTCTGCCCGGGCCGGAACGGGCGCCGTTTGTCCGGTTCGTTGTTCCTGCGGTTGTTGTCCTGGCTGCCTTTTTCGTCCATTGCCCTGTACTGCTCCTCTCTTACGCCCCCGCCTTTTCGCGGGGCGCTTTTGCATGCAATCGGTAGACCGCTTTCAGGTTGCGATCGCGCTGCGCATAGTCCAGACCGTACCCGATCACGAAATCGGACGGTATGCTGAAGCCGATGTAGTCGACGTGCGTCCCCGGTTTCACGGAGTCCGCTTTGAATAACAGTGTAACAACCTTCAGCGACCGGGGGTTCTGCGGTGCGATCAGGTGGCGTATATACTCGACGGAGAGCCCTGTATCCACGATATCTTCGACGATGATGATATCCCTCCCCTCCACCTGGCAGTTCAGGTCCTTCAGGAGTCGTACGTTCCCCGAGCTGATCTTGGCGTCGCCGTAACTCGAGAGCTTCAGGAAATCGACCTCGCAGTCGATCGTCACCTCCCGGATCAGGTCGGCGAAGAATATGAACGCCCCGTTCAGGATGCCTATGAAGACGGGGACCGTCCCCCTGTGGTCCCTGTCTATTTTCCTCGCAAGCCGCTTTACGGCGGTCTTGATCCGCCGTTCGCTTATCATCTCGACGAACCGATCGCCGTTCACCGTGATGTGGGCCGCCATGTCACCTGTCGGAGGGAGATGAGTATTCCAGCTTCAATACCCGGCGTGTTCCCGGGGTGATTTTGAACCGGTCGTCAAGCCTCATGCCGCACACCCAGATCACCTCGCCGCCTTCCGTAAGGAGTATCGGGATGCGGTGCTTTTCATAGAGCGGAACCTTCTCGTCAATGAAAAAGTCGCTGATCTTCTTCCGCCCGCTCATGCCCAGCGGCATGAATGAGTCCCCCTCGCGCCAGCTCCGGAGCGTCATCCCCCGCGTCCCGGTCTGTCCTGCGTCGGCGTATTCGGTCCCCCCGCCCGCAGACGGTCCACGGGAGTCGACGAGCTCGGTGGCAAAACGGAACCCCGAGATCGTATACTCCTGTCCCGGGTTCACCGGGATGGAAAACCCGGCTTTCTCGCCCTGCAGCCGGATGACAAGCTCGCCCCGGTTCCTGAGCGCCTCGGTTCCTCCCCCCACCGTCACCGTTGCCCCCGGGTCGTTCCCCAGGAGTCCCAGCACCGCTTGGACCCTGTCGCTTCCGGGAAGCGCACCCGAAACCTCTTCCAGTGCCGCAAGGACTGCGTGCTGCCTGAAAATGAGGGGCCTGGCCAGAAGCTCCCGGACCGAAAGGTGGAGCCCGTCCGCGTTCCGGTCAATCGTGCACGCCGCGAGTGCCTTCTGGGTCTCTTCCTGTAAATACGCGGCAAGCGCGCGAAAATTGTCCCCCGAGCGGTTGATATTCTCCACCACCGCGGGGGAGACCAGTTCCTTCAGAAGCGGGAGGACATGGTGGCGAACGGCGTTGCGCGTGTAGCCGTCTTTCGCGTTGGATGAGTCGGTGCGGAACGGGATATTCTCGTTCCGCGCGTACTCTTCGATCTCCTCGCGCTGCGCAAACAGGAGCGGCCTGATGATGCCGGCCCGGGCGACAGGGATGCCGGACATCCCCTGAACCCCCGCGCCGCGAAACAGGTGCAGGAGGATTGTCTCCGCGTTGTCGTCCGCGTGGTGCCCGGTCGCAATGCGTCCACCCCCTGCGGCGTCCCGGAGCCGCTCGAGGAAGCCGTACCGGAGGTCGCGCGCGGCTTCCTGTATGCCGACACCCCGCCGCTTCGCCTCGCCGGAGGTGTCCCCCCGCCCCGCGTGGAAGGGGACTCCGCAGGTTCGTGCGCGCTCAGCGACGAAGGTCTCGTCGTCGTCCGATTCTTCGCCGCGGAGACCGTGGTTGAAGTGACCGACGATAAGCTTCAGTCCCCGCTCCTTCAGGAGAAGATCGAGAAGGACCATCGAATCGACCCCGCCGCTCACCGCCACAATCACCGACTCCAGGGCACCGAACAGCCCGTTTGTGCGGCTGAATTCCCTGAAACGTGATGGAAGAGTATTCGGGGAGAGCATGGNNGCTGAGCTATCCCGCCAAGTCCAGTCAAGATACGCTTTTGGCGCCTAAAGAGCAACAGAATGCAGGCTCCGCTTCGGTTCACATTTCGTTGTGGTTCGAAAAGAAATTGGATATATTTCTCCCCTTCACGACACAATGACGGCGGATGACCCGCAAAGACGCCCTGCTCTATCAGAATGCGAGGTTCTACGAAGCATTCGAACGCTCCAGCATCGAGATGATGGAGGAGATCTGGTCGGATTCCTCCGCTGTGCGCTGCATCCACCCGGGCTGGAGCATCGTCGAAGGCCGGCAGGCCGTTCTTGAGAGCTGGCTGAGGATATTCGAGGGAGAAGTGCGGATGAAGGTCGCTCTCCGCAATGTCCGGGCGGACGTCTACGGGAATATCGGCATCGTCGTTCTGCAGGAGGAGGTCCACTACACATCGGGGAAGCTCTCGAACACCGGTTCCGTCATGGCGACGAACATCTTCGAGCACGATGGAAGAGACTGGAAGCTGATCCACCACCACGGCTCCCCGACGGTGGTCGTGGAGGAGCAGGAAGGCGAGAATTTCCATTACAACTGACATCGCCGGCGCATTCGCCTGGTGTGAGGATCTCACCCGCAGACATTACGAGAACTTCCCCGTTGCCTCCCTGTTCATCCCCCGCGATAAACGTCCGTATGTCTGTGCCGTGTATGCCTTCGCGCGGACTGCCGACGACTTTGCCGACGAAGGGGACGACCCGGCTCCCGAGAGGCTCCGGAAGCTCGACGAATGGCAGAGGAAACTCGACGACTCCTACCAAGGGAGGGCGGACCACCCCGTCTTCGTTGCGATCGCTGAAACCGCGTCGCGGACAGGGATCCCGAAGTCCCTCTTTTCCGACCTCCTCGCCGCATTTCGCATGGACGTGACAGAAGCACGGTATCGTTCCTCCGCTGAACTCCTTCAATACTGCGCGTTTTCGGCAAATCCGGTCGGACGGATCGTCCTGCAGATATTCGACGGCGTAAGTTCGCGCTCCTGTGCCCTTTCCGACAGCATATGCACGGGCCTCCAGCTTGCAAACTTCGCACAGGATGTCTCCGTGGACTGGCGCAAAGGGCGCCTGTACCTCCCGCTTGAAGATCTACGCCGTTTTGGTTATACTGAAGAGGATATTGAGCGGGGAACGGTCGACGGGCGATTCAGGGAAATCATGAAGGTCCAGGTCGACCGTGCCCGGGGGTTCCTTCTTGCCGGATCGCCCCTCGTCGGGGAGGCTCCGCGGGCAATCCGGTTCGAGCTCGCGCTCACGGTCCGTGGAGGACTGGCCATTTTGAAGAGGGTCGAACGGACCGGGTTCGACGTCCTCCACCGGAGACCGGTGATCCCGGTCCTGGAAAAGGGACGCATCGTTGTCATGGCGATTGTACACAGGAACGCATGGACCTCACAGCCTCCGCGATAACTAAGAGCAGCAACACGAGCTTTTATTATTCGTTTTCGCTTCTGCCCAGGCAGAAGCGGGAGGCGCTCCACGCCGTGTATGCATTTTGCAGGTACACAGACGACATCGTGGACGAAGGGACCGATCAGCACAGCAAAGTCCTCCGGTTACGGCGCTGGCGCATGGAACTGGGGCGCGCCCTCGGGGGTAAGTCCTCCTATGTGATACTCAACCAGCTCGCCGCGACTGCCCGCAAATTCAACATCCCCGTCGATCACTTCTACGACCTGATCCGGGGGATGGAGATGGATCTGAGCAAGACGCGCTACGAGACCTACGACGAGCTCTACCGCTACTGCTATCTCGTCGCTTCCACCGTCGGACTCATGTGCCGGCAGATATTCGGGTACAGGAACGACTCGACGCGCGACTATGCGGTCAACCTCGGCATTGCGCTCCAGCTGACGAACATACTCCGCGATATCAAGGAAGACGCAAAAAGGGGAAGGATCTATCTCCCCGCGGAGGACCTTCGCCGCTTCGGCTACACGGAGGAAGACCTTATCGCCTGCCGGTACACGCCGGAGTTTGTGAACCTGATGCGCTTCGAGTGCGACAGGGCGAGCAGGTACTTCGACATCGCCCGGGCGGCGCTCGGCAATGAAGACAAGAGGTTCTTTTTTGCGGCGCGCATCATGTGGTCGATCTACGCGCACACGCTCCAGCGGATCAAACGCTCCAACTACAACGTCTTCGAGAGGCGCATCTCCGTTCCCGGGCTCCTGAAGGTCCTCATCACGTTCCGCTACTGGCTCAGCAACACGCTGAAATACTCCTGGCTCGGCCGCTCGTGGCGTCCCGACCACCCCAGTCCTCAAACCGAGTGAACCCTGTTGTCATCGTCGGCGGAGGCCTCAGCGGGCT
>PMDK01000035.1 GCA_003154425.1 Ignavibacteriota bacterium
GTGAACTTCTGGATAGGGACACACAGCGGCGCCGGCGGATCATATTCGTTTCCGGAGAACAATCCCCTGACGGCCGTGAAGGACGAGTTCGCCCGATCCGACCTCGGGATCCGGCTCGGCCTTGAGTTCATCCGGGAGCACNNACTACTGGCTCCTCCTCTCCATGCACTTCCAGCCGGAATTCCGGTCGGCGCCGAAGGCGGGGGTGGTCTACAGCAAATTCCCGCCGACGGATGTCCTGGCCCTCCATGCCCCGTTCGCAGCCGTGGTCCTCGTTGCGACACTCGGACTCTGCTACCACGCCCGTGATGACAGGATGGGGATATTCTTCCTCGCTGCCCCCTGCGCATACTGGATATTCGTCCACCTCGTGTTCCTCGCATCAGCCCGGTACCGGTTCCCCATCGTACCGCTCTTCATGACCGGAGCGGCCTACGGCGCAGACCNNTCGCGCTCCTTTTTACCGCGGGTTGGACTGCGGAACGGGTCATCATAAAGAAGGAAGCAGACACCTACGGCGCAGACGCGCGGGCACTCGATTCCGTCCGGGCGTCTATTGCCGGAATGAGCTTCCCTCTCCCGGAGCTCCCCCCCGTCCCGGTTTCCGTCGCGGGGACTCCCCGGGCGGTATGCCCGTTGAACGGCACATGGGATTTCAGCTTGAGGGGAAGCGTCGGGGGGAAGTCCGGCACGATCGATGTCCCGGGGGAATGGGAAATGCAGGGGTACCATGTTCCACAGGGGACATTCGCGGTGTACCGGAAGCAGTTCGACCTCCCGCCCGGGTGGGAACGGCTGAAGGTCTATGTCCGGTTCGACGGGGTAAGCTCGTACTGCAGCGTGCGTGTCAACGGGATTCCCGCCGGGACTCATGAAGGGAGCTTCGTCCCGTTCGCGTTCGATATCACAGCCGGGGCCAGGCCCGGGCGGAACCTGATAGAGGCCGAAGTGATGTGCGGGACGATCTCGGACTCGCTTGCGTGCACGTCGCAGTATGCCGCACATCCCGTCGGGGGGCTGCTGAGGAAAGTGGCGCTGTTCGCGCTCCCCCTGACGCGCATCACAGGCCTCACGTACGTGACCAGGTTCGATCCTGAATACCGGGATGCATTCATGAATCTCTCCTGCACGATCGCCGGCGGCGCTCCCCGGGAGAGCGTGGCGCTGTCATATTCGCTCAATGATGCCGGCGGGGCCACGGTCCTCCGGAGCGCGCATGATGTCATGACGACCGCGGGACGCGGGGGGACGGACACCTGCACACTCAGCGTGAAGTCGCCGCTCCCCTGGGATCCGGAACACCCGAACCTGTACACGCTCACGACGACGCTCATCGTGGACGGCCGTGCGGTACAGACGAACAGGAACCGGATCGGTTTTCGCCAGATCGAGCTCAGGGGGAACCGGCTCTACGTCAACAACCATCCGACGAAGCTGCGGGGGATCAACCATCACGAAGTCCACCCCCTCCGGGGACGCAGCCTCACCCCCGCGCTCTGCCGCAAGGACGCGGAGCTCTTCCGCGCGGCAAACTGCAACTACATACGCACGTCGCATTACCCGCCGTCGGAGGAGCTGCTCGACGCGTGCGACGAGCTGGGGATGTTCGTCGAGAGCGAGGCGTCACTTTGCTGGATCGCGCACGGAGCGGCCCCCGTGTGGAACTGGCGCGATTATCGCGACACCGCCATACTCTCCTACATGGTCAGGGCCAATATCGAAAATGTGCTCGCCGGGCGCACGCACGCGTGCGTCATCATCTGGTCGCTCGGGAACGAAAGCCGCTGGAGCCCGCTCTGGGAGCGGGTCAACAGCGAGGTGAAGAAACTGGACCCTGCGCGCCCGACCTCGTTCCATGACCAGTCCTGGGGGGAGTATAACAACGCCGGGAGCCGGGCGGACATTGCAGTCTACCACTACCCCGGGTTCGACGGACCGGCGATCTGCGAGAAGACACTGGACCGTCCCACGCTCTTCGGCGAATACATGCACGTGCAGACATACGCCCGCCGGGAGATCGAGACCGACCCCGGCGTCCGTTCGGACCCCTGGGCGCGCACGCTGAACCAGATGGTCGACTCGGTCTACGCCCACCCCGCCTGTCTGGGGGGGGCGATCTGGTCCGGCGTGGACGACATATTCCATCTCTCGGCTGAGAAGATCTGCGGGTACGGCGCCTGGGGACCTCTCGACGGGTGGCGCCGGAAGAAACCCGAATACACCGGGATACGAAAATCGTACACCCCTATCGTCGTCAGGAAAATCGACTCGCCCGGAACCCGGGGGGGTGTCATCACGCTTCAGATCGATAACCGCTACAACACCACGAACCTGAATGAACTCCGCATCACGGCGGAGTCCGGCCCCCGGAAGATCCCGCTCCACGCGAACATCGCTCCGCTCGGCTCCGGCATACTCACCATCGATGTCTCAGGGTTCCCCCCCGGGCGGCCCATCCTCCTCTCGTTCCTGGATCCCCGCGGATTCCAGTGCGCCGAAGAAGTGATCGCAGCGGTAGCGGTTCAGCCCCACCGTGCACCTGTGAGGGATCAGGGCGTCACGCTCAGCGAGACCCCCGGCGCTTTTGTCGTCCGCTCCGGAGGCATCACCTGCGCGGTCGGCAAGAAGGACGGTGCGATCGGATACATCATGAAAGGGGACGATACCGTCGCAACGCGGGGAGGAGAGCTGATACTGATCCCCCACAATACGGATGACGGCGGCGCCCCGGGGACATCGGGGAATAACTACACGCAGGATCTCCGCCCGCTGGACTACAGAGCGGAGGGAGATTTCACCGCCACATCCGTCAACGCATCACCGGCCGGAGACGGCACTGTCCGCGTGGATGTCCGGGGCACGTTCGGGAGACGCCTTGACGGAACCCTGGCGATGACATTCCACCCGGGGGGACGGGTGGAGTTCCGGTACGACTTCACGGCCCTCGTCGATTTCACGCCGGCGGAGAAAAGTCTGATACGCCAATTCGGACTCCTCTTCACGCTCCCCTCCTCCTTCGACCGGATCGGGTGGAAACGGAAGGGGCTCTGGACGGTCTACCCGGAGTATGATCCCGGCCGGCTGGAGGGGACCGCGCGTGCGAAACCCCGGGTGAGCAGATTCGTGGAGGAGCCCCGCCGGGTACCGAATCAGGAATGGAAAGAGGATGCGAACGCCCTCGGGTCCTGCGACTTCAGGGGAACAAAGGACCATATACTCAGGGCGTCCCTCACCGGAAGGAGGGGGGAAGAATTCGTGGTGACATCCGACGGTTCGCAGAGTGCCCGCGCGTGGGTGGACCGGGGCGCGGTGCGTTTCCTCGTGGCCGGGTTGAACGGCCCGGGCTCATGCACGTTCTTCACCGGCCCCCGGCCGGAATTCCCGAAGGGAAGCCACATGAGGGGCGCATTCACGATTGAAATCCTCTAAGGCGCCCCGGGGCGACTCAGTCGTGTTTCAGCTTTTCCGCCACGATCCCCTGGATCTCCTCGAGCATCATCCGGCTCGTACTCATGAGCGAGTCCATTTCATCCCTCTTCCACCCGACGAATTCCGAATCGTTCAGGTTGTTCAGGTTGATCCGCACATTGAGCGCGGCGCTCTCGACGGCGGCATGGAGCATGTACGCGCTCACGCCCGCGTCGCTGACCGAATTCACGTTTCCGGCGGCGGCCACCTGCTGGGTAAGTGCAAGGGCGTCGATGCAGTGCTTCATGACCTCCAGCGGGACGTTCGTCGCTTCCTTCGTGGCCTCCCGGATCGCCGCGGCACGGAGGGCCTTCTGCGGCTCGGTGTCTTTCGGGAGGCCGACCGCCTCCATCACCTTGTTAAACGCATCCGTGTCCTTGTCGATGAGGGCGGTGA
>PMDK01000062.1 GCA_003154425.1 Ignavibacteriota bacterium
GGAAGTTTGCGACGCTCACCGCCTCACGCAGGACCTACTGGCTGACCCTGGTCGCGGCGTTACTTCTGGTGATCGGCGGCTATCTTCTCTTCCTCGTCTCCGCGCTGGACATCAGCACGGCGATTGCCGTCGAATCCTCCGGCACACCCGTCGCGGCTGCCGGCGGCGGGATAGAATGGAAACAGTTCTCTCTGGCGGGGCTCGAGGAAGACCTGAAGGGAGACCGTCCGGTCTTCCTCGATTTCACCGCCGAATGGTGCCTCACGTGCAAGGTGAATGAGAAGACCGTCCTTGACACGAAAGAGGTCATCGAAAAATTCCGCGCGTTACATGTTCTCCCCGTACGTGCCGACTGGACCAACAGGAATCCCGACATCACACGACTCCTCTCGAAATTCGGCCGCTCGGGTGTGCCCCTCTATGTCATATTCCCTCCGGGGAGGTCCGGCTCTCCCCTCCTCCTCCCTGAAGTCATTACCCGGGGGATTGTTCTCGATGCGCTCGATAGTGCCAGGTAGCATAACGGCTCTGCGGAACGCCGGGTAGACGCCGGCGTCACTTGATGGCGTGGCGAAGCCTGTTCTTCAGGTTGTGAATCTCCCTGAGAGTCTCCCTGTATGACTTGCTGTCCTTCCCGGTGAGCGCCTCATCCCGTTTCTTCTTCATGGCCCGTATCTGCAGCTTGACCTGGCTTTTGTTGATGCCGACCACTTTGTGATGCTTGTGCGACTCGATCCCCAGGGCCAGGCAGAGTGCCGGAAGGAGTTTCTCCTTGTGCATCGTGCTGAACCCTTTGACTGCATCATGCTCAATTCCCTGGGCGATCTCCCGGAGCCGGGCGACTGTCATTTCACTCAACTGCTCATACGTGTACGCCATTCGGGCCTCCTTCTCAAAAAGCGTGAGTGATGCATACCTTTCGGCGCTCTCATCGTGGTTTGTCCCCCCCGCAGGGGAGAAGATAATGTCTTGCCAGGCCAGATTCAATATTCCCTGGACGGCCCCGCGTCCGGAAGACGATCCCGCGTCGCAGGGAGGATTTTGCCCGGCACTGTCTCCGGTATTCCTCAGGCGGACATTGCGGATAAGCCGCGGTCGAGTTACATTTGTCTGTTCAATCCAACAAAAGAAGGATCTCCTCCCCATGGCTTCAAGGCCGTCAAATACCGAGTACGCCGCATTTTTCGCGGGCTATGTGTCGCTCGTTCCCGAGTCTGACGTGACCGCTGTCCTGGAGAGTCAGCCGGCCGCTCTGGTGCAAATGTCATCGCTCGTGCCCGCTGACCGCGAGAAGTTTCGCTACGCTGAAGGGAAGTGGACGATCCGCGAGGTGTTCGGTCATCTCATTGATGCGGAACGGGTGTTCGGCTATCGGGCATTCTGTATCAGCCGGGGGGAGCAGGTTTCGCTCCCGGGGTTCGACGAGAACGTCTATATCAGGCATTCGCATTATGATCATCGGCGTCTCGGGGATCTGGTGGCGGAATTCTCGGCCGTCCGGAAGACGCACCTGTCTCTCTTTCGCCAGCTGGACGACCACGACTGGGAACGCCTCGGTACCGCCAATAACAATCCCGCTTCGGCAAGGGCTCTGGCGTTCATCATGGCCGGTCATGTGCGGCATCACGTCGCCGTGCTGCGTGACCGCTATGGAATCGTCTCCGGGGCCTGACGATCCTCCGTTCGCGAATCACCTCCCTGCCGTGGAGCGATTCATCAATTTCCTTTTCCCCCGGGAGGCTCGCTCTCACCGGAGGCCAGTATTCTCCGGAGCACGTTTTTGGTTGACACCGGGAAATCGCCTCCCAGCATCCACTCCGCGTAGCCGGGGTCGTCGAGAACCCGCTTCCCCCTGTTCTTCCCGAATGCGTACACGATCTCTCCCCTGTCGTTCCGCATCAGCTTCCGGGCGTAGTCCACGATCGAGTCGCTGTTGCTGTACCTGTGCAGATCCTCGAGCGTGCTTCCGATATCGTCGTATTTCTCGAGCTGCTCCCTGAACACCTCCAGCGTGGCCCGGACATCCGCCTCGGCGTCATGGGCTCCCTCCAGTGTCTTGCTGCAGTAAAACTTATACGCTGCCGCGAGCGTCCGTTCCTCCTTCCTGTGATAGATGACCTGCACGTCCACGAGTTTCGCCTCCGGGTCCGGGAACGGGATGGAGCAGCGGCCGAACTCCTCGACGAGTATCGGGATGTCGAACCTGTTGGAGTTGAAACCCGCGATATCCGCCCCCCGGAAGAACTCCGCGAGCCCCTTCGCGATCTCCGGGAATTTCGGTTCCTCCGCCACATCCTCGTTGGTGATGTGGTGCACCGCGGTGGCGGAGGCCGGGATGGGGATGCCGGGGTTGACGAGCCGGGTCTTCACTTCTTCCCCTCCGTCCGGGAAGAGCTTCAGGACGGCGATTTGTACGATCCGGTCCCTGGAGATGTCAGTTCCTGTTGTCTCGAGGTCGAAAAAGACCATCGGTCGTTTGAGTGTGAGCTTCATATATGACGTGCCTGCGAATTTCAATCAAATTACCCATACGCCCGGAGAACCGCAACAGAACACGAGGATTCTCCGCGAAATCTGCATATATTTCACCGACTTGACTGAGGAGCCAGAAATGTCGACACGCACACAGACCCCTGCATGGAAGGCACTTCGCGATCACCACGCGTCCCTGTCAACGGTGCACATGCGCGATCTGTTCGCCGCGGACCCGGAACGGTTTGAACGGTTTTCGATCTGCTGGGAGGACATGATTGTCGATTACTCGAAACACCGGATCACGCCGGAAACGATGACGCTGCTCCTGTCGCTCGCGCGCGAGTCGGAGGTCGCAGCGTGGC
>PMDK01000041.1 GCA_003154425.1 Ignavibacteriota bacterium
TCGGGGGGAAGAGCACCATACGCGAGGCGATCAAGCACTCCATAAACCTCGTCGCCGTCCGTGCGATCCTCGAGATCGCCCCCGTCGACCAGGTGATCGGCTACGCGCAGAGGATGGGCATCACCTCTCCCCTTCCCGCTGTCGCATCACTTGCTCTCGGAGTCGGCGACGTCTCGCCGCTCGAGATGGCCGCCGCGTTCAGCGTCTTCGCGGACGGGGGGGTACACGCCGAGCCATTTTCCATCGCCCGGATCGAGGATAAGGACGGCAACGTCCTCGAAGAGAACTCGGCGACACGCCGGGAGGTCCTGAGCGATGCGACCGCCTTCATCATGACATCCATGCTGGAGGGGGTCGTCAACGGCGGGACAGGCGGCCACGTGCGCGACTACTTCCAGTTGCCTGCCGCCGGGAAGACAGGGACGACGACGGATTTTGCCGATGCATGGTTTGTGGGATATACTCCACAGATCTCCGCGGCGGTCTGGGTGGGGTTCGACGAACCGAGCGTGCATTTCAGGACCTGGGACGGGCAGGGGGGGAGGGCCGCAGCCCCCGTCTGGGGCCGGTTCATGAGGTATGTCTATGACGACCCGTCGATTGCCATGCCTCTCGGGCACTTCGAGCGTCCGGGAGACGTTTACGCCGACTCGATCTGCACCGTGACGAAGAAACTCTCGGCACCGTACTGTCCCGAAAGGGTGCTGGAGTATTTTACAGGCAAGACCCGCCCCGGGCGGTGCGACGTCCACACCTCCCCCGACTGGCGGAAAGAACAACAGGGGACCGGGAAGATGAACTTCTGAAAGGAGTCAGTGCGATGTTTACCAGCAGACTTGATCTGATCGCGCCGGTGATTGCATTCGTCGTGCTCTCCTGCTCATCACCGAAGAGCACAGACCTCCCGGCTCGTCCTGCAGGGATGGACCTCGTTCAGGGAGCCGTGCAGGGTCGTGAAGGGGGACCCCCCCTGTCTGTCGTCATCGATCTCCGCGATGGATCACGCATCGTCGGCAGGCCTCTCCTGAAAAGGTTGACGCTCGGGTCCTCGTACGGCGCGATCGAGTTCCCGCTGGAACAGGTCGCTTCGATTTCATTCCCGGACAGCACAAGGGGAGTGAGAATCGAGTTTCGAAACGGGGACGTGCTCCGGGGCGACCTCCGGTTGGACTCGTTGCCGGTGCAGTTCGCCGCGGGGAGGATGGACCTGCCTGTTTCCACAATCCTCCGGGTGGCGACGGTTTCCGCGGATGACAATCTGGTCGCAGGTCTGATCGCGCACTATCCGCTCATAGGAAACACGGCGGATGCCACCGGGCGCGGGCACGACGCGACGAACCACGGTGCGGTCCCGGCGCAGGACCGGTTCGGGACTCCCGGACACGCATATGAATTCGACGGGACTGAGGCCCGCATAAGCCTCCCCGAAGGGATCATTGACCCCAACGCTCCGGCCTGTACGCTCGCGCTATGGGTATTGGCGAGGAATTCCCCGGCTTCCCGGGAGGCGCTGTATATCGGCGCGGCGACGGCCGAGCTCAGCATTTGGGCCCAGGGCGGGGAATTTAAATTCGGTGTGGGGCTCTCCGACCGCCAGTGGCATGCTGTGGCCTCTCCGGCCGGGGAAAATACTTTTGTGCACCTGGCCGCAGTGTACGTCCGGGGAAAGTCGGCCCGGCTCTATGTCAACGGGGAGCGCAAATCCGAAGTCCCGCTCCCCGACCTCCCCTTGCGGTCCGGGTTAACGGAGTATACATCGGGCATAGGTGCGTACGCGCCGGAACATCCTGAACATGGAAAGCGGCTCGGCATGTCAAACTGGGAGGGAAGGATTGGCGACGTCCGCATCTACAATAGGGCCCTGAGTGATGAGGAGATCATGTCGCTCGCGCACCACGGCGGGTAGCCGGAGCCGGGATCATTAGAGCGTGTACTGGAACCCCAGATACCCCGTCACGACGTTCTCCTCCCCGAGGCTCTTCCCGAGGGAAAAGAGTATATGATCGTTTTCACTCAGGTTGATGAAGCCGCCGACGTCAAATCCGGCGACTGACCGGCCGTCGCTCCTGTCTGCGCTGTGGCAATAGAGTTCACCCCCCGCCGTCAAGATCTCCGAGAAATCGTACTGCGCCTCCCACCCTGCGAATACCCAGTTCCGGTTTTCTCTCCCCGGATTATACCAGAATCCCGCGCCGCCGTACGTCGTAAATTTTCCCCAGCTCTTCTGAAGCCAGACCGGGAGGTACGCCTGAAGGCTCCCCGATCCAAGCTGCTTCGCTTCGTTCCCGGTAGGGATTTCGATCAACGGGAATATGCCGATCTGGGGAATATCATCCGACTCTTCGAAGAACCTGTATTTTATGCCGAGTTCCGTGTCGGAATAGCCGTAGGCCTCCCCGTCACCTTCGCGCACGTATCCCATCGGGGCAACGACATGGATCTGGACATCCCGGAATGCGCCGAAGTTGACTTCGATGTGCGGCAGGGTTGCGCTCGTCCCGTGCTGTGCGAACTCCTGTTGAGACGCCAGATAGAATTCCCAGTGATGAAAATCGACCGGCTGGGGATCATCGGTCTTGAAGGGGGGGCCGGATCTTCCTGACTGCGGTACGAGCGCAGCGAGAACCAATACGGCGATGAGGCGGGCAGTGGAATCCATTGGCTAACATAGCGAGTCAGGACGTCAGTTGCAATCCTCATCCCGGTCGAGGGCTCAGGCGGTCTGCGGTTGATCGACGTGGGCACGACGGATGAGCCATGCGCCCAC
>PMDK01000312.1 GCA_003154425.1 Ignavibacteriota bacterium
GGCCAGCCCCAGTACAAGATGCGCGTCGTCAACGGCAGCCTCATGAGCCATTCGTATGAATACAATGCGAACCTGGCTGACGTCTACAGCTTCCAGTTCGGGATCAAGTACTTCTTCTGATTGGATGGCAGGCATGAGCACAACCGCCTCCGGGAAACCGGGGGCGGTTTTTTTGGTACGCAGGATGTTGACGCTGCAGGAGGGTGAAGGTCAACCCTGTGCGGGAGCTTCGCGCGGCACGGGGGGCTTCTGGGATGGGATGCGGACGCGCGAGCGGAGTATGACCTGCTGGCTGTCCGGTTTTTCCGGAATGGTCGGTTCGGCCCTCGTGTAGCTGCCGTCTTCCCCCAGCACCCGCGACCGGCTCCGGTCGGCGAGCGCGGTGACGAGCACCTCTTTCATGATCTTTGCCGTCAGGCGCCGGTCCTCCACCGGGAACACGAGCTCGACCCTGTGATCCAGGTTCCGCCCCATCAGGTCCGCGCTCCCGCAATGCACTTCGGGCTCTCCTCCGTTCGCAAAGTAGAAGACACGGCTGTGCTCGAGGAACCGTCCGACAATGCTGATGACCCGTATATTCTCGCTGGCCCCTTTCTTTCCCGGCCGCAGACAGCAGATTCCCCGGACGATCAGATCGATGCTCACCCCGGCACGTGACGCCTCGTAGAGTTTCTCGATCATCTTGGTGTCCGTGAGCGAATTCATCTTGAATATGAGCTGCGCGGACGTCCCCGCTTTCGCATGGGAAATCTCCCTGTCGATGAGGGCGGTGAGCCGCTCCCGGAGGTTCACCGGTGCGACCGCCAGCTTCCGGTACGTGTCCCTGTTGGAGTATCCTGTGAGGAAGTTGAACACCTCCACGGCGTCGGCGGTGATATCGTCCCGGCAGGTGAACAGACTGATGTCCGTGTAGATTTTCGCGGTGACAGGGTTGTAGTTCCCTGTTCCAAGGTGTACGTACCTCCTGATCCCGTCCTGCTCGCGCCTGACGACAAGAGCCATCTTTGCGTGCGTCTTCAGGCCGACAAGCCCGTAGACGACATGGATCCCCGCCCGCTCGAGCTGCTTTGCCCAACCGATATTGTTCTCCTCATCGAAGCGCGCCTTCAGTTCCACAAGCACCGCCACCTGCTTCCCGTTTTCCGCCGCTTCGATGAACAGGGGCACGAGGGGGGATTCCTTCCCGATCCTGTACAGTGTCTGTTTGATCGCCAGGACATTCGGGTCCCTGGCGGCGGAGCGGATGAACTGGACGACGGGGGCAAATGAGTCGTAGGGATGATGCAGTATGATATCGTTCCGGCGTATGGCGGCATACAGATCGTCGTTCTCGTCCTCTCCGATGGGAGAAGCCGGGTGGAGGGGGAGATCCTTCAGGTCCGGGCGGGGGACCTTCATCAACACCGCCAGGTGACTCAGCCCGAGCGGAGGACGGAGCCGGTACACTTCGTGGGGAGTGACCTCAAGATTCTCGACGAGTATGTCCTTGATCCGGTCCGGCATCGTGCGCTGCACTCCCACGCGCACAACGGAACCGAACCTCCGCTGGCGGATCGACTCCTCGATCGAACGGATCAGGTCCTCCGCTTCNNTCTTCCTGGATCTCGATGTCGGCGTTCCGTGTCACCCGGAATGCGTAGGACTCGATCACCTCCATCCCGGGGAACAGCATGCCCAGGTTGGCCGAGATCAGATCCTCCAGCCAGACGAACCGGAATGCCGTGCCGTTGCCGCCGGGGATCTGGACGAGCCTCGAAAGGACGTCGGGCACCTTCACGCGCGCAAATCGTTCGACTCCTTCCGGTGTGCGGATGACCACCGCGAGGCTCAGACTCAGGTTGGAGATGTACGGGAAAGGATGTCCGGGATCAAACGCCAGTGGCGTCAGGACGGGATAGATCTCGCGGGCAAACAGGTCGGCCAGTGACGAACGCTCCTCCGGTGTCAGCTCGGGCATCGTCAGGAGACTGATCCCTGACGCCCCAAGAGCCGGGAGTATGTCGTCCCAGAAACACGCCGCCATGTCGGTGATCATCCGCTCGACGCGGTCGTGAATCGCCACCAGCTGCTGGAGAGGAGACCTGCCGTCCGGCGACGGTTCAGACACTTCGGCGAGAACCTGTTCCCTGATCGCGGCAACGCGGATCATGAAGAACTCGTCCAGGTTGGAGCTCACAATGGAAAGGAACTTCACCCGTTCCAGGAGCGGGTGCCGCCTGTCGCGCGCCTCCTCCAGCACTCGCTCGTTGAATTCGAGCCAGCTCAATTCTCTGTTGATGAATAAGGTCGGGTCGAGCGCACTCGGCGCCGGCCTCGTTCCGATGTCCGCCGAGCCCTCCACGTTCTTCTTCCGCCTGAGGCGGCTCACGCGGGAACGCCTGGTCCCCGCCTCGGTCCCCTTGATCAGGGCGCGGGGTGTCTCCTGGGCGGGTTCCCTTTTCCCTTCCCCCTGAATCTCAGGTATTTCGTTCGCNNAAACAAGTACACTCGACAACGGCATAGGTCTCATCGAAGCGAAGGGGTCCCTTGTCGGGGGTGACGAGACCGTTGAGCTGCGGCAAGCGGTTGCGGGATTCCTCGAACGCGAATACAGCAAGTTGCTCATCGACCTGGGGAGCGTCACATATATCAACAGCACCGGGATCGGGGTGCTTGTGGCCGCGCACGCAAGCTACTCGCGGAAAGGGTGGCACATCAAGCTGTGTGGAATGAACAAGAGCATTACGAACATATTCGT
>PMDK01000151.1 GCA_003154425.1 Ignavibacteriota bacterium
GGACACGACGAGCGGGAGCAGACGCTGAATCAGCTCCTTGTCGAAATGGACGGCTTCGAACAGAACAGCGGCGTGATCATCATTGCCGCCACAAACAGGCCGGACGTCCTGGACCCCGCCCTGATGAGACCCGGGCGATTTGACAGGCAGGTGGTTGTCGACAGACCGGACGTGAAGGGACGCGAGGGGATACTGCGCGTCCATACCAAGAACATCCCGCTCGCCGACGACGTGGTTCTCGAGACGCTCGCCAAGGGGACGCCGGGTCTCGCCGGCGCGGAACTCGCAAACCTGGTGAACGAAGCGGCGCTGCTCGCCGCACGGCAGAACGACAAAGCCGTCTCGATGCGCCACTTCGAAGAGGCGAAGGACAAGGTGATGATGGGGATGGAGCGGAAGAGCCTGATCATCTCCGAGAAGGAGAAGAAGATCACCTCCTATCACGAGATCGGTCACGTGCTCGTCGCCAGGATGATCCCCGAAGCCGACCCGGTCCACAAGGTGACGATCATACCCCGCGGGCGCGCCCTCGGGTTGACGACCTACCTGCCCATCGACGAGAAGCACACGTACTCGAAAGCGTATCTCGAGGCGATGATCACCTACGCGCTCGGCGGCAGGGCCGCGGAGAGACTCATATTCAAGGAGCTGACGACGGGGGCCGGCAACGACATCGAACGCGCCACCGAGCTCGCACGCAAGATGGTGTGCGAGTGGGGTATGAGCGACAAGCTGGGACCGCTCACCTACGGCGCGCGCGACGAGGAGATTTTCCTGGGCCGGCAGATCACGCGCAACCGGAACTACAGCGAGGACACGGCGATCTCGATCGACGAGGAGATCAAGAAGATCGTGACTGGCGGCCTGAAGCGGGCGGAGAAGATCCTGAACGAAAACCTCGATACGCTCCACCGCCTCGCCGCCGCCCTTCTCGAACGGGAGATTCTCGACGGGCCGGAGATCAACGCCATTATACGCGGCGAACAGCTGCCGCCGGTCGAGAAGAGGGGGAACGGGGAGCCCGCGCCGGCGAAGGGGCCCGCTCCCGCGGCCGACGGCCGCCCAGCCAGGAAATGAGTCTTCTGCCGAGCGTCGAGGAGAGTTACGGGACGGAGATCGTACGGAAGGGAATACATCTCTTCTCGCTCCTGATCCCGGTGGTGTATTATTTCATCCCGAAGTCGACCGCACTCGCCATCCTCATCCCCCTGACGCTGGCGTGCGGTCTCTCGGACGTCGGCCGGCTTTTCGTCCCCGCCATCGGCCGCGTCTTCAATATGTGGTTCGGGTTCCTTTTGCGTCCGCACGAGCGGAATGAGCTGGGGCGCCGCCTCACCGGCGCCACGTACGTGCTGCTGGCCGCCACCCTCCTTGTGCTCTTCTTCCCCAAAGTCATTGCCATCACCGCGATCGCCATTCTTATCGTCTCCGACTCGAGCGCGGCGCTCGTCGGGAGAAGGTACGGCAAGCACCGGTTCATGAGAAAAAGCCTGGAGGGGGCGGGCGCGTTTTTCATCAGCGGCCTCCTTGTCGTCGCGCTTGCGCCTAAAGTAGACTATGCACCCGCGGAGTACCTCATCGGGGCCGCGGCAGCTCTGCTCGCGGCGTTCGTCGAGGCGTCCGCCATAGGCATGGATGACAACCTCTCGATACCCCTCACCGTCGGCGGCGCCATGTGGATCCTCTATCTCCTGTTCCTTCCTGCGGTCAATCTTTTCAAGCTCGACGGGATGATCTGACATGGCCCGGCGCGCCTACCTCTCGGGGGGGATGGAATACGCGGCCGACGAAGGGCGGGACTGGCGGAGGGAGATGCAGACCTGGCTCGAACGTGATCTCGGATGCACCGTCTTCAACCCGAACGTGGAGAGCGACAGGCTGCTCGGCACAGAGTTCCGGGGGATCGACTTCCGCGAGCTGAAAAAACGGGACATGGGGCGCTTCAGGACGATCGTCGAGAGGCTCGTGACGATCGACTGCGAAGAGATCGCCCTGCGGACGGATTTCGTCGTCGTGTACTGGGACGATTCCGCCCGGCGCGGAGCGGGGACGAAGGGGGAGCTGACGATGGCGCATTACTTCAGGAAGCCCGTCTACATGGTGACGGCCATGCCCCCCGAAGCTATCCCGGGCTGGGTGCTCGGGTGCGTCAGCAGGATATTCGGAGATTTCGGGAGTCTGAAGGAGTTCCTCTCCGCACAATCCGATGGCTGAACGGGTCGGTGAAACACCCTATGGTGTCTGATCGTGGACACGCCAGAGACACTCTCGCGCAGGCTCGGCCCGTATTCCGCGGCGGCCGTCGTGATCGGCTCGGTCATAGGATCGGGGATCTTCCTGACGCCCCAGCGTGTTGCCGCGGTGATACAAATCCCCGGGATCATGATCGCCGTCTGGGTCCTGACCGGACTCCTCACGCTCGCCGGGGCCCTGACGAACGCGGAGATCGCCAGCGAGATCGCTGAACCGGGGGGACAATATGTGTTCTTCCGCGTTCTGTACGGCGATTGGCTGGCCTTTCTGTACGGCTGGTGCACGTTCATCGTGTACCAGACCGGGTCCATCGCCGCGATCGCCGTGGCGTTCGCCCGCTATTTCGGATACTTCGTCAGCCTCCCTCACCTCAGTCCCGCACTCGAAGCCTGGAAGCTCCCCCTTGTAGGCGACATCGCCCCGCTTGCCGATATCGGCGTCAAGCTGGTCGCCATCGGCGCAATCGCGACCGTGGCAGCGGTGAACTACACGGGTGTGCAGCGCGGCGGCTTTCTTCAGGTGGTATTCACATCCTTGAAGGTCGCGGCGATCGGCGCGATTATCGTTCTCGGGTTTGCCGCGGGGCATGGGAGCACGAGCCATTTCTTCCCTCTCTGGGGAACGCCGTCATCGGGAGACCTCCTGGGCGCGGTCGGTATCGCCATGGTGGCAACGCTCTGGTCGTACGACGGCTGGAACAGCCTGACGTACCTGGCAGGCGAAGTGAAGGATCCGCAAAGGAACATACCCCGGGCGCTGATACTGGGAACGATCGCCGTGATCTGTATTTATGTGCTCACGAACCTGGCGTATCTCTACGTCCTGCCGATCGGGGAGATGGCACGCTCAAAGCTTGTCGCGGCGGATATGATGGAGAGGGTGTTCTCAGGGTACGGGGGGATGTTCATCTCGGCTGCGGTGATGATATCGACGTTCGGCACTGTGAATGCGACCTCGATGACCACCGCGCGCGTCTACTTCGCCATGGCGAAGGACAAGATGTTCTTCCCGGCAATGGGGAGGGTCCACCCGAAATACCGCACCCCTTCCCGCTCGCTCGTCGTCCAGGCCGTGTGGGCATCCCTGCTGACACTCACCGGGACATACGACCAGATATTCACGTACGTCATATTCGCCGCGTGGATATTCTACGCCCTCGGTGCCGCGGGGATATTCATCATGCGGCGGAAGCACCCTACAGCCAATCCCGCCTACCGCGTCCCCGGGTACCCCATGGTGCCCATACTCTTCGTCGCCGTCGCGACGTGGTTCGTCATCAACACGCTCGTGAAGCAGTCATCGGATTCGTTCGTCGGGCTGCTCCTCCTGCTCGCCGGGCTGCCGTTTTACCTTTACTGGAAGCGGGCTGCCGCTACCTGAAGATCTCCGTGACGGGGACGACCGAGATATCCTCCGGAGAGAGCTTCACCGGAAAGACCGCGATCTCCTTGTCTTCGCTCTGAACGGCCTCCGGCTTCTTCGTCCTGTACGTTATCGGGCTCGGCAGATCGTTCACAAGCTCGTCCCGGAGCCCCTTCGCGTCCTTTGCCACGACGGCAATCGCCATGGTGCCGTAGTGAAGGTGCTTCTTGATCGCCCTGTTGACGTCCGCCAGGGTGAGTGTCCCCACCATCGCGCGGAACTGCGCAAGATGGCTCCCCGGGATCCCGTAGAACCTGTCGTCGATCGCGTAGCCGAGGCGAGCCATCGTGGTAGGGGCATAGTTGAGGACGTAGTTCTTCAGAAATTTCCGCGTGAGTGAGAACTGCTCCTTTGTCAGACCGTTCTCCACGAGGTGGCTGTATTCGCGGAGCGCCGCACGCAGGGCAAAGTGCCCTGCTTCCGGCGGGACGGGCCTGATCCATATCTCAAATATCTGCCGGCGCCTGCACACGTTCTGCGGCGGGACGCTGCGTCTCCCTCCTTCCGGGAAGTTCTCGATATACGAGTAGTCGCCGTAGTTCAGACCCCGCTCCTCGCGTATGACATGGTACAGGTGGCTGCTGGAGTTCCTGTGCTCCCCCAGCCATGAGTTTGCGATCGCCAGCGCGTACCAGTCCTTGCTCCCCCGGAGGACGTCGATGGGGACCCCCATGCTGATCGCGGTGGCGGGCGCATCCTTCTCGACGATCGTCGCCCTGAAACCCCGGATGGGCGCAGGCTCCGGTGGATCCACGGGATGGGGCTTCCCGGCGGGGAGCTTGCCCAGGTCCTTCTCCAGGCGGGAAACGAGCGACACGTCGTAGCCTCCCCCCAGGCCGATCACGAGGTTCTCTTTCGTGTAATAGATCCTGTAGAAGCTGCGGACGTCGTCCAGCGTAATGCTCTTCACGCTCGAGAGGAGGCCGGAGGTGATGTGTCCGTACGGCGTGCCGGCGAAAATCGCATCGTACAGAACTGCTTTCCCGAGCTCTTCATCGCTCGAATAGCGGAGCGTGTTCTCCAGATAGTTGAGCGTCCGGCTCTTGATCCTCTCAAGATCCTGCCCGGAGAACGCCGGCGCCGTCATGGCGTCGAGAAAGAGCGGATAGTACTCGCCGAGGTTGTCTCTGTGAACGCGGCCATAGATGACGGTCATTTCGGCCGACACCGTGGCGTCGTACGCCGCGGCCAGGGGGTACAGCTTGTCCCGGATCTGCTCATAACTGTTCCTGAGCGTCGATCCGTCCGTGAGCATCGCCGCGGTGATCGACGCCAGACCTTCCTTCCCCTCCGGATCGTTCTGCGACCCGGCCTTGAACCAGATCCGGAAGCAGACTGTCGGGTCGTTCTTCACGGGGACGAGAACGGCGTTGTCGGGCTTCACGCTTGCTTCTCCGGTTGTCATGGAACAAAGGGGGGCGCACACGAGGGCTGCAATGAAAGAAAGCGTCTTCATTTCGCCGCTCCTTTCAGGACCACGATGGTCCGCCGTTCCGGGATGAAATATTTCTTTGCGGCTTTCATGATGTCTTCCGGAGTCACTTTCGCGAGCGCCGTGTAATACCCGTCCATGGCCTCGATACCCCCGGTGATCGCGACAACACGTGAGAGACGGCCCGCCACCCTGTCCGGCGTGTCAAGATTCATCAGGAATTCATACCGCCTTCTTTTCTTCACCCCGGCGAGCCTCTGCGCGTCCACCGGCGTGGACTGAAATGACGCTATGGTCCTCAGGACCTCCTCCTGTATGAGAGGAACGTCCTCGTCCTTCTTGATCCTCGCCGTGATTTCGAAGAGCGGCATGTCGCGCTGCATGGGGATGCTGGCGCGTATTTCGTCCACGCGCTGCTCCTGTATGTACAGTCTCTTGTAGAGGTCGCTTGTTTCCCCGAACGCCAGATCGCCGAGGACCGTGGCCGCCACGAATTCGGTGTTGGCGGGATCGAACGCATCCCCCTTGAACGCCATGTCGAGGATGGGGAGCGTCTTCCCGGGATATGCGACCGTGCCTGTCCGTTCCTCTTTCTGCGGCGGCTCCTGTTGAACGGCGGACGGGTCATATCCCTTTTGCCAATGGCTGTAGTACTTCCTGACCAGTTTGAGCACGGCGGCCGGCTTGATGTCCCCCACGATAAGGAGGACCACGTTCTCCGGCCGGTAGAACCGCTTGAAGAAACCGAGGCTGTAGTCGTAGGCCTCGGGCATGGCCTTGATGTCCCGCTCGAACCCGATCGTCGTGTGCTTGTAGGTGTGAACATCAAATGCCAGATCGCGCACTTTCTCGTCGAGCACTTCGTACGGGTTGGTCACCCCCTTCCTGTATTCCCCGTAGATCGCACCCGACTCGGTCTGAAACGCCGGGAGTTCATAATGGAGGTTCTGGAACCTGTCGCTTTCCACCTCGATGACCTTCTCCAGGTCCTCCGCGGCGAAATTCAGGTGGTAGGCGGTGATGTCGTCGGAGGTGAAGGCGTTGGCGCTCGCCCCGATTGAGGTCACAATGCTGTCGTACACGGGACCGGGGTACTTCTTCGTCCCGCGGAACATCATGTGCTCGAAGAAATGGGCGAAACCCGACTTTCCGGGTTCCACCTCGTCCCTGCTGCCGGTCCGGACGACCGAATAGTACGCGACCAGGCCCGGCGACTCCATCGGGATCATTATCACCTTCAGTCCGTTCGGCAGGACGGTGGTGGTGACCCTGTACGGAAGTATCGTGTCAGCCATTGCTGCACTGCCGGTGCAAAGCAGCAGGCAGAAGCCTGCGACGATCGGTTTCATAGAGTGTCTCCCCTTGTGCTCGGTGACGGATCACGGGTGATACTGCGGCGATCACAGGCCTTCACTGAAGCGGTCCAGAAACGAGATTTCCTGCGGGGTCAGGCGTTCGACCCCCTGCGTCGATATCTTCATGCGGATCCGGTTGAGCTCCTCCCTGTTCACTTCGTGGAGCTTTGCGCTGTCGATCCTGGCCCAGCGGTCAACCGCATTCCGTGAAATAACGACGGTCGGAGGAGCGGCCATTACCCCGGCGGGGTGCGTACGGCGACCGACGAGCTTGAGATACACGTATGCGCCGACAAATCCCCCGAGATGCGCAAAGTGTGCGATGTTCCCCTCGCTCCCCAATCCTCCGTACAGGGAGAGGGCCGTCATCCCGACGACGAGCCATCGTGCCTCGATGGGGAGGATCCCCCAGATGAATATTTTCTCCCGGGGCCAGAAATACGCGAACGCAAGGAAGACTCCGTAGATTGCCCCCGAGGCTCCGACAATCGCCACGAAAGGAGTGAACACGAACGACAGGGCCGCCCCCATGAGTCCGCTGATGAAATAGAGCCAGAGATAGCGCGCGCCGCCGAGCTCGAGTCTCCACGCGGGGTCCGAAGAAGAAGAGTCCGAGCATATTGAACAGAATGTGGCTCACATTGGCGTGCATGAACATGTACGTCACCAGCGTCCAGGGACGGAGCAGTGCGTACGCCGGGACGAGCATCATGGCATTCATGAGCCCGGGGGCCGCGAGACTCAGTACGTACAGCCCCACGTTTGCCAGAATGAGGCGCATCGTCCAGCTGTTCATCATACAGTATACCGTCCGAACCTGTGAACTGTTTCGTACATCGTGACAACATTCTCTGTGGGCGAATTGTCCTGAAGCATGTGCGTGGGCGCAAAGGCATACCCGCCCCCCGGCATCATCACGTCCAGCGTCCGCCGTACCTCCCTGGAGACGTCATCCGGTGTCCCCGTGACGACGCTCCCGGCGGTCGAGATGCAGCCATGGAACGCCAGGGAGGCCCCGTAACGGGCTTTCAGGTAGCCGGGAGCCATATCCCTGGCCTCGGGCTGGAGCGTGTCGACCGCCGTGATGCCCATCTCGATGAAATCGTCGAATGCCCAGCTGCTCGATCCGCAGGAATGAATCATCACCGGGATGCCGAAGCTCCGGGCCAGGTCGACAAATTTCTGGTGACGGGGACGGATGTGCCTGCGAAAAAGGGAGAGACTGACCATGGGACCACGCTGCGTACCCAGGTCCTCACCCAGCCACATGACGTCGAGCTTCCCTCCCGCTTTTTCCAGCATCCTGCCGTAGACTTCGAGCTGGAGGTTGTTCTTCCGGTCCATGAACAGGAGCGCCGCCGGCTCGTCCGTCATCAGGTCGAGCAGCGTTTGCTCCATCGTCCTGATCATCCCGGCGGTGTTGATCATGTCGGCCGCCCCCGGGTTCCCGATGAGGAGACAGTAGTCCTTCATCCTCTCACATTCGGCGAGCGCCGCGGCGTAGTCGAAATCGTCCGCCGAGGGGAGCGGCCAGCGCGCGACGGTCTCTTCGTCCGCATCCTTCAGGGGAAAGTCGCAGTAGTCCCAGTACCCCCCGGCGTCGTGTTCCACCCACCGGGTGCGGATCCCCCAGATGTCGATTTTCCGCCCGGGGATCTCCTTATGCAGCGGAGGTCCCGTGTACTTCGGGACGATCTCGAAAAAATCAACGCCGAGCACGCGCCGGAGGCCTTCGTCGTCCCCGGGGCGGAGTCCGAAATGCCTTTTCAGGCGGCCGTCGATGCCGGGATTGGCGAGATAGTCGATCGGAACGCGATCAGGGATACCGTGCCGGAAAGCGGTCAGGACGCGCTCTTTGGACGTCATGGAGGACGATGAAAGTTACTTCTGAAGATACTGGATTTCCGGGAACTTTCAAAGATGCGCGTTTGCGATGTCCGCATGACCCGGAGCCCTGGTTGATTAATTTGCGATTAAGGCGGGGAGGTGTATATTCAACACAGCTTTTCTCTCCTGTTCCTCATATCTGATCCGACTCCCATGAATCGCATTCTTCCGACTCTTTGCGCATTGCTCGCGACAGTTGCCATCGTCGCCGCACAGGGGCACGAATTCTACATCTCCCCCTCTGGTAACGACACGTGGTCAGGAACATCCCCTTCGCCGAACACCACCGGGACCGACGGTCCCTTCCGTACGCTTGCCGGGGCACGCGACGCGTTGAGGACGCTGAAGGCAAAAGGAAACCTCCCCGGGGGGGCGACGGTGAATGTGCGCGGGGGGAGATACACGATTGAAGATACATTTCTTCTCACCGCGGCAGATTCGGGTACCGGCTCCCGGCCGATGATCTGGCGTGCCTACCGGGAAGAGAAGGTGCTCCTGAGCGGCGGGCGGAGGATTGCCGGGTTCGGGCCCGTCGCGGACCCTGCCGTTCGCGCCCGACTCGGCGCAGCGGCCGCGACACGCGTCCTCGTTACAGACCTCAGAGCTCAGGGGATCACCGAGTACAGCGAGATCGGGCAGCGGGGAGGTCCCCCGATGGAGCTCTTTCTCAACGGCAGGAGGATGACCGTGGCCCGGTATCCGAACGAAGGATGGCTTCGCATCGCCGACGTGCCGCAAAGCGGGGACACCATGTACAACAAGGGGCTTGAAAGGGAGAAACGTTTTGGCGGTGTCCCGGCGGGAAGGCACTACGGGCGGATAACATACGAGGGGGGCGAGCCCTCCCGGTGGGGCGTGAGCGACGATATATTCGTGCACGGATACTGGACGTTCGATTGGAGCGATTCATACCAGCGAATCCAGTCGATCGACACCTCCAAACGGGAAATCACGCTCCGAGCTCCCCATCACTGGTACGGGTACACGAAGAATCAGCGGTTCTATTTTCTGAACGTGCTCGAAGAGCTCGACTCTCCGGGCGAATGGTACCTGGACAGGTCGGGCGGACTGCTGTATGTCTGGCCGCCTGCGGAGATCAACGAGGCGGATGTTTCCATGCTCGCGAAGCCGCTCATTGCGATTGACAGCTGCTCATGGACGAGGATCGAAGGGTTTACATTCGTGTACGGCCGGAGGGAGGGGGTCCGTATCAGGGGCGGGCATGATAACACGGTGTCGGGATGCGTCTTTACAAACCTCGGGGGAAACGCAGCGGCGATCGAAGGCGGGTTTCACCACGGGATCGTTTCATGCAACATGTATGCCCTCGGGTTAGGGGGCATACTCATGAGCGGCGGCGAGAGGAAGACTCTGACACCCGGGGGACATTACGCTGAAGACAATCACATACACGACTACAGCACATGGCTCAGGTCAGGCCAGTATGCCGTCGTGATGGAGGGGGTCGGCCAGCGGATTGCGCACAATTTAATACACGATTCCCCCTTTGAAGGGGTCGCGATACGAGGGAATGACCACATCATCGAATACAACGAGTTCCATCACCTGATGAAGGAGACGGGGGATGCGGGGGCGATACACACGGGGCGGGACTGGACGTGGCAGGGAAACGTGATCCGTTACAATTACTTCCATGACCTGAAGGGGCCGGGGCTCCACGGGGTGATGGCTGTTTATCTGGACGACTGGGCGAGCGGGTTCAAGGTCACGGGGAATCTCTTCTACAGGGCCGGGAGGGCGACGATGATCGGGGGGGGGAGAGACAACATCGTGGAGAACAACATATACGTCGAATGCAGCCCTTCGCTCCACGTCGATGCCCGCGGGCTGGGGTGGGCGTCCTACTATTTCGACGGGACGACGAAGGAGCTCTTCACGGAGATGGACGTCATGAAGTACGACCGACCCCCCTACAGCACACGGTATCCCGGCCTCCTCCACATGGAGGACAGCACTCCCGCCGTCCCCAGGTACAACAGGATCGCCCGGAACATATCGTACGGGGGACGCTGGATGGATGTGTACGATTACCTTGTATTCGACCTGTCTGTCGTGACGATCAAAGAGAACGTGATAGGGGATCCGGTACTGCTGCGGCGGAGGAAAGACGGGGAAAAGGGATGGGACCCGTATTATCTGGACATCGATATGAAAGAAGGATATGTCGCGCTCCCCAATAAAGATGCCGGGGCGGCGCGGACGTTCAAGGGGAACCTGATACTGAACGGAAATCCGGGCGTGAGAGCTCCGGCGAAGGGTGACTTCAGGCTCGTCCCGAATTCGCCGGCGGCGAAGCTGGGGTTCACGCCGGTCAAAGTGTCCGAGATCGGGCCCAGGAAAAAGCGGTAAATGGAATCATAAAGAGGCAAAATCCATCAGAAGGGACTTCCCGTGTACTGGATGCCGATTGAGAATGCAGACAACGAGGTTTGCTCTTCGCCTGAAGCGAAATAGTATGGGAGCTGATTCAAAGGGATCACGGTGTACTGCAGAGACAAGGTCAGAGGCAGATCCGCCCCTATCCTCCGCATCGGAATAACAAGAGCTGCACCGTACCGGAATGCCGGCCTGTCCTCTTCTCCTTCGAAATCTGTGTAGGGCTTGAACGACGCCCCGCCACGGAGAGAGAGAAACTCAAATATCGTGCATTCGAGACCGAACCCCCAGAAAGAAGTCGCCGTGTGGAACCCCGTAACCGTATATGTGGGGTCCGAAGATTGGAGACTCCGGAACTCTCCCGAGAGCACGGCGGCAAACGGGGAGAGATCCCCCCCGTCCGGCGGTAGGACCTTCAGTGCGTATGACAACCCGATCCGGAAATATTGGGGTGGCGTGATCTCCTGTGAAGAGACCAATACAGCCCCGGTGCTGAGGTACGTGGTGGCGACTTTCCAGTGAGTGCCGATATTCTGATATGACATGCCGAGCGTGATTGAATCTTGTATGCTTCTCTGGCCGTGGAGCAGTGGGAGTGTATAGACAAGTCCGGCATCAAAAAGGTATGCCGGCGTGGTCTTCCAGGGCAAAATCTGGCCGGATGAAGGACCGGAAGCAGACTCCACGAAGTCGTAGTATTTTGCAGTCACGCCGAGCGCGGGCCCTTTGGGCAACCTGAGAGCATAGCCAACGGCAAAATCGTGGGAATACAGTGTCATTTCAGTCCCGTCGCCATCAGGCGATGCCGATGTCGTCACAGGCAGCGTCCCCATGGATTTCCTGTTGTACTGCGCGGCGAACACTCCGAATGAAGTCGCCACGGTCGCGTTGACCGAAGAGAGCCTCCACTCGTCAGTCGCAGGTACCCAGTCCAACCGCCTCAGGGAATACGAGACGCTTATGCCGCTCAATCCGGCGAGTCCGGCCGGGTTATACATGAGCGCCAACGGATTCGAGGGGAGCGCAACGAATGACTCCCCCATTGCCACACTCCGCGGGTCCGCCGGTGTGTCAAACGGGTAACCACCGACACCTCCCTGCGATCTGGCGGCGCCGGCAGCGACCAGGAGTATCGACGCCAGCAGAAACGGTTTCGTATTCATTGGAGCATCCTTAAACGACGATGCCTCCCTCATCCCGAGAGGACGAAGGAGGCATGTGAGAAAGATCTTTTGTCCGGTCCCAATATAACCAATCCGTTCAGAAAGCGAAACCGGATCAGCCTGGTCGGCGCCCGCCGGGCCCGCCTCTGCGGGGTCCCCGGTTCCCAGGACGTCCGCTGCCCGGACGGCCACCGCCGGGGCGGCCGCTCCGCCCGGCAGGTTTCCTGTGTTCCCGGACCGGCATCGCGGACGGCGTGGGTGGTGCGGCAAGGAGAGCGGGCTCCGGGGTGATCGCGCGAAGCGACCTGCCGATGAACGCCTCGATTGCGGGTATCTCGTACGCTTCGGTCTCGGTGGCAAAGCTGACCGACGTCCCGGTCGCACCCGCGCGGCCGGTCCGGCCGATCCGGTGGACGTAGTCCTGCGGGTCCATCGGGAGCATGTAGTTGACGACGTGGCTGACCCCTTCGATGTGAAGGCCGCGCGCGGCGACATCGGTCGCGACGAGGACCTTGAGTTTGCCACCGCGGAACGCCTCCAGCGTCTTGACCCGCTGTTCCTGGGAGACGTCTCCGGAGAGGAGCCCGCAGCTTATGCCATGGGCAGCGAGCCGGTCCTTGAGCGTCTGCGTTTCGTCGCGCCTGTTGGCGAAGACCATGACGCGCTCGAGATTGAACTGCGTGATCACATTGTACAGGAGCGTGAACTTCTCGGCGTTGGTCGTGATGTACACAACCTGGTCGATCGCCGCCAGAGTCATCTCCTGCGGCGGCGTTACGTCGATATGTACAGCGTCCCGCGTCCAGGCGACGGCCAGACGGTTGACCTCCGGGGTGAGCGTGGCGCTGAAGAACATCGTCTGCCTCTTCCCCTTCGGCATCGTGCTCTCGATGATCCGGCGGACGTCCGGGATAAACCCCATGTCGAGCATCCGGTCCGCTTCGTCAATCACGAGGATCTCCACCTGGCTCAGGTCAATATCCCCCTTCCGCTTGTAGTCGAGCAGCCTGCCGGGGGTCGCCGCGACGATATCGATGGATCCTTCGGTGAGCATCCTCTTCTGCTTCACGTAGTCCATGCCACCGAACACCGCCATGGTCTTCGTGCGGGTGTACTTCCCGAGCCCCTTTGCATCTTTTTCAATCTGTAAGACAAGCTCGCGCGTCGGGGCCAGGATGAGAGCGCGCGGCGTTCCTTTCTTCCGCGGCTCGGACGATGGCTTCCGGCTGAACTGCGTAAGTATGGTGATCAGGAACGCCGCGGTTTTCCCGGTCCCCGTCTGTGCGCGGCCGGTCGCATCCAACCCGGCGAGGGTCTTGGTGAGTATGCCCGCCTGAATCGGCGTGCAGTAGTGAAATCCGAGATCGAGGATCGCGTGCATGACCTCCGGCGGGAGGTCGAGATCATGGAAGCGGAGCTTCCCTTCCTCCGGAGGGACTGTGAACTCCGACGGATCCCACCTGCGCTGAGGCGGGGCCTCCGGAACGGGTGCGGGACCCGGCCGTGGAGCCCGGGGGGGGCGCGGCGCTCGGGCCTGCGGTTCACGGGGGGGGGCGCCTCCACGGCGGCGGTGGTCCCGTTCGCGCTGCTGTTGCTGCCCCTGCCGGGGCGGGCCGGACTGCCCCTGCCGGGGCGGGCCGGACTGTCCCTGCCGGGGCGGGCCGGGCTGCCCCTGCCGCACCTGGGACGGGTGCGCCTGCCGGATCGGTGTGGAGGGGAGCGGCGCCCTGGAGGGCTTCCCCCCGAGGTGTTTCAACCAGTCGGCGACTTTTTTGAATAGTGCCACAGTGCACTCGCTTTCTTGAATTAAGTATTCTTCCGTATCAGAGTGATTCGAGCACGAGTTCTGCGATATCCTTCACGGCCGTCGTCCCGGAGGCATCCTTTTCTTTGACGCCGTCCGTGAGCATCGTCATGCAGAACGGACAACCGGTACCGATGACGCCCGCCCCCGTGGCAAGAGCTTCCTCCGTCCGTTCGACGTTCACGCGCTTCCCCTCCTTCTCCTCCATCCACATGCGCCCCCCTCCCGCCCCGCAACAGAAGCTCCTGTCCTTTGTTCGCTTCATTTCTACGCGCGTCCCCACCCTGTCCAGTATGTTCCGCGGGGCATCGTACACGTCATTGTAGCGGCCGAGGTAGCAGGGATCGTGAAACGTCATCGTCGCCCGGGCGCGCGCCGGGATGTTCAGCTTCCCGGAGTCCAGGAGGTCCTGTATGAACGTCGTATGGTGGACGACTTCGTACACGCCTCCGAACCGGCGGTATTCCTTCCCGAGCGACTGCATGCAGTGGGGACAGGTGACGACGATCTTCTTCACGCCGTATTTGTTCAGCGTCGCGACGTTTTCCGTCATGAGCGACTGCGCGAGGTATTCATTCCCCATCCTGCGGGCGGCGTCGCCGTTGCACTTTTCTTCGGCTCCGAGGATGGCGAAATTCACCCCCGCCCTCTGCATCAGCCGCGCGAACGCCTGCGTCACTTTCCTGTACCGCGCGTCGTATGAGCCCGCGCAGCCGACCCAGAAGAGGATGTCCGTTTTGCCGGCGTCGGCCAGTCGGGGGATGTCCATCCCCTCCGCCCAGTCGGCGCGCGAGGAATGGCCGAATCCCCACGGGGTGAAATTCCTCTCCAGGTTCGTAAATGTCGTCTTCAGCTCATCCGGGAACCGCGATTCGTTCAGCACGAGGCCGCGGCGGAGATCAACGATCGTGTCGACGTGCTCGATCATGACAGGACACTCCTGCACGCAGGCCATGCACGTGGTGCACGCCCAGAGCTCCTGCTCGGTGATGAAAGTATCGAGGAGCTGACGGGCGGGAACCGCCGGGGGGTCTCCAGCGGGGGGGGACGGCTCCGGTGCCAGGGCCTTCTCCATCGTGCGTGCCCGGAGATCCACCATGATCTTTTTCGGATTGAGGAGCTTCCCCGTCGTGTTCGCCGGACAGACGGAGGTGCAACGCCCGCACTCGGTACACGTGAACCCGTTCAGGAGCTGTTTCCAGGTGAGGTCTTCAACGTCCGCCGCCCCGTACCGGGTGAGCGTCTCGTCGGCAAGGTTTATGGGAGCAAGCTCCCCCTTTGGCGTCAGAGAGGAGAAATAGACATTCGGGATGGAAGTGAGCACATGGAGGTGTTTCGAGTAGGGGAGGTAATTGAGGAAGCCCAGCACGGCCACCATGTGACCCCAGAAAAACGCGAGGAACCACGCGTGCGCACGTTCGGGCGCGAAGAGCCCCGAGAGCTGCGCGGCAATGAAGCGCGCGTCGCCCGGAACGCCCGTCGCGATACGCGCGGCGTTCTGGGCGAACATCGTGAGCATGACAATCAATATGAGGGAGAGTATGAGTATCGCGTCCCACTTCGCATGTCCGGTGACGCGCAGCCGCGCCGGGGGAGCAACAAGACGCCGGACGATCGACACGAGGACCGAGACGATGACGAGCGCGCCGAAGAGGTCAACGAGGAACAGCAGTGGCGCGTAGAGCGGACCCAGGAATGACAATGAGAACCCGGGGAAGAGCCCCTCTCCCACCGACTCGAAAACGGCGGACAGGAGGACGACGAACCCCCAGAATATCAGGAGGTGGAGGAGTCCCGCGAGCGGCTCGCGGAGGAGCTTCGACTGCCCGAATGCAATGGTGAGAACCCGCCCGAGCCTGCGGCCCGCTCCGGAGAACCGGTCCTCCTTTCTCCCCGTGCGCAGGTAACCGACCAGGCGAACAGCATTGCGGGCGAAGAACGCGAGGGCGGCAACAAGGACGAGCGCAAACAGGAGCGCATTGAGTGTCATTCAGTGGTCCTTCAGCGGGGTGTTGTACCCGGGGTGCGCCGGGTCGGCATTTCGGAGGGGGGGAACATCACTCGATCAGCAGTTCCCCTTCCACGACTGTCACCGCCCTGCCGCCGATCTGCACGGCGGTCACCTGCGTCCCCTGCACGGTGAGACGGATTTTCACGCGTCCTTTCCGTCCTATGACATCCCCCTGTTCGCCGATGATTGTGACGACATTGTCCACGGGGGTCACTTCCCCCCGTTCGAACAGATACGCCCCGAGCGGACCGTTCGCAGACCCCGTGACAGGGTCCTCGTTGATCCCGACGGTGGGTGCGAAGAACCGGGAGTGGACATTCGAGCCCTTGTCCACGGTCTCCGTGGTGAACACGCAGAGTCCGCTCAGGTTCCGGTTGCTGAGGAACTGCGACATCGCGAAGAAGTTGGGCTTCATCGAAAAAATCGTATGGAGCCGCCGGATGGGAACATACAGGTAGTTCGCAACGACGATCGGCATCCTGTTTTCGAATTCCTCGAGGGTGATATTGAGGATCCGCATGATGTCGAGCTTGTACTGCCCCGCGCGCGTGAATTCGGGAAGCGTCAACCCGAACAGGATATCGGTGTCCCCGCCGGTCCTGGAAACCTCCACCGGCAGGATCCCCGATTTCGTCTCGAGCCTGAACGAATACGAACCCGGGAGTTCCATCCCGAACATGTTCGCCTCTGCGAGGGCGTGGAAACTTGCGACGGTGGCGTGGCCGCAGAGAGGAACTTCGATCGTGGGAGTGAACCAGCGGACGCGAAGGTCGGCACCGGGGATCGACGGCGGGAGGATGAACGCGGTTTCCGGAACAGACATCTCCCGGGCGATCATCTGCATCTGTCTGTCGGAGAGACCTTCCGCTTTCAGGACAACCCCTGCCGGGTTTCCGGTGAGCGGAGTTTCCGTGAAGGCGTCCACCTGTTTGACGCTGATCTTCATGTGGTCTTTCAGTGGTTTACTTCGTCCGGAGTCGAACCGCCTCGAGCGTATTCTTTCCACGGACGAAGTACAACGTGCCAGCCTGCACAAGGAACGAACCGAACGCGGGGGTCGAGACCGACGGGTCGAGCGTGACGTGCATAGCCCTGGTTCCCGACGGGCGTTCCACCACGTCCATCACCTGAGTGTACGGGCCGCTCCCCGTGTGGTACGCGATCACGAGAAAGGGGCCATGGTCACAATATTCAACCGGGCATTCAGCCGCCGCCAAAGAGGAGAACTGCCGAATGAGCGCGGAGAGAGGCGAGACATCATCTTCCGTTAGAACCTGCGGGTACTCCACGTCTTCCGGACCTTCGGCCTCACGGGGAACCTGCTGCATGGCACCCATTCCCCGTCCGACTTCCCTCACCAGGGCACCGCTGCGGTGATCAATCTCGGCAACGACGGGGCCGTCAAGCGCCTCCTGCGATGCGTATATTCTGTCTCCGGATGCCGCGATAAACGTCAGCTCTCCATTCTTCCAGAGAAGTTCCCCGGTGGCGCAATCGACTGCCGTGATTCCTTTGCGTCCGGGGAGATCAGGCGTCGCAAACCCGTAGAGAAAGAGCACTCCCCGGTGAACCGCTTCAATCCCCGTCCACCACTGCTCCCCGAAATTCTTCCGCTTCCACAGCGTGCCCGAAGGATCCACGCAGAAGAATGATGCGGTCCTGGATTCGATATTCCGCTCTTCTCCTACAAGCATTCCTCCCCGGGCGGGGTGAAGGCGCCAGATGACACCTTCTGCTGCATATCCCCAGGATGGCGCCAGCCTCCTTCTTCGAAATACCAATGTCACCCGAGAGTCTGCGGGAGAATCGCTAAAATCTTTGAACAACAAGATAACGATCTATTTGTGGAACTTCAACCCCCTACGTTCGAAGCTCTGTTTGGAAGTACTCCCTCAATATTGGGAGCATTCCCTGCATTGCAAGCCCCCTATGGCTGATCGTGTTTTTCATTGATAAGTCCATTTCTGCGAGTGTCCTGTCAAATCCCGCCGGAAGAAATACAGGATCATAACCGAACCCGCCTGTTCCGCGCGGTCTTTCGAGTATGTTCCCCCGGCAGAGCCCTTCCGCCATTCGGACACCGATTCCCGGCGCAACAAACGCGAGCGCACAACGGAACCGGGCGGCCCGGCGCCTGGGGGGAACCCCTTTCATCTTCGCGATGAGTTTCGCGACGTTTTCCGCGTACGATCCATGCTCCCCCGAATACCGGGACGAGTACACGCCCGGGTCTCCGTACAGAAAGTGAACTTCGAGCCCCGTGTCATCGCCGAGCGCGGGAAGGCCGGTCGCCCGGCTGACCGCGTTTGCTTTGAGCAGGGCGTTCCCTTCGAGCGTGTCGGCATCCTCGGGGATGGGTCCGATCTGAGGAAACTCATCGAGCGTGAGCACCCCGACGCCGAGATCAAAGAGGAGTGCGGAGATTTCACGGGTCTTGTCGCGGTTGTGCGTGGCCAGAACGAGCTGTTTCATGCGTGCACCCGGTCGAGGAGGAGCTTGAGCTGCTTCTTCGAGGATTCGGCGACCTCCCCCGCGCGAAGTGTCGTGTGTGTCCCGTCTCTATAGACCCATGCGCCGTCGATCATGACGTGGCGGACGTTCTCCGGGGAACCGGAGTACACGATCGCGGAATAGGGATCCGCTTCACGGGCGGGATTCCAGAGGAGGCCGAGATCGAGAAGCGCCATGTCGGCTTTCTTGCCGGGTTCCAGGCTCCCCGTTTCACTCTCGCAGCCGAGCGCCGCCGCCCCGCCGCGCGTGGCAAGTTCGAAGACGGTGGCGGCATCCATTGCCGACGGGCCGTGAAGAGGTTTCTGGATGAGGGCCGCAAGGCGCATTTCCTGGAACATGTCGAGTGTATTGTTGCATGCCGCCCCGTCGGCGCCGAGAGACACCGATATGCCGCGCGAGAGGAGCTCCGGGATACGCGCGATTCCAGAGCCAAGCTTGAGGTTCGAGCTGGGACAGTGGAGCACTCTGGCGTCCCTCTCCCGGAGAAGAGCGACTTCATGATCGCTGATCCATATGCAATGCGCCAGACAGGTGTTGGCCCGGAGGATCCCGAGCCTTTCAAAGAACTCGATGTTGTCGGCACCGCAACGGCTGCGCACGGCCTCCATCTCCCGCCGGTTCTCCGCGGCATGGGTGTGGAAGAGCATGCCGGGAAACGATGCGGTCATCGCGTGGGCTTCCCTGAGGAGCCGATCGGAGCAGGAGAGGACGAACCGGGGGGCAACGGCATATCTCATTCTTCCCCCCCCCTTCCCGTGCCACTGTTCGGCCTGACTGAGCGTGGAACGGAGGGCATCGTCCGTCGACTCACGGAGCGCGGGATAGACATCGTTGCTGTCCATCATCGCCTTTCCGATGAACGCACGGAGCCCCGTTTCCTCCACGGCAGCCGCGATCTCCTCTTCGTTGTCCACGCTCCCCATGTCCATGATCGTCGTCGTCCCGGACCGGATCAGCTCGGCGATGCCGGTCATTGCGGAGGCCCGCATCGAGGCCGCGTTGTGCGCGGCTTCATACGGGTAGATCCTGAGACGCAGCCAGTCGAGAAGCTCAAGGTCGTCGGCCAGACCGCGGAAGAGCGTCTGGCACAGATGGATGTGCGTCTGTATGAAGCCGGGGATCGCGGTGAGAGCGGGAGCGTCGAGCACGGTCCCGTCGAAGGGGGGCATCCGGGCGAGCTCGGGGGCCGTCAGGACGGATT
>PMDK01000003.1 GCA_003154425.1 Ignavibacteriota bacterium
CTTCCGCAGACGTTTCTCGGGTTCACGATTTTCGATCCTGAGCGTCTCGGCAGGAAATGGAGCACGTTCCTGTTCCATCCCGAGAGGGGATTCGACAGGACTCCGCTGACAGTCATCGTTGGAGAGAAGGGTATCACGGTGACCCCGGAAAACCTCTCCTCTGTCGCATGGGCGTACCCCCGCGCCATTCCCTCGGTCGAATGCGCGTGGAAGGCGGGAACGATCGGCGTCGTCGAGAGGTTCTTTGTCCCTGCCGCGGGGGGATACCTTTTCCGTGATGTGACGCTCACGAACGAGGGGTCGGACAGCGCTGATGTAAAGGTCCACGCGGCGCTCGTGCCGAATTTTGCGCTCTTCGATGAGATCGGTCCCGACGAGCCGACACACACCGTGCGGGCACGCGGGTTCGCCTCGATCATGCTTCAGTCGATTGACGGGAATTCGAGTGTCGCAGGGAGGTATGACATGACCGTCGCAGCGGGCCCGGTCCCTCCCGGCAAGTCGGCGCGGGTCCGTCTCGTCTATTCCATCGATCCGTCCGCTCTGCCGCTCGATGCGGTCGCGTATGATCGACTTCTGGATGCCGCGGAATCATGGTGGCGTGCCCGCTCCGCCATCAGGACTGAACACCCTGTGCTCGACCACCTTTCCGGCGTCGCCTTGACCGGCCTCCGTGCCCACCTCGCGCGGAGCGGGAAGAGGGACTCGGGGACATGGATGTACAATATGGAGTGGGTGCGCGACGACGTGATGGTCGCGATCGCCCTCCTCCAGTCGGGGATGGATGCGGAGGCGGAGATTCTCCTCACAAAGATCCTCGAGAAGTCCGTGGGCCCCGACGGGAGGACATTCGAATCGAGCCGGTGGGCGGGGTTCGATTACACGGAGCTCGACCAGAACGGGGAGTTGCTTTACGCGCTCTGGACGTACGCGGCGTGGACGGGCGACTTGAAATTCGTAAAGCGCTACTGGACGAGAATTGCGCATGTGGCGTCGTTCCCGCTGCAGGAACGGTTCCGCGACAGGGAGTCCGGCCTCATGCACAACAAACGGGAGTTCTGGGAGCGGAACGACTCGTTCGGCGTCGAAGACGGGTACGAGCTGACATACCAGTTCTGGGTCTCGTTTGGACTCGCTCATGCGGCGGATATCGCCGACGCGATCGGTGCGCCCGAGGGGAATGTGTGGCGGGAGGCCGCGGAGGCGATACGGACGTCAATCCTGACTCATCCGAAATACAGTCTTGTCGAGGAGGGGCATTTCATAAAGCGGAGGACCCGCTCCGGTGCGTGGCAGCGCTTCATGGTTCCGCCCGATCCCTCCCGCATGCCTCCGGGGTCACCGATGGCCACGAACGCAAGACCTGAGTGCGAGCCCGACCTGGGGAGCGTCATACCGGTGATGTACGGGTTCGTCGAGCCCGAAAGCGAGATCGCACTCGGAACGCTCAGGTACTGCGAGACTCTCTGGANNTACCCGCGGTACAACACACAGAGCGAACCCGATCCGCCGGCGCCATGGCCGCTGGCAACCCTTTTCATGGCGAGATCATACCTGGAGACCGGGAACGCACCGAAATTCTGGCAATGCGTAAAGTGGGTGCGAAACATACACGGCGGCCTCTCGGGAGGCTGGTTCGAACGGTATGGGCCGAGCATCACGCCTCCCGCTCCTCCGGTTTGCGTTATCGGGTGGGCGTGGGCGGAGATCACGTCTCNNCTGACCGGGTCGTTCCGGATCCGGGGGACCGTGTGCACGCTTTCCGTCCGCCGCACGGAGCAGTCTCCTTCCGCCCTCGTCAACGGCCGGAGCATTCCGGTCTCGAAGGGAGTTCTCCGCGTCCCGTACCGCGACCTGAAGCCGGGTAAGACCGTCATCGAGATGGAGGTCTCATGAAACGGCGAGAGTTCATGACGACGCCTCTGATCGGTGCGTTTCTCCCCGGCCTCTCCGGCTCGAAAGCTCTTGAGAGCCTCGCCGGCGCGCAGGAGGCGGGGACGCCCGGGACATCGAAGCCCCCGGAAGCGATCCAGCGATTGCATCCGGACTTTGTCACGTACCGGAAGGGGATAGAATACTTCTATCTCGGGAACGGAGACATACAGGGGGCCGTGCAGTATTCGCCGGAGCCCGGGGAGGAATCGTTCGTCGGGTTCACGCTCATGGACCCCGAAAACTTCTGCCGTAAATGGACCACGTTCCTGTTTTCGCCGGAGAGGGGTTTCGCCAATACGCGGCTGGGTGTCACATTGGGCGGCGAAGGGGAAGCCGGTGTGGCGAAAGCGGGGATGTACCCTGGCGTCAGGGGGTTCTCTGTCCAGCGTGACAACTTCGTTTCGATCGGCTGGGAATACCCGGACGGCGTCCCTGTCGTCGCGCTCGACTGGAACGCCGGGGAGTGCGGTGTGAAAGAAGAGTTTTTCGTGCCGCATGAAGGGGCGCTCCTTTTCCGCCGCGTTCGTCTCACGAACCGTTCGGCGGCCCCCCTCTCCGTGAACCTTTCTCTGTCGCTGTACGCCAATTTTGCCCTTTTCACCGACATACGGACGGTCGGGAAAACCCGCACCGCGCGCGCCGACGGGCTCGCCTCCATGAGCCTCTTCTCGCTCGATCCGCAGGCGACCGTTTTCGGACGTTACGACGTCCGGACCGATGCGGGCCGGATCGGACCGGGAAAAACCGTGGAAAGCGTCTATGGATACGCGATCAAAGACGGCGATCGCTCTCTCCGGAAACGCACGTTCCCCGTCCTCTGGCGTGAAACGTCGGTGGAGTGGAAGAAACGGAACTTGTTCGAGACGGGGAACGCCCTCCTCGACCGGCTGTACAACGTCTCCCGTACAGAGCTCAGGAGCGTAATTTCGCGGAGCGGAAGGATGGATGCGGGGACCTGGATGTACAATATGGAATGGCTCGGGGACCATGCGATGGCCTCCGAGTCGCTGCTGCGCGCAGGGTTCGTGGAAGAGGCGCGGCTTCTCAT
>PMDK01000042.1 GCA_003154425.1 Ignavibacteriota bacterium
CCTGGGACTCGATGGGGGTCGTCACCGTCTGCTCGACCGTCTGCGCGTCCGCGCCGTTGAACACGCCCGAAATCTGGACGGTCGGCGGGGTGATCTCAGGGTACTGGCTGATCGGGAGACTGTAGATCGCGATCACGCCCACCAGGACGATGACGACCGAGATGACGATCGCCGTGACCGGGCGGTCGAGAAATGTATTCGCTATCATGGGCTATTTCGCCTGGGGCGGAATGACGGCAACGGTGACGTTATCCCTCAGCTTCTGAACCCCGTCCACCACGATCCGGTCCCCGGGGGAGAGCCCGCCCCGCGCCACCACCAGGTCGTTGATCCTTGCGCCGAGGTCGACCCTCCGCTGTGTGACCTTCTCCCCGTTCACCACAAAGACGAAGTACTCGCCCATCTGTTCCACCACCGCCTTGAACGGGAAGAGGACGGTGCTCGCGGCGCTCGTGCTCCTGACGCGGAGGTTGCATGTGATCCCCGCTTTCAGCACGCCGCGGGGGTTCGGGAATACCACGCGCACGCGTATCGTGCCGGTCTGGGAATCGACCGCCCTGTCGAGGACGCTCAAGCGTCCCGCCTCGGGATAGACGGACCCGTCGGGCAGGACGATCGTGAACGTCGTGTCTCCGGCGCCCGAATTCTTCCCGAGCATCCCCGCAAAGCGGGGGATCTGCTTCTGGTCCACGGCGCAGTCGACTGCCATTGGGTCATCGGAGGAGACCGTGTTCAGCATAGTCTGACCCGCGCTGACCGAGGAACCGACTTTGACCTGGGAGAAGGAGATCGTGCCGTCAAACGGCGCATGGATCACCGAGTAGCGGAGGTCCGTCTGCACGTTCTTCACGCTCGCCTCGAGTCCTGCCACCTGCATTTTCGCGGACTGGAGGTCAGCGACCGCATGATCGAGCGTCTGCCGCGCGATCGCGTCGTTCTTCGCGAGCTCGTTGTACCGGTCGACGTCCTGCTGCATTTTCGCAAGATTCGACCGCGCGGTGTTCAAATTGGCGACCGCCTGGTCATAGACCGCCTGGTAGTGCTGCTGATCGATGGAGTAGAGCTTCATCCCCTTCTTGACGCGTTGCCCGTCCTTGAAAAATATGCCTACGAGGTACCCCGAGACTTCCGGGCGGAGCTCCACCTGGTTCAGCGCGATGACTGTCGCGGGATAGACGTCGTTGTACGACGCACTGCCGGTGTCGATCTGGTAGACGGCCACCGGGACGCCCGGCGGTTGTTTCCCCTCGGCGCCTGAGCGCCCGCCGCACCCCGCCAGGACCATCGACACGCAGGCCAGCGTGAGGGGAGCATACAGCTTCTTGAATGTCAGCATTGATGTTCCGTTAGTATTGAATAGTTCCCAGCGCCTTCTGGACGTCGAGCTTGCTGCTGAGGACCTGATAGAGCGCGTTGGTCCGGTTGAGCTGGGCGGTCCGCAGGTCCGTCTCGGCCGAAATAAGCTCCAGGTAGGTTTTCGTGCCGGCCCTGTACTGGAGGCGGATCGTGCGGTAGACGTCGTCCGCGAGCTCCAGGTTTGCCTTCAACACATCGTACGTGTTCAGATTCCCCCGGTAATCCGCCAGCGCCTTCGCGTATTCGGCGTTCACCGCGTTCCTGAAGAGGGCGATGTCGAACTCCGCCCGCCGGACCTCCAGGCCCGCCTCCTTGATCTGCTGTATCCGCTTCCCCCCCTGGAAGAGGGGGAACGAGAGCTGCAGGCCGATGAACGAGCTGGGAAAGTTCTGCCTGTAGAGAGAGGGGACCCGTGTGCTCTGATAGTTCATGTTGTAGTCGCCGAACGCGGAGAGCGAGGGGAGAAAGCTCCAGTCGTTGTAGCTGAGGTTGGCCTCCGCAAGGCGCCTCTCCACCTCGAGCAGCCGGTATTCCACCCTGTTCTCGTACCGGACCGCCGTCGTCGTGTCAATGAGCATCCCGCTCTCCATCTGCGTGCTGTCGTAGGCGAGCTCGAGGGTCCCCTCCGCGGGGTATCCCATCTGCTCCTTCAGGAATGCGTCCCGTGCCTTCATGAGCTCGGCGCTCTGTCGCCGCTCCGCTTTTGCGTTGTTCAGCGAGATGGTCGCACGCTTGTAATCCGTCTTGTCCACGACCCCCCCCTGGTACTGCGCGAAGGCATCTTTCAGGCTCTGTTCGAGACGAAGGATATCGTCATCGAGCACCCTGACCTGCTGGCGTGTCAGAAGTGCGGCGTAAAAGGCTTTGCTGACATTGATCACCACATCGATGGTCGTGCCGGTCGTCCTGTGCCTGCTCGCTTCCCGTACGTCTCCCGCGGTGCTGCTCGCCAGGAGCACATCCCGGTTGAAGAGCGTCTGCGTGACCGACAGACTCCCCGTGGAGGCGTTGTCCAGGCTCACGGGGACGGGGGTGCCCCCGACGATGCTGACGGGAATCTGGTAGTAATGCTGCGCACTGAGGCTCAGGTTCACCTGGGGGAACCAGTCGGCCAGCTTGCTGTTGATCCTCCGGTCGGTGATCTCTTCATCGAGGAGAGATTGCCGGATCGACGGCTGATGGGAAAGGGCGTAGCTGACGCAGCTCCGGAGCGTTCCTTCCTCAAGCAACGAGTCCCCCCGGCCCGGCTCCTGACCGGCGGCGGGAACCGCGCACACGGTCGCTGCGACGAGAAAAGATGACAGAAATTTCATGCTGCAGCCCACTTGCCCCCTGAATTGTGCTGCCATCGGCCTTTCACCAGGTGTGCAACCTTGTTATAACGAAGCACGGGGGTCATGAGTTCCCCACCGGTTCAAAACAGGAGGTCATAGGCCAGCCGGAATGAGCGCCCCGGCTGGGGGAGAAAATCCTTGATCACAGAGAGGTTGTCCCGGTACGCCTTGTCGAAAAGATTGTCGCAGTGCACGCTTATTGCATGGACCAGCCTCCCCCCGGAGAGCCGGATGCCGGCGCCGCAGTTGACGACCCCGTACCCTGCGGTCGGCGTGTCGCCGTCGCCGAGACGGGTCTGGCTCGCCGCCAGGCGCAATTCCAGCATCCCCCAGCAGGATGCGTCCTGGTATCTCACGCTCAGAAGGCCCCGCAGCGGAGGGGTGAACGGGAGGGGGACGCTGTTCTTCGTGTCTTCGGCGTTGACATAGTCGACGCTCCCCTTGAGGGCGATGTCCTCAAGGGGCTGGACGGTGATGCTCGCCTCGAACCCCATCAGCCGTGCGTCGGTCGCAGAGAACTGACGGACGGGGAAATCCTCGAGCGTATCCCCGGTGAGGAACGCGTAGACGTAGTTGTTGATGAAATTGAGATACGGTGAGAGCTCGAACACGAGCGCGGGGGTGCGCGCTTTGAACGAGGCGTCGATTCCGAACCCGGTCTCGGGGGCGAGGCCCGCCTCCCCCTTCGAATAGGTCGAGCTTGCGGCGTCGAGACCGTTCGCAAAAAGCTCCTGTACCGTCGGAGCCCGGAACGACCGGGCGACGCTCATCGAGAGCGTCGTGCCGGGGGAGAGTCTCTGCACCGCTCCCAGCGACGCCGTCACAGCGTTCGAGAGAACGGCAACATCGATGGTGCGGAAGACGGGGTCGGGAGAATCCGCAAACGGCGATGTGTGGATCCTGTTGTAGTCGAACCTGATCCCGGCCTGCAGGCGCGTGTCGTCGCCGGCCAGATATTCTTCGTAGACGTACCCCGCCAGCCCCGTGGTGAGGGAGTTTGGCCCGAGGGGCATGTCGCCGTCGATTGTCAGGTTCTCGATGTTCGTCCAGAACCCCACGATCCCCTGAAAGTTTCCGAACCGCTCGTGCTGAAACTGCAGCGTCGCATTGACCGCCTGCTTGTGGAAGTGGTTCGCCTGCGGCTCAGAAATCCCCGTGGAGTCCTGCGCCGTCGGGAACTCTGAATGATTGTAATCGACGTAGTTGGCATTGAACCGCACCTGGCGGATCACCGGTCCGCCGACGTCGAGCAGGCTGCGGACCTCGATACTGTTTTTTTTCTGTGCGATACGGGAAGTACCGGGAGGAACATCCGCCCAGTCGGGGTTGGGGGGGACGCCCGGGATCCCGTAGTTCATCTCGTAGTGCTTCCCTCCGACGCCGANNAATCACCCTGGTAGGAATAACCGGCGCCCGCCTCCCACACGTGATTGAACGACTGCGGCATCCGGTCCAGAACGAACGTCCTGCCGCTCCCGGGGTCGGCGTAGCTCCCCTCCGGGATGCGGAGGTCCTGCGAGTGGAGTCCGGCCGCCGATATGCCGAAGGCGTGCCCCCCGCTGCTCAGGACGCCGTTGAAGTATCCGGCGTATTCATCGCTGCCGGTGCTCCCCGTGAGGGAGACCGTCCCCGTCAAAGGAGCGCTTGAGGCTGCCGGTATGGTGTTGGTGAAGACGTTCACGAGTCCCCCGATCGTGCTGGGGCCGTAGAGGATGGTCGCGGGACCGCGGATGACATCGATCTGCGAGATCCCCGCCGCTTCGATCGGCACTGCGTGCGCGGGGTCGTACGTCGAGATGTCCCCCGTGCGGAGTCCGTTCTCGAGGACGAGGACCCTGTTGTCCGACAGCCCCCGGAGTACCGGCCGCGAGGGAGCCGAGCCGTTGGACCGGACG
>PMDK01000012.1 GCA_003154425.1 Ignavibacteriota bacterium
CGTCCGCGACCGGCTCGAACCGGCCAAATGCCCTGAAGAAGAGCTTCCGCGGCTGCCAGATCGTGATCCCCTCCTCCCGGAGCTGTTCCGGAAAGAAGGTGGAGTCCGCGGCCGCGTCGAATGCCGCGATCGCGGTGATCGCGACCGCCTGGTGGTTGCCGTGCCCGTCGATCGTGTTGTGGTTTGTAAAGAGGACATCGGGCTTGTATTTCCTGATGACGTACACCAGGCGGCGCAACGCTTCCCGCTCCCCCCCCCATTTTTGAAACGTCTCCGAGGCGGTCTTCGAATAACCGAAATCCAGGAAATTCAGGAAGTGGACCTCGGCGCCCAGCACCCGCCCCGCCTCCTCCGTCTCGCGCGAGCGGAGGACGCCAAGCTCCTCGTAGAGCTCCGGCCCTTTTTCGTTCTGTCCCCCCTCGCCCCGGGTGAACAGCACCGAGTGCGTGCGGACCCCGAATTTCAAGCGGTAGTACGCAAGCGTCGCCCCGTCTTCGTCGTCCGGATGGGCCGAGATGTCCATCAGCACACCATCCTGAGAGAGGTCAAGAAGGGCCTGGCGTGAATCGGGGGACTGCTCCTGGGCCCGGAGCACAAACGGAAGGAGAACCGCCAGCAACAGAAGAAATACTCTCCTGCACATAGTCATCTCACCGGAGTATGATTGGGACGATGCGTTTCAGATCCTCATACGAGACCACGCCTTCGCGGATCAGCCGCGGGACGGGTTCGGATACATCCACAACAGTCGAAGGGAGCGCACGGGGGAGAACCCCCCCGTCGATGAAGAGATCCACGCCCGGGCCGAGGGCCAGCTCGATCTCGCGCACGCCGAACGGCACCGGCTCCCCCGAGATGTTGGCGCTGGTGGAGGTCAGCGGACAGCCGCCGAGTTCGCTCAGGCGCAGGCAGAGTCGGTTCGACGGCACCCGCACGCCGATCTTCCCCGACCCCCCCGTCGCAGCCTCAGGCGCGTGGGTCCCGCACCGGAAGAGGAGCGTGAGCGGTCCGGGCCAGAAGGAGGCCATCAGGGAACTCCCCGCCTCCGTGACCTCGTCTGTCAGGGCGAGGGCCGCCGCGGAGCTGTGCACGATCACAAGCACCGGCTTCGGCTCCGGCCTCCTTTTGATCGTCTGAACGCGATGCACCGCCTCGCCGTTCCAGGCGTTCACGCCGAGGCCGTAGAGTGTGTCCGTGGGGTAGACAACGACGCCCCCCGCCTGTATCACCTCAGCAGCCAGGATCAGCGCCCGGTCCGCGGGCTCGTTCATGTCGACGTTCAGCCGTAGTGCCATCGGTGCTCTCCGGATCTCGTTCAGCGGGGGGAGGATCAGGTTTCCCGGCGTGCGAGCGCCAGGACTTCGTCCCGGACCCGCCCGGCGGATATCAGGTTCATGCAGTCGAACGTCCCGGTCGGGCACCGCTTCCCCCCGTGGATGGAACAGGGACGGCACCAGAGCCCGGCCGTATCCACCACCCGGTCTCCGGGACCGGGGGGCGCGAAACCGAACGAGGGGAGCGTGGGTCCGAATATCGCCAGCACCGGGATGCTCATTGCGACAGCCAGATGCACGGGAGCGCTGTCGTTGCTCACGAGTGCGGCGCATCTTCCGATAAGGTGAGCCGACTCGAGCAGCGAAAACCTTCCCGAGGCGTCCGCCAGATGCGGATCGTGCGCAGCAGAGGCCAGCCGCGAGCAGAGGTCCCTGTCCGCACCGCCGCCGACGAGCACCACGTGCCACCCCGCCTCAAGGAGGGACCGGATCAGCAGGATAAATTTCGATTCGGGCCATCGTTTGGTGTTCCAGACCGAACCGGGCGCCACGGCGATACAACGGGGCGCGACCGCGTCCGGCCCGAAGCTCTGCCGCATGAACGCATCGACCGCAAGCCTGTCCGCCTCCGAGGGGTAAAGGCGTGGAAACCGGAGTCCGGCAGACGCGACGCCCAGGGGCGCGGCAAGGGCCAGATTCCGCTTGATCTCGTGGTCGGTTGCGACGTACCGCACGCTCTGCGTCAGGAGAAACCTGCCGGCGCTTGTGTCAAAACCGATACGCACCGGGATCCCGGCGAGACGGCAGAGGAGCGCGCTCCGGATGGACCTGTGCGGGATCAGCGCCGTATCGATCCGGGATGCGCGAAGCCGGGATGCCATCCGTATGAGTCCCCCCGGACCGGCATCGGCGCCCCTTTTGTCGTACACAATAACGCGGCCGACTGCGGGATGGTTCGCCAGGAGTCCTTCCGCCGCAGGGATCGTCACTACAGTTATCGTGGATCCGGGGAATTTCTCGTGAAGCAGCTGGAGCAGCGGGAGCACGAGTATCACGTCGCCGACGAAGGCGGTCTGGACCACAAGGATCGAGCCGGGAGCGGTCATCGAAGGCTCGGGACATGGGAGCCGGACCCGCCCGTGGCACCGGCGCGGGACTCGTAGTACCCGGTGTGCTTCCACCGTTTGTGCATCCAGAGCCAGTGATCGGGATACTGCCGGATGTAACGTTCGAGGACCGCGGTGTGGCGCCGGGTGAGCTCGACGATGTTCTCTTCGGATGTGCCGGTCAGTCCCCCCCTGTCGACTTCCTCATACACGGTCCTGTATGTCCCGTCCGGCTGGCGTATGAAGAAGAACATGACGATGGGAGCGTCACACTTGAGGCTGAACGCCGCGGCCCCCCGGTGCGTGGCCGCCGGCCGGCCGAAGAATTCGATGAAGAGCGATTCCTTCGACCCGCTCTGGTCCCCCAGCATCCCGACGATTTTCCCCGCCCGGAG
>PMDK01000330.1:0-2088 GCA_003154425.1 Ignavibacteriota bacterium
ATGAACAGGTTGAGAAGTGATCCAGAAGCCGAGTGTGAATGCGTCAGGCGTATTGCCAGGCAAGCCCGCGTTTCACTAATGGAATGGCGTTTTACCAAGGAGAAAATACCACAATGCGGTGGCTTTGTCAAGGATTTTTTTTCTTCCGGCGTTGCGGTTTGACGGACCAATGCCTACTTTCTCCACTGAGTCACGAGTGAAACTGCTGTCTCACCAATGAAACGCCGGGCCACAATGCGCCTGCGCATCGCGCGCTCAAAGTGGGACATGGACGCGCTCCCGCTGGACCGCTTCCTGGTCATGATCGGCACTGCGGGGTTCGACGCGACGGACATACACATTCCGTCGCTCCGGGAATCCCCGGAGGAGACCGCAGCCCTCCACGCGCGTCACGGCATCCCCCTCGTGGCGATGATCACCAGCGAAGGGCGGACGCCGGAGGAACACTGCTCCTCCCTGGCGGGGCGCTTCGCCCTTGCCGCCCGGTGCGCCCCTGTTCATATCAATTGCCATACGGGAAGAGACACGTTCTCGCGCGACGAGAACCTCACGGTCTTTCGCGAAGCCCTCGCCCTCTCCCGGCGTTTCGGCGTCTCCGTCTCCCACGAAACGCACAGGGGACGCGCGACGTACAGCGCCCCCGCAACGCGGGAGCTGCTCCAGGCAATGCCGGAGCTGAGGCTCACCGCCGATTTCTCCCACTGGTGCTGCGTCCACGAATCACTGCTTGCAGATCAGGGGGAGGCCCTGGAACTCGCCATCGCCCGGACCGACTATGTTCACGCACGGGTCGGGCACATCGAAGGACCCCAGGTGAGCGATCCCCGGGCCCCCGAGTGGAGAGCAGAGATGGAGGCACACATGGGATGGTGGCGCCGGATCGCCGGGGCGCACCGCGCCGCCGGGGCGGAGGAGTTGATCCTCTGCCCCGAGTTCGGACCGGCGCCGTACATGCCCCTTCTCCCTTATTCCCGGAGGCCGGTTGCGGACCTGTGGGAGATCACGCTCTATATGAAGGACATCCTGAGGGAGAACCTCGGATGAAGAGGAGGTCTCTCTTGTGTAAGGACTGCACACTATGATCACAGCCGATCTCAAGCAGATCGCCGGGCGCTCCTACCCGGCCAGGCGCAGAACGCAGAACCTCGTCGGGGGGGCTTCTCCGATACAGGCGACGAATTTCTCTCTCGGATTTGTCACGCTCGAGCCCTCCGGCGGACAGGTCCCGTGGCACAACCAGGATCAGGAGGAGGTCTATTTTATCGTCGAGGGCACAGGTGAGATGTGCCTGGGGACGGAACGCCGGACGGTGAGTGAAGGCCAGGCGGTCTATATCCCCTCCGGTGTTTTCCACCAGCTCACGAACACGGGGCAGGTCCCGATGACGATGATTTACTGCTACGGCCCCGCCGGGGACGTCGCACACTGGCACCAGGAACTGGAGGGGACATTGCCAAGGGCGGGGGTATCCGCTCCACCGCTCCCCGCGGGCGCCTCGCCCCAGTGCACAGAACCGCCACGTTCTTAGCTGTCACGCCTGAGTACGGCGCCATCGCTGATCGCGCCGCACCCCGGCTTAAATGAGTTATAACGACAACAGCCCGCCGCTCCCGCCGGGTGAGGGGAAGGGGCGATCCACCGGAGAATACACATGCAGCCAATGAAGACCCATACCGTCGGGATCGTGATGAACGGTGTGACAGGGAGGATGGGGATGAACCAGCACCTCCTCCGATCCGTCACGGCGATCATCAAACAGGGGGGCGTGAAACTCGGAGACGGGGAACGCATCATGCCCGACCCGATACTCGTCGGCCGCAACGCCGACAAGCTCGAAGCTCTTGCCTCGCGCGCGGGGATCGCGCGGTGGACGACGGATGTCCCCTCGGCGCTGGCAGACCCCTTCAACACAGTCTACTTCGACGCACAGGTCACCAACCTCCGCGTGCTCGGCGTGCGGGCGGCGATAGAGGCGGGGAAACACATCTACTGCGAGAAGCCCACTGCGCTCACGACTTCCGAAGCGTACGACCTGTACGTACGCGCCAAAGCGCGCGGGGTGAAACACGGCGTCGTGCAGGACAAGCT
>PMDK01000330.1:2104-34579 GCA_003154425.1 Ignavibacteriota bacterium
GCCACTGGCGCTACGTCCTCGACAACCTGTTCGGAAACGTCACGTCGGTATCGTGTCTCGGCGCCACGCACATACCGGACCGGTGGGACGAACAGGGGGTCCAGTACGAGGCGACCGCCGATGACGCCGCGTACGCGACGATGCTCCTGGCGAACGGCGTCGTGGCACAATTTAATTCTTCATGGACTGTCCGCGTGCGCCGGGATGATCTCCTGACGCTCCAGGTGGACGGGACGAAAGGGTCAGCGGTCGCGGGACTCCGGGACTGCGTCATACAGCCGTACGAGGCGACCCCGAGGGCGGTCTGGAACCCCGACATCCCGAGCCCGATCAACTACTTCGAAAACTGGACACAGGTCCCCGGTGGGGAGGAATACGACAACGCATTCAAGGTACAGTGGGAGCTCTTCCTTCGCCACGTCGTGAAGAACGAGCCGTTCCGCTGGGGACTCCTCGAGGGGGCGAAGGGAGTTCAACTGGCGGAGAAGGGGATGGAGTCGTGGCAGAAGCGGGCGTGGATAGACATCCCGCCGCTCGAAACCGGGGATGATTGACCCGGTGGCGGCCCCGGGAGTCATACTTGCAGAGGCGGCATACCGCGATATCATGGGTGCGCAGTTCGAAGTGGCCGTGCTCCCCTGGGGGGCGACCGAACCTCACAACCTGCACCTGCCGTACGGCACGGACATCGTGGAAACAGTGCAGATCGCGGCCGCCTCAGCCCGGCTGGCCGCGGAAGGGGGCGCGCGCGTCACAGTCCTCCCCATCATCCCGTTCGGAGTCAACACGGGACAGATGGACCTCCCTCTGACGATCAACATGAACCCGAGCACGCAACTGGCCCTCCTGGAAGATGTCGCATCATCGATCGATGCACACAGCGTGAGGAAACTCGTCGTGCTCAACGGCCACGGCGGGAACGATTTCAAGCAGATGATCCGCGAGATCCAGACAAAGCACAGGACGTACCTCTGTGCGGTCGACTGGTACCGCTCGGTCGACCGGTCCAGGTTCTTCGAAGAGCCCGGGGACCACGCCGACGAGATGGAGACGAGCCTGATGATGCACATCGCCCCCGGACTCGTTCTTCCGCTGGAGGAATCGGGGAAGGGAATTGTGAAGCGGCACCGCATCCGCGCGTTCCGCGAAGGGTGGGCATGGGCGCCCCGCCCATGGACGAAGGTTTCCGCCGATACCGGCGCCGGAGACCCCCGCAAAGCCACTGCTGAAAAGGGGAGTGTGTATTTTGCCGCGGTCACGCGCTCGATAGCGGATTTCCTTATCGACCTTTCCGCGGCCGACCCGAATGACATGTACGCCTGACACCGTGCTCGCGGCGGGAATCGACGGGGGGGCCGCTCGCACGCGCGCGGTGCTCGTCACGGCTGAAGGAACAGATCCCCCTCCCCCCTGCCGTCCCCGCAGGCAGCCCTCCTGCTGAGACCGGAGCGAAGGAACATCCATGATCTCTCTTTCAACACTGGTTGCGCGCATCGATCTTTCCGCAGGGACGATCGACGGTTGCCCCGTCACGCCCCGCACGCTCAGCCAGATGAAGGATACGTTCGCCGACAGGGAATCGTTGAACGTGATGCTCCGCTCGGGAGACCCGGTCCTTTACACCGTTTCGACATGCGAGTGCGCAGAGGGGGCGGGAGAACTCCACTGCGGACTCGGTGTGATCCAGCCGGGGCGCGTCGGGGACGAATACTTCATGACGCGGGGACACATGCACGCCCGGAGAGAAGCGCCGGAACTGTACGTCGGCATCCGGGGGAGAGGCATCATGCTGATGCAGAGCGAGGATGGGAGCGGAAGCTCTGCGGCTGAACTTGCCGGCGAGTGTCTCGTCTACGTCCCCGGGCATACCGCCCACAGGACGATCAACGTGGGGGGGGAGCCGCTTGTGTACCTCGGCATCTACGCCGCCGATGCCGGACACGACTACGAGTCGATCCGCGCAGGGAATTTCACCGACGCCGTCATCAGGCAGGGGAATCACGCCGCCGTGGTCCCGCGCGCCGCATTTATCGCTTCACTGAAATCCTCCGGATAACAATGCCGCAGATCCCCGAATCCGTCCCACCCATCGGGTGTGTCACGCGTCCCTGGGGTTCGTTCCGCCGGTTCGCGAACAACCGGGAAGTGACCGTCAGTCTCATGAGCGTGAACCCGGGAAAGCACCTGAGCCTGCAGTCACACCGGGGCCGCGTCGAACTCTGGATCGTCCTTGACCCGGGAGCGGTCGTCCAGGTGGATGACGACATCCTCCATCCCGAACCGGGCGCAGAGGTCTGGATCCCGGCCGGAGCAAAGCACAGGCTCGGGAGCGCCGGAGGGACTGTGCGCGTGCTGGAAGTGGCGTTCGGCGACTGGCAGCAGGAGGACATCTCGCGGTACGACGACGACTACCACCGCCCGCTTCCACTCCGCCGGGCACGCCCTGAAAAGCGAAGAGGAGATCATCCCTCTGGTCGGGCCGTTTCTCGGCGGGGACGACCCCCTGTTCGGCAGGACGTGCACGCTCCCCCTCGAATCCTTTCACCGACTGGCGCCTCCTCCTGCCTGGGGGGGGACTGTCACGTCCCGCTCCAGCGGGACTCTCTATTATATACGGAATGGGGGCGGCACTCGCGCCCGTCAAACGACCGGATGCTCGGCCGATTCGGCGAACGGTTCGGCTACGAGTTTCCGATCCGGTACGACTTCCCCGACACCTTCGGCGGAGGGAACCTCTCGCTGCAGTGCCATCCGCGCCCGGAGTACATACACCGCAATTTCGGCGAACCCTTTACGCAGGATGAAGCCTACTACATCCTCGACTGCAGGCCGGAGGGGACATAATGAGAAAGGGGAACGACTGAGGCAATGACGAGCTCATGGAAACGACATCTCCCGCTCCTCCTCACGCTGACATTCCTCCCGCGGACAGACTTCGCGCAGACGGGACCTCCAAAGGTCGATTTCGGCTATTCCCCCGCCACGCATTTGAGCGCGATCTGTTTCCCGGCCGACTGGCAGAAAACGGTCATCACCGAGCGGGGTTCGCTCGGATATGATTTCGGCCCCGGCCCGTACACCCGGCCGCTCACGGAAATTTCCCTGGGAGCGAAGGAAACAGTCCTTTCCCCGGAAGGACCGTCGATCCGTGACCCGCGCGTCCCGATCGCAACGGTCCGACTGAAGGGGGAGGGAGCACGCGCGCTCCTGGAAGAGTTCGCACTCGGCGGAAGGAGAGTCACGCTCCCCTCTTCTTCATTCCTTGGCGGGAAGATCCGCCGGCTGGGGGGTCTCGCCGGCGCCCGGGGATGGGCCAGCCCGCCGGACTCCTGCGACCCTGCATTCCGCAACGTCGCCTGGGGGACGAACCGGCCGGTACTCTACAGGGTGCGTGTGCCGCGGGGGAGCTCCCGCCGTATTGCGCTCGGGTTCTGCGAATCCTACAAGGGGACGCAGGGACAGCGGGTGATGGACCTGCGCGTCGAGGGGGCCCCGCCGATGACGATCGATGCACTCAAAGATAATGTGAGAAACAGACCGTATGTGTATTTCCTCGAGGGACGCGATCGGAACGGCGACGGAGAGATTGCCGTCGAAGTGCATGCCTCACAGAAGGGGGTCGATCCCAATGTGATACTCAACGCATTCTGGGTATTCCCGCAGGGAACGCCCATCACCGAAGAAGAAGTGATCCACGGAGAGGGGACACGCCGTGCAGAAATCGCCTGGACATGCGGGCTGGAGAACGAACTGGGGACGGCCGTCTCGCGCGTCGACGGCATACTCGCCCATTTTGAAGGAAAACGGCTCACTCCCGTTGTCAGCGTGCGGACCGGGCGCGCGCTGTCGTTCGACGGGACGACATGCGCACTCGGCTCACCCGGACGCCCGTTCGTCGTCGCCCGGCCACGCTTCACGAGGGCTTCGCGGGAGGGGAACACATGGAGCCTCGAACTTCCCGAGGGGACGACAGACGCACAGGTGTTCATTCTGAACGGCGGGAACGCGCGCCGGGCTGCGGCGCATCTCCCGGATCTGAAGGATGCCCGGAATGAGGCGGAGCTCTTCTGGAAGACCAAGGCCGGACTCCCGTTCGGACGCATCTCGGTTCCCGACAGCGCCATCCAATACGTCCTGGATGCGAGCATCCGGAATCTGTACCAGATCGCCGAGTGGGTGGACGGGCACTTCCAGTTCCAGCCGGGACCGAGCGTCTACCGGGGGCTCTGGATGCATGATGCAGCGTGGGACGTGTCGACAATGATGGCGCTCGGGGATACCGCTTCGGCGCGCATGTCGATCGAGACAGCACTCCGCTACCAGGGGAGGGACGGCCGGATATTCCAGAGCGAACCGTACCCCATGCTGCGGGAGACTGGGCTCATTCTTTTTGCGCTCTGTAACTACGCGAAGGTCTCGGGGAATACTCCCTGGTTGAGGAGCCACTTCCCCGCCGTGGGCGCTGCAGTGGGATGGATTCGGAGGACGCGCGCACAGACGCTCACCGATCCCTCCTCCCCCAACTACGGCCTCTTCCCCCCGGGGTTCACCGACGGCGGGATCGGGGGACTTGCTGCGGAATACGGAACCACATTCTGGTCGTTGAACGCACTCCGGGCCGCCTCACGGAGTGCATCATCGCTGGGGATCGGAGACAGCGCCGGATCGTGGAATGCGCTCGCAGACGACCTGATGGGCTCCTTCAGGAAAGCATCAATGCGTGACGTCCGGCGCGACTCACACGGCAATATCTACCTCCCCATGAGAGTCGGCGACACATCTTCGGTCACGCTCCCGCAACAGGCCAACTGGGGGCTGCTGGACGGGCAGGCGTTCGGACATCTCTTCCCCTATGCGGACCCGGTCCTGAACGGGACGCTTGCCATGCTCGATGCGAACACCACCGAAGGAATTCACCAGGACGTCGGATGGCTGAGAAAGGGGGTGTGGCCGTTCTTTACCGCGCAGGAGGGGATCGTGCATATGTACCAGCGGAACTATGCGCGGGCGAAGGAGATACTGTACGCTGTCGCCAACCATGCATCCCCTCTCGGCACATGGCTGGAGGAACAGCTTCCGAAGGAACTGGGGACTCGCACGGCAGGTGACGCCTCCGACGCGACGGCGGGATCACTTTTCATCCTCCTCCTCAGGGATATGATCGTCAATGAACGAACAGACACGGTTGAAGTCCTGGGGGGAGTCCCTGCCGGCTGGTACATGAGCGGAGCCCGGCTTCGCCTTGACAGGGTGCTGACGGACTTCGGGCCCATCTCGCTTGATCTCAGTGTCTCATCTGACGGAGCTACGTGCACGCTTTCGGTGGGGAAGATCCCCCGTGCCACGCATTGCACACTCCGCATCGTGCTTGAAGGATTGCGGGAGGCGGGATTCACGTATGCCGGCGGCGGCGGACTTCCCGCAGCACGGGAGTTTCCGGCACCCGAGGGAACAACGATCGCATTCACGGCACGACACCGGTGAGCAGGCGGCTCATCATATGGAGCGTTGTGTTTTCAGCGGGGAGCTCCATCGCGCGCCCCGGAGACCCGGCAGTGGACCACCGGTACGAGAGCGAACGACAGTACACGCTGCTGAATTTCCCGTTTGACTACCACAAAACGATACTGCTCGGCAGCGGCGCTCTGGCATACGATTTCGGCCCCGGGCCATACCATGAGGCCGGGACGGAGATCGGGTTCGCCCTCCCGGGGGAACAGGACCCCGACATCCGGCAGTATTTCGCGGACCCTGCAATCCCCGTGGCGACGACGGTGCTCCGGAGCCGGTTCATACGGTGCACGGCAAATGCATTCTGCGTCGTCCCCCCGTCAACAGATTTTCCTTCATCATTCAGCTCGGGCGCCGTCAGGAGGCTGGGACATCTGGCCGGCGCCACCGAATGGGCCGACCCGGCCGGAATCGTCGATCCCGCATTCCGCGGCACGGCCTGGGGGACCAACCGTCCGATCGAATACCGTGTGAAAGTGAATCCAGGAAGCGACAAAGTGGTTCTCCTCGGAGTGTGCGAGGGATACAAATCCGGCCGGGGGCAGAGGGTCCTTGAGTGCCGTGTCGAGGGGGCTCCGCCGCAGACGATCGACCCCGTCGGGGAGGGAGGAAAGAACGTGCCTCATGTCCTCGTGTTTACCGGACGCGACGTGAACGGCGACGGCGAGATATCGATCGAGGCACGATTCGCCCCCGAGAGCGGCGATCCCAACGTCATACTCAACGCATTCTGGGTATTCCCGGCCGGAACGACGATCGACACGGGTGCGGTCATACGGGGGGAAATGTCGGGGAAAGCGGAGGTGTACTGGGGATGCGGACATGAGCTCGAGCTCCTCTCCCCCGCTCCGCGCACAGACGCGCTCACCGCCTCGATCACGGGGGGAGGTGCGGCCCCCGTCCTTGTGGTCACGACACGCCGCCCTCTTGAGTACGACACACTGAGCGGAACCATACTGCTCCCCCCCGGCATGACGGTTCGCTGCACACCCGCTCCACTGGCCGGAAATTCCGCGGGGGACGGCCCGAGGAAGCGCTGGACATTTCCGCTTCCCGGAGGGACGACCCGGGTGGAGCTCCGGGTGACGCAGGCGCCCGGAGAATTCCCGGGAGGGAAGGACCGCCCTTTCATTCTCAGGGAGGAACTGAACCGGGCCAGGAAGTACTGGAAATCCCAGCGTGTGATACCGCAGGGGAGAATCGTCATACCGGACAGCGCGCTGCAGGGGATACTCGACGTCAACGTACGTGCGATGTACCAGGCCGCCGAGAAAGTCGACGGAGCCCCCGTGTTCCAGCCGGGGCCGACTGTCTACAGGGGACTTTTCCTGTACGACCTCCTCCTCATGGGGGAAGCCCTCCTGGCTCTCGGGGACACGGCTTCGGTGCGTGGATTCATCGAAGGGACATTTCACTACCAGCAGAAGGACGGCCGTCTGCGCGTCCTGACGCCGGCCAATTCGTTCCTGGAGACCCCCATTTTCGTTCACGCCATGGGGCATTATGCCCGTCTGTCGCAGAACAAACCGTGGATGGAGATCGAGTGGCCCCGCATGGTGAGCGCCGTGGACTGGATCCGGAACGCGCGCCGGGAGACGATGCACGACACGGCTGCACCTGGGTACGGACTTTTTCCCCCGGGGTTCGTCGACGGAGGCCTTACGGGTTCAGTGCCGGATTTCAGCACCGCGACGTTCGCGCTCATGGCGCTGGAAACAGCCGCCGGGACTGCGCGCTGGCTCGGTCATTCGATCCAGGAGAAGGAGTGGCGGTCCCTTTTCGATGAGCTCCTGGCGGATTATGTGCGCGCCGCCAGACGGAGCCTCAGGCATGACCGCTTCGGCACGGTGTACCTCCCCGTAACGGTCGGCGATACGTCGACGGGGGCACCGCCGCAGCGGGGACAGTATGGATTCCTCGGCTCGCTCCGGTACGCGAGGTATTTCGGCTGCCACGACCCGTTCCTCGATTCAATCGCCGGCGGGAACCTGACGATGCTCGATTCCACGCTGAGTGAAGGGATGATACGGGACGCCGGATGGACGTCGGGCGCGGTCTGGTCATGGCTCGGCCTCGCACACGCCTCCGCACTTTCCTGGCGGGGGGAAGGCCGACGGGCGGCAACGATGGTCTACGATGTGGCCAACCACTCCGGGCGGCTCGGCACATGGGTCGAAGAACAGCAGCTCCGGGGGAAGGGGACGCGATCGACGGGGGACGGTTCAGATGCGGAAACAAGCGCCTGTCTTGTCGGTGCAATCAGGGATCTCCTCTACTTTGAACGGGGGGATACACTTGATATCTTCCCCGGAGTCCCTGCCGCGTGGTTCAGGGAAGGATCTCGCATTGCGATTCACGATGTGCCGACGGAGTGGGGGCGGCTCACACTGGATGCGGCCTCCTCGGCCGCCGGAGTGCTCATCCGGGTTGCGCTTGCGGGCCCCCCCGCCGGGGGGACGGATGCTCCCCTTGTATCGGTCCGGGCCGAGACACTGCGGAACGCGGGGGAGCGGGGGGGGCGGATCCCGCCCGGTCCCATCCTCAGGCGCTATGACAGGATGAAGGCCATGGAGATCCGTCTGGCACGGTAGTGGAGTTTTCTTATTCAGGGGTAATCGCTATTTTTCAGTGGCGGCGCCTGCGGCGCCACCTTCGGAATACCAATCAAAAAGGAACCGCCATGCGCATGACTCTCTGCTCACTCCTCGTCTGCCTCTCCCTCACGACAGCAAGCGCGCAAATGGTCACCGCCGAGGACATGGCTGCGCGCGTGAAGATGGAGTTTCTTCACGCCTGGAACGGGTATAAAACGTATGCATGGGGGCATGACGGGTTCAAGCCGGTCAGCAAGACGTACTACGACTGGTACGGCACACCGTTCTACCTGACCGCGGTGGAGGCACTCGACACCATGACGCTCATGGGTCTGACGGAGGAAGCGGACAGCACGAGAGAGTTCATCGCCACGCACCTGTCGTTCGACAAGGACGTGTACGTCAACGTGTTCGAATTCACGATCCGGGTTATGGGGAGCCTCCTCACCAACTACCAGCTTTCAAGGGATCACCGGCTCCTCGATCTCGCCGATGACCTGGGGAGGCGAATGCTCCCCGCATTCGTCAGCGGGACGGGTCTTCCCTACATGGAGGTCAACCTGAAAACGGGAGCGGTGCGCGGGGAATTGAGCAACCCGGGAGCGGCGGGGACACTTCTCGTCGAGTTCGGCTCGCTCACCGCGATGACCGGCAAAGGGGCATACTACAACAGCGCCAAGATCGCCCTTCTTTCGCTGTACCGGGCAAGGTCGGATATCGGACTTGTGGGAGAAGGGATCAATGTGACGACAGGAGAATGGACGAAAACCGACAGCCACCTGGGCGCAGGCATCGATTCCTACTATGAATACGTGCTGAAATGCGGCTACCTGTTCGACGATTCCGATTGCAGGCAGATGTGGCTGACGCACTACGCAGCGATAAACAAATACCTTCTCGACTCGAGCGCGACGGGATACTGGTACGGCCACGCAGACATGAACACCGGGAAGAGGACGAAGACCTGGTTCGGAGCGCTGGAGGCATACTTCCCGGCCTGCCTCGCACTGTCCGGCGACATCGGCAGGGCCGACCGGCTCATGCAATCCTGTTTTGCAATGTGGTGCAAGTACGGCATAGAGCCCGAAGAGTACAATTATGTCACCGGGAAGGCCGAGAAACCGCGCTATTATCTCAATCCCGAGGTCATGGAATCGGCGTACTACCTTTTCAGTGCGACGCATGACCCGGTCTACCTGAACATAGGAAAAGTGTTCCTTGACAGCCTCGTCACGTACTGCCGGACGGAGGAAGGATTCACGGAACTGGATAACGTCGTAACGAAGGCGAAGCGGGACAGGATGGAACCGTATTTCATGGCCGAGACGATGAAGTACCTCTATCTCCTTTTCGCTCCTGCCGAAGTGCTCCCGTTCGACAAGGTCATATTCAACACGGAGGGGCACCCCATACGAAAGGCATGGTGATGCCCGGACTGACACGACGCGATTTTTTCACATGGATGGCTCTCGGCGTCCCCGCCGCTCTCCTGGACACACCGCAGGGGGGTGCCAGGGGCATCCCGTTTCCGCACGAGAAACATCCGCAGACGATCGGCACACCCGTGACGCCCAAAGAGCTCGACCTTTCCCCCGCACAGTGGATCTGGTATCCTTCCGGGCGGACACTCCCGAACACGTTCGTGTTCTTCCGGAGACAGTTCAGACTGAACGCACCCGTGCGCCGTGCCGCAGGATGGGTCTGTGCCGACAGCCGCTACCTGCTCCACGTCAACGGCTCACGCATCCAGTGGGGCCCGGCCCCCTCAGACCCGCGCTGGATGGAGGTCGATCCGCTTGACATCGCCCCCCGGCTCCGCCAGGGGGACAATGTGATCGCCGCGACAGTCCTCTTTTACGGGCACGGCGACGGGACGGCTCCTGCAGGAAAACCGGGGTTCATATGCCGCCTCGAGATAGAAACGACGGACGGCGCCGCCACACAGATCGTCTCGGACGGCTCATGGCTCTGTTCACTTGCAGGGTCATGGCAGGCCGGGCATTACAAGAGGTGGTACCTCCGCTCGCTGCAGGAGGAATTCGACGCGCGGCTGTACCCGTCCGGGTGGGATTCACCCGGGTTCCCCGGGGGCCCGCGCTGGCACGCCCCCATGGTCCTTCCCGATTCCTCAGCCGCCGCGACGCCGATCTCTTCCGCCTACAACGAGTACGCGCTCGACCTGCGGGGGAACCCGGTGCACTGCGGGCTCCGGCCGAGAAGCGTCCCCCTCATGCGGGAGTCGATGGTGCCGGCGGTGGGGCTCGCATCGTCCTTCTTCGTCACCTGGCACGTCCCGCCCGAAGAATATTTCGAATTCCTCACCCCCGAAGCGTTCACCGTCGATGACAGAGTGCCTGCCTCCGGCCGGGGGGAGCACGGGTGGGAGGTTACGCTCGAGGAAGGAAAGGGGTCGGTCCTGACGTTCGAGTTTGCAGAAGAAGGGATCGGGTGGCCCACGTTCGGCATCAACGCCCCCGCGGGGACAATCGTCGAGCTCATGGTGCAGGAGAGCCATGATCCTTCCCGGGCCACGCTCCTCAACACGCATTATCATTCGTGGGGACGGTTCACATGCGCTGAGGGGCCCAACAGGTTCGAGACATTCGACTACGAGGCGGTCAAGTGGGTGCAGCTCCACATCCGGGGAGGCCCCGGGACTGTGACGATCACCGACGTGGGGCTTCGTCGGCGGACATACGCATGGTCACGCACTCCCGCGGTCACGACAAGCGACGAAACGATCAACCGGCTCCTCGCTGCGGCGATCAACACGGTCAACAATTCTGTCCATGAGCTCGCCGTGGACGGGATGGGGCGCGAACGGCAGCAGTACAGCGGCGACGGAAGCCACCAGCTCCACGCCGTGTATCTCGCATTCGGCGAGACGAAACAACCGGCGAGGTTCGTCAGGACGTTCAGCCAGGGAATCACCGAAGAGGGATTCTTCCTCGATTGCTGGCCCGCGTACGACCGTCTGGCCCGGCTGTGGGAGCGCCAGATCCAGGTCTCCTACTGGGGACCGCTTGTCGATCACGGCGTCGGATTCGTTTTTGACTGCATGCACCATTACCTCTACACGGGGGACCGGGGAGCCCTCGAGGAGCCCTTCCCCCGATTGCTGAAATTCCTCACGTACCTCCGCTCTCTCCGCAGGGAAGACGGGCTGCTCCCCGTCGAGGGACTGGGAGTCCCTTCGGTGTACATCGACCATCTCGCGTACAAGAAACAGAAGCACAAACAGTGCGCGTTCAATCTCTACGCGGTCGCGATGCTGAGGCATGCGCTGGCTCCGCTCTGCAGTGCATTCGGCGAACGAGGGTGGGAAAAGGAATCCCTCGCCTTCGCCGGGGAGCTCCTGCGGCGGACACAGGAAGTGTACTGGGACAGCGCCGAGGGGGTCTACGTGGCAAACCGTCCATGGGCAAAGGAGGAAGGGGAATCGCGGACATGCGACAGGTCGCTCGCTCTCGGGATCCTCTACGACCTCTGCCCGGCGTCGCGGACCGCCCCCGCGCTCTCCCGGCTTGCGGAGGTCCCCCCGTCGATGGGGTTCTCCTACCCGGCCAACTCCTGCTGGAGACTCTGGGCGCTCGCAAAAGGAGGCCGGCCGGATGTGATACTGAGTGATTTCCGGACGCGTTGGGCCGCAATGTATTCCGTGAAGCACAACAACACGCTGCAGGAATTCTGGGAGGAGCACCCGGACTCAGGCTCTGTCATGAGCCACTGCTGTCCCGTCCCCCTGTACCTCCTGTACATGGGGATAGCGGGGATACAACCGCTGGCCCCCGGGTTCACCCGCTGCATGGTGCGGCCTCAGCCGGGCGACCTGGAGCGCGTTGCCCTCACCGCGCTCACCGTGAAGGGGGAGATACTCTTCGCCACGGAGGGGCGCCCGGGAGACCGTCGCCTTTCGGTGACGATGCCGGCCGGATGCACGGGTGAGCTGACTGTGGACAGAAGGGAAACCCTCCCGCTGAAACCCTGGCCGTCCGGGCGCGAGCGGGGGCTTCGCCGCTACCTCCTCGCTCCGGGAAGCACCGCGGATCTCACGCTGAAATACACATGATCGACACTCACGAGGCGGAAGGAACATGATAATGGTTCAACGGATGCGCGGACTGACGTTCATTCTCTCATTCCTTGCCGTGCACCTCTCCGCCGCGCAGACGGCAAAGAAGCCGCTCGGCCATGACGCCTACGATTCGTGGACGAGGATCAGCGGAGAGTCGATCGCCAACGACGGCCGGCATGTGATGTACACACTTGAGCCGCAGGAGGGGGATGCCCGGCTCGTCGTCTCGGGCGCAGAGGGCGGGCCCGCCGACACCATAGCCCGCGGCACGGGAGGACGGTTCACCGAAGGCTCCGACTATGCGGTGTTCACGATCAGGCCCCTCTTCTCGGCAATCAAGAAAGCCCGGGATGACAAGAAGAAGGGGGACGACCAGCCGAAGGATTCGCTCGGCATACTCGATCTCCGGGCGCACACCGTGCAGAGAATCCCCCGCGTGAAATCGTTCAAACTGCCGGACAAAGGTTCCGGCTGGCTGGCCTACCAGCTCGAAAGAGCGGCGCCGGACACATCGAAGAAAGCGGTGCCCGACACGTCGAAGAAAAACCGGGGGCACAATGATGACGCTCCGGACGACAAGTCAAAGGAGACGAAAGAGGAAAAAGGGACGACGGTGATATTCCGCGAGCTTGCGACGGCCCGGGAATATGCATTTCCCTATGCCCGGGACTACGCCCTGAGCAGGGACGGGAAGCGCCTGATCGTCACAACGACCGGAAACGACAGCGCCGCGAGAGCGGGTGTGTTTGTCTTTTCCGCCGGGACACGGAAGACCGACACGATCGCCGCGGGGAAAGGATCGTTCAGGCAGCCGGCCTGGGACCGGGCGGGGACGCAGGCGGCGTTCGTCGCCGACAGGGACACGGTGAAGTCCAGGCAGCATTACTTTTCGCTGTATTACTGGAAGGCCGGGACCGACTCCGCGTCACGGGTCGCAGACACCCTCACAAAGGGAATGTACGCGCACTGGCTCGTCAGCGAAAACGGACGCATCTACTTTTCCAGGGACGGTGCGAGGCTCTTCTTCGGGACGGCCCCCGTGCCGCTTCCGGAAGACACGACGCTGCTCGACGAAGAGACGGCAAAACTCGACATCTGGAGCTGGCAGGACGGACACATTCAGTCGCAGCAGCTGAAGGATCTGGACGAAGAAAAGAAACGGTCGTATGCCGCGGTCGTGGATATAGCGGACAGGCACTTCACACAGCTCGGGGATACGTCGCTTTCCGTCATTGTGACCGGAGATGAGGGGAACGCTCCCTTCGCCCTCGGGCTGTCGAACGTCCCGTACATGCGCGAGGAGACCTGGGAAGGCACCCCCTCGTATGACGTCTATGCAGTCGACGTGAAGAGCGGCGCCCGCACACGGCTGCTCACGCGCATACGGGAAGGCGCGAGCCTCTCCCCCGGCGGACGGTTCGTCACCTGGTATGACGCGAAAAAGAAGAACTGGTTCGCGATCCCGGTCACGGGAGGAGCACCCGTGAACATGACCGCTGCAGTCAAGGTGCCCCTCTACGACGAGCTGAGCGACGTCCCTGCGGACCCGCGGGCGTACGGCGCGCTCGGGTGGACGGAAGGGGACAGCCTGTTTCTGTTCTATGACAGGTACGATATCTGGGGAGGAGACCCCACCGGGGCAAAGAGCGCGCGCTGCATGACGGACGGGGAAGGACGCAGGTCGCACATGCGCTATCGGTACGTGCGTCTCGACCCGGAGGAGCGATTCCTCACGCCGGGTTCCATGATGATCCTCCGGGCATTCGATGAGAAGGACAAATCCGCCGGTTTCGCGCGCACAGAGGCGGGACGGGCGGCGGCTCCACGGCGCCTGGAAGTCACCCCGCACGGGTACCCGACAATCGCAAAAGCACTTAACGCCGGCGGTGTGATTTTCACCTGGGAATCATTCAGGGAGCCCACCGATCTTTACATGACGGACACAAGCTTCTCCTCACCGACGCGGTTAAGCGACAGCAACCCGCAGCAGAGAGAATATCGCTGGGGAACGGTCGAGCCGGTCCATTGGAAGGGAGGGGACGGAAAGCCCCTTGACGGGCTATTGTACAAGCCGGAAGCGTTCGATCCGGCGAAGAAGTACCCGATGATCGTCTACTACTACGAGCGGAACTCCGACCTGCTCCACAGGTACATCCCCCCCGCTCCCAGCGCGTCGACAGTGAACATTTCGCTGTACGTGAGCAGAGGGTATATTGTCTTCATCCCGGACATACGCTACAGGATCGGATACCCGGGAAAAAGCGCCTATGACTGCATCATACCCGGCGTGAAATCTCTCATCGCCAGGGGATTCGTGGACAAGGACAGGATGGGACTCCAGGGACAGAGCTGGGGCGGGTACCAGACAGCGTTCCTTGTGACACGAACGAAAATGTTCCGGGCGGCGATGGCGGGGGCGGCGGTCTCCAATATGACGAGCGCATACGGCGGCATACGCTGGGAATCGGGGATCGCGCGCATGCACCAGTACGAGAAGGAGCAGAGCCGGATCGGGGCGACCCTGTGGCAGCGCCCGGACCTGTTTATCGAGAACTCTCCCCTCTTCCGCGCCGACAGTGTCAGGACTCCCCTCCTCCTGATGAACAACGATGCGGACGGCGCGGTACCGTGGTATCAGGGGATAGAATTCTTCAACGCGCTCCGGCGCCTCGACAGGCCGGTCTGGATGCTCGTGTACAACGGGGAGGCGCACAACCTGGTTCAGAGGAAGAACAGGAAGGACCTGTCGATCCGGATGCTGCAGTTCTTCGACCACTACCTGATGGGGGCGCCGGCGCCTCTGTGGATGACGGGCGGACTACCGGCGATCGAAAAGGGGAAAATCCTTAATTACTGAGAGCAACAATGGAAAACGGAAGATGGAGGATTGAGAGTTGAGGACGCTCATTGGGAAATCGATGATTGCATTATCGATCATGGTGTCCGGGACGGCAAGGAGCAGAGGCCAGGAGACCACATACCCCACGGCGCGCGTGTACGTGCAGCCGGGGAGCGAGCCGGCCGAGCACCCGGTGGACATGAAGCACATGCGCGTGGAGCTCAGATTCGACACCGCGAGAAAGCTCGTGAAGGGGAATGTGACACATGTCTTCGCGCCGCTCCGTCCGGAAGTCGATTCGCTCTTTTTCAACGGGCCCGCGATCAGGATACTTGACGCCTCGTTGAACGGCGGGAAGCTCCCCTACAGGACGTCCCCGGAGGGAGTGACCGTGTTTCCGGACCCGCCGCTCGTGTGGGACACGCAGGACACCATCACGTTCACGTACGAAGCGAACCCGGACCGCGGGCTCTATTTCATCGGCTGGGACGACCCCCGGAACCTGAGCCGGAAGCAGATCTGGACGCAGGGACAGGGAATCGACAACAGGAACTGGATCCCCTGCTGCGACCAGCAGAACGACAAGATGACAACCGAAACGATCGTCACATTCGACAGCGCGTACAGCGTGCTCTCCAATGGAACGAGCGTGGACGTTCGTGACAACGGCGACGGGACACGCACCTGGCATTACCGCATGACGCACCCTCATTCGACGTACCTCGTCATGCTCGCGATCGGCAGATACGGCGTGAGGACGCTTCACACGAAGGCCGGCGTCCCCGTCAACCTCTGGTACTATCCTGAAGAACCCGGGAGAATCGAGCCGACATACAGGTACTCCGCCGCAATCATCGATTTCGTCGCAGAGGAAACCGGGGTCCCCTACCCGTGGGAATCCTATTCGCAGGTCCCCGTCCAGGATTTCCTGTACGGGGGGATGGAGAACACGACCGCCACCGTGTTCGGCGACTTTCTCCTCGTGGACGGACGCTCGTTCCTCGACCGGAATTACGTCGCGGTAAATGCGCACGAGCTTTCCCACCAGTGGTTCGGCGACTTCATCACAGGCCGGAGCGGGATCAGCGCGTGGCTGCAGGAGAGTTTTGCCACATTTTACGCGAAGCTATTCCAGAAATCGGCATACGGGGAAGAGTGGTACGAGTGGGCGCGGCGTGAAGAACAGACAGCCGCCCTGGGGGCATCGAAACTGAACCGGGTCCCCCTCCTCCACGGTGCGGCCGGAAGCGCGCGCGTGTACCAGAAGGGGTCGGCGGTACTCGACATGATGGTCTCGACGTTCGGCGCGGAGGAATTCCGCCGCGTGATAAAGCACTACCTCCTGAAGCACGCATACGGCAACGTCGAAACCAACGACCTGTACCAGGCGTTCCAGGACGTTCTCGGGCTCACACCGGACTGGTTCTTCAACGAGTGGATATACCGGGGAGGCGAACCGGGATACAGCGTCAGGTTTGAGGACGTCGCCGCCCGGGGAACACCCGCTCGGCAATCGGTGTTCACTGTCGCTCAGACGCACGAGCTGGACGAGCTTGTCGGGCTTTTCCGCATGCCCCTGGTCTTCGAAGTCCACTATGCCGACGGGACATCGGACCGCCTCCGGCAGATGATTGCCGATGGAGCGACCAGAGTCACGATACCGAACCCGGGGGGGAGAGCTGTCGCGTTCGCTCTTTTTGACCCCGGGAGCCGGGTACTCAAGTCGGTTGACTTCGAGAAGCCTCTCCCGATGCTGAAAGCCCAGGCGCTCGGCGCGCCGCTGATGATCGACCGGTATGACGCGATCGCAGCCATGCGGGGCCTTGACGTCGCATCCAAACGGGATTTCCTGATCCAGGTCTACGGCCGGGAGCGGTTCCACGCCCTCAGAGAGGAGATCCTGTCGCAGGTGACCGGGGACAGCGACGCGCGGACAATCGATCTCCTCGGGCAGGCACTCCGTGACACCGAGGCAACCGTGCGGGGGGCCGCACTCCGCGCCTGCACCGTCGTCCCCATTTCTCTGAAGGAGGATGCGGAGCGGCTTCTCCGCGATTCTTCCTACACCAACGTCGCGGCCGCCCTCGAACTCCTCTCGGCACGGTTCCCGGGGGACACGCCGCGCTACCTCGCCCTTACGAAAAACGATCGCGGAACGGGAAACCGGGTGCGGGTGCTCTGGCACGAGATCAGCGCAAGGCGCGGGGACACCGCGTCCGTGGCACGCCTTGTCGAATACACCGGGGTCTCCTACGAATTCATGACGAGGGTCAATGCCCTCGAAGCACTGAAGAGGCTCGGCTACTGCGACGAACCCTTGTTCAGCGGCCTCCTGAGCGCGATGGCGAACCCGAACGGGAGACTCCGTGCACCGGCTGAGGCCGTCGCCTCATATTTCATGGAGCAGACCTCCGTTGCCCGGAAATTGACAGGATATTACCGCTCCCATGCCTGGTCGCCGGCGGAGCGCAAACTCCTGGATCCGTATTTCAAATGAAGGCTCACGCATGGACCCGGGGCGCGGAAGGGATGCTCGTGTTCGACGGAAACGGCTTCGCCGACATCCCCGCAGTCCCTCTGTCGGGGCCGATCGATCCGGTCGGAGCGGGGGACACGGCGGTTTCCGCCGTCGCCGCAGCGCTCGCAGCGGGCGGGACGCTCGAGGAAGCCGGCGAGATGGGGAACCTGGCCGCGGCGGTGACAGTGAAAAAACTGAGAGAAACAGGGACGGCAACGGGCGCGGAGATACTTGACGTTGCACGGCTCATGACAGGCGAACATGCAATCCACGATGACAAGCCGTGAGCTGGTTAAAAGGACGCTCCTCTTCCGTGGGGCGGACCGCCTGCCGTACGATCTTCCCGATCCGTACGGGACCGATTTCTACTCCATCGAAATGGACCCCTCCCCGGATTCGCGCCCGGCAAGCGGTACGGACGAATGGGGAGCGGTCTGGGCGAATATCGGCGAGATGCAGCTCGGACAGGTCAGGGAAGTGCCGCTGAAGAGCTGGGACGATTTCGCGTCGCTCCGGGTGCCCGACATCCGGGACGAGCGCCGTTGGAGGAACGTGGCGGGGATGCGGCACCGGGCGGGGGACAGGTTCATACTGGCCAAAGGAATCTCGTTGTACGAACGGATTCACTTCCTTCGGGGGATGGACGCGACCTGGATCGACATTCACGAATCGCCCGGTGAGCTCCGGAGGCTCATCAGTCTCCTGCTTGACATGAACCTCTACGCGGTTGAGAGGTTCGCAGGTGAAGGAGCGGATGGATACCTCATCCCGGACGATTGGGGCCTCCAGGACGCGTTGATGATCTCTCCGGGGGCCTGGCGGGAAATCTGGAAGCCCTTCTATGAGCGCCTCTTCGGGGCCGTTCATGAGAACGGCATGTTCATGTTCCTGCACAGCTGCGGCTACATCGTCGACATACTTGACGACCTGATCTCCATAGGGCTCGACGCCATCCACATGGATCAGCAGGAAAACATGGGATTGGAGCTTCTCGGAACACGGTTCGGCGGCCGGCTGACATTCTTCTCCCCTGTCGACATTCAAAAGACAATGGTGACCGGGTCGATCGACGAGATCCGGGCCTACTGCCGGGCGATGGCACGGTTCCTCGGCCGCCCCCGGGGAGGATTCATCCCGCGGTGGTACACCGATCCTGCCGGGGCAGGGCACAGACCGGAGGCCCTTGCCGCAATGTGCGACGAATTCCTCACGCTCAGCCGGGCTCACCACCCGGTGATCGAGGCGTGATCGCACGCCGATGGCTCTCACCGGTTCACTCCTGTTCTGGACCTTCATGCTTCTCACATCGGCTGTTTTGTTTCCCGTTGCACTGCTCATACGGGGAGTGACGTTTTCTTTCGACAGGCGGCTCCGGTTCCTCCACTTGTTCTCATGCTTCTGGGCCTCGCTCTACACGTGGTGCAACCCGCTCTGGAGCGTCCGGATCGAGGGAAAGGAGCATATCGACAGGCATGCCGCGTACGTCATGGTCTGCAACCACCAGTCACTCGTCGACATACTTGTGCTGTTCCGGCTCTTCGTACACTTCAAGTGGGTCTCCAAGTCCGAGAATTTCCGGATCCCCTTCGTCGGCTGGAACATGACGCTCAACCGATACATAAGGATTGAGCGGGGGCGCCTCAGTGGGAATCTGAGCATGATGCGAGGAGCGGCAGCCGCCCTCGGGGAGGGGAGCTCTGTCATGATATTTCCCGAAGGGACCCGTTCCGCCCGCGGCGAGCCGGCGGAATTCAAAGCGGGGGCGTTTGAGCTTGCCATCAGATCGGGCCGTCCGGTCCTGCCGATCGCGCTCCACGGCACTTCCGCTGCGCTCCCCAGGCGGGGGTTCATACTGCGCGGGAAGCAGGCGATGCTCATTCGCGTCCTCGAACCGATCGCCCCCCCCTGGCCTCCCGGCACCGATGCAGAGACGCTCAGGACGATGGCGCACGGGAGGATTGCCGGAGATCTCGCCTGAGAGCTCCCGGGCCCGGGATCCCGTCCGGGGAGTTGACTGTTCTTCCGTATTTGCTGACATTCACGACAATCACACCAGCGAGGAAAGCCATGCAACCCATCTACCTCATCGCCAGCGGCGACCTCCGCCTCTCCGCCAACCGGAACTGCGAAGCGGCGCAATCCGCCATGGAACAGCAGCTTGCGCGCGCAATCGAAGGACTCGGTGGTTCGGTCAAGAGGGCACATCCGTTCGACCCGGCGAAGCAGCACGGATTCATCGACAGCCAGCACTACGGGATGGAGGTGTTCCGCCGGATCCCTCCCCGCGCCCCGCTCATCGTCGCCGAAGCCGTGTGGCAGTACAGCCATCACGTCCTTGCCGGGCTCATAACACACCGGGGACCGATCCTGACGGTTGCGAACTGGAGCGGCATGTGGCCGGGGCTCGTCGGGATGCTGAACCTCAACGGATGCCTGACCAAGGCGGGTGTCCCCTACAGCACACTCTGGAGCGAGGACTTCACGGATGCATTTGCGACCGGCGGGCTGAAGAAATGGATGAAGACCGGCGGGATCACGCACGACACGTCGCACGTGACCCCGTACAACGCCGCACGCGTCCCGGCGGCGGCCGAGGAGGCCGGGAGGGCGTTCGCACGGACGTTCAGACAGAACAAAGCCATCATGGGGATATTCGATGAGGGATGCATGGGGATGTATAACGCGATCATCCCCGACGAGCTGCTCCACGCGACAGGAGTGTTTAAGGAACGGCTGAGCCAGTCGACACTCTACGCCAGGATGCTCACCGTAAAGGAACATGAAGCGAGGGGGGTGCTCGAGTGGCTGAAAGAACGCGGGATGACATTCCGTTTCGGACGACACGAAGACACCGATCTGACCGAGGCGCAGGTGCTTGGGCAGTGCCGCATGTACATCGCCGCCCTCCGCCTTGCGCAGGAGTTCCGCTGTGATGCAATCGGAATCCAGTACCAGCAGGGTTTGAAAGATCTCACTCCCGCCTCGGATCTCGCGGAGGGGATGCTCAACAACGTCGAACGCCCCCCGGTGCTCGAGGACGCCGGGGGGGGAGAACTTTTCAAAGGGGAAGCCCTCCCCCACTTCAACGAGGTGGATGAGTGCGCGGGGTTCGACGCGCTCCTCACGTACAGACTCTGGAGGTCGCTTGGCCTCCCGCCGGAGAATACGCTTCACGACATCCGCTGGGGCCGGCAGTTCAACGTCAACGGCACCGACAGGTTTGTCTGGCTCTTCGAAATTTCGGGCGCAGTCCCCCCGGCACATTTCGCAGGCGGCTACCGCAGTGCCGTGGGGGAACGCCAACCCCCGATGTACTTCCGGCTGGGGGGGAGCTCGATCAAGGGAGTAAGCAAGCCGGGGCACATCGTGTGGAGCCGGGTGTTCCTCGCCGGCGGAGCCCTCCAGTACGACACGGGGCTCGCGGAGGCGGTCGCGCTCCCGGATCCGGAGACGCACGAGCGGTGGAGGCTGACGACGCCCCAGTGGCCGGTCATGCACGCGGTGATGGACGGCATCACGAGGGACCAGATGATGGCCCGGCACAAATCCAACCACATCCATGTCGTCTATGCGCCCGACAGGGCGACCGCACGGAAAGCAATGTTCATCCGTGCCGCCGCGATGAAAGAGCTCGGGCTGAAGGTCAGCTTCTGCGGGAAAACACGGTGAACAGGCTCCGCTGTGCACTGCGCTCCCCTGCCGTGCGCGCGTGCCTCTCGCTGGCAATGGTGTTCGCGCTCGGCCTCGTGTTCAATGCCGACGGGACGTTTTTCTCCTGGGGCACGCACCGTGACATGCTGCGGCAGGTCTCGGTGATCGGCATACTTGCGTGCGGGATGACGGTCGTGATCATCTCTGGAGGGATCGATCTCTCCGTCGGGAGCATCCTGGGCCTTTCCGCCGTCCTCTTCTCCCTCTTCACCATGCATGCGGGGTGGAACCCGTTCCTCGCCGCAGTGGCGACGCTCGCGGCCGGCCTTTTCCTGGGGGGGCTCTCGGGCTTCCTGACAGGCCGATTCCGCATACAGCCGTTTATCTCCACGCTCGCCATGATGGTCTTTGCGCGGGGCCTGGCGAAGTGGGTCTCGGGGGGGCAGAAGATCTCGACGGCAGTGCAGGGCGCCGACGGGACGTACGTCTATGTCCCCGTCCCACCGGTTTTTGATACACTCAGCGCACGCATCGCGGGGGGACACGTCGCCGTCGTCACGCTCGTCCTCGCGGCCTCGCTCCTTCTCTGCGGCCTGTTCCTTTCGCGCATCCGGTGGGGGAGACACATGTACGCTCTGGGCGGTAACGAAGAGGCCGCACGCTATGCGGGGATTCCGGTGCGGGGGACCACGGTGCTCGCCTATGCTATCAGCGGGATCCTTTGCGGCGTCGCGGGGATCTGCCAGGCATCACAGGAGCTTCAGGGCGATCCGGAAGCGGGGAGCACGTACGAGCTGTCGGCGATCGCAATGGTGGTGATCGGGGGAACGAGCCTGCGGGGAGGAGCGGGGACGATCTGGCTCACCGCGCTCGGCATACTCATCATCGGGTACCTGGAGAAGATCCTCAGCATCAACGCCGTCGGGGAAGAGACGCGCCTGATGCTGACCGGGGCGATCATCGTGGCGGCTGTGCTGTTTCAGAAGAACCGGTGAACACAAAGGAGACCACCACATGATACAACGAGCCGTGCTCGCACTCGCGACACTCGCGCTTTTCCTCACGGCGACGCCGCTCCCGGGACAAGCCCCGAGATGGACGATCGGCATGAGCCAGTGCAACCTGGGGGAACCCTGGCGCGTCCAGATGAACGCAGACATAAAGAAGGCCGCAGAGGGACACCCGGAGATCTCGGTCATCTTCAAGGATGCCCAGAACGACAATCTCCGCCAGGTCGCCCACCTCGAAGAATTCGTCCGGGCCGGCGTGAACCTGATCATCATCTCCCCTAAAGAGGCTGCGCCGCTGACCCGGCCCGTGGCCGACGCGTACGGCAAGGGGATCCCCGTGATCGTCCTCGACCGAAAGGTGCTCGGAGACAGGTATACGTGCTTCATCGGAGCAGACAACAAAAAGATCGGGAGAGCCGCCGGACGCTGGATTGCGACGCTGCTCGGGGGGAAGGGGAAAGTCGTCGAGCTCAAAGGCCTCATGACCTCGATCCCGGGACAGGACCGTCACTCAGGCTTCCGGGAAGGAATCAAGGGGACACAGATCGAGGTGGTGTTCGAAGCTGACATGAAGTGGCTGGAGCCAAACGCGAGGAAGGAGATGGAATCGGCGCTTGCGCGATTTCCATCGATTGACCTTGTGTACGGCCAGAACGACCCCGCCGCTCACGGCGCCTACCTGGCAGCAAAGGCGGCGGGCCGGGCCGATGCCATGGCATTCGTCGGGATCGACGGTCTCCCGCAGGAGGGACAGATGTACGTCAGACAGGGGATCCTCTCGGCGTGTTTTGAATACCCGACCGGGGGGAGGGAGGCGATCGAAACGGCCCTGTCCATACTCCAGGGGAAGACCGTTCCCAGGGAGATCACGCTTCCATCCAGGGTCTATACCCGGGATAACATCACCAAGGGAGGAGAGTGGCTACCAGAATGATCACACCGAAGCTGAACACAAAGCGCCCATCCCCGCAGAGGAAGGAGAATTTTATGGCCGTCATCGCCGGATTGTTCCTCATGCTCTTCTTCGCAGCAGTCGTCATACAGGATGCAGCAGCGCAGGGTTCCTTCAACGGTCTTTCGATGGGGATGGGGAATCTCTCCCGGCTCTCGAAGGCCAGGACCCGCTCGATCAGCCCGGAGAATTTCACGGGAGGGAAAGGGAAAGCGGGGATGGCGACAGAGGGGACGGGGGCCCAGGCGGCGCGTGATCTGGGACGGGGATGGAAGATCTCCCCGTCCGTCCGCATCAAGGCAGGGGAGACGTTCACGGCGGCGGAGATCAGCGGGTCTGGGGCGATACAGCACATCTGGATGACCCCGACGGGAAACTGGCGCCACCTGATACTGCGCATGTACTGGGACGGGGAGGAGACCCCGTCGGTGGAGGCACCCGCCGGCGATTTCTTCGCGTGCGGCTGGGGAGAGTACGGACAGATCTCATCCCCGGCAGTCTGCGTCAACCCCCACAGCGGCCTCAACTGCTACTGGGAGATGCCGTTCCGCAAGAGCTGCAAAATCACGCTCCAGGACATCGGGGCCGAAGACGTCACGGTCTATTACCAGATCGACTACACGCTGACGGACGTGCCGGCCGACGCAGCGTATTTTCACGCACAGTTCCGGAGGGTCAATCCCCTCCGCTCCAGGGACGTGGTGACGATACTCGACGGCGTGAAGGGTTGGGGGCACTACGTGGGGACCTACCTCGCCTGGGGGGTCAACAACAACGGCTGGTGGGGCGAAGGGGAAATCAAATTCTACATCGACGGGGATCTGGAGTATCCGACGATCTGCGGGACCGGTACCGAGGATTATTTCTGCGGGTCGTACGATTTTGAAAACAGTGAAAGAAAGGGGTACCAGGAGTTCACAACCCCTTACACCGGGCTCGCCCAGGTGCTTCGGCCCGACGGATTCTACAAGTCGCAGCAGCGGTTCGGCCTCTATCGCTGGCACATCATGGACCCGGTCCGGTTCGAGAAAGACCTTCGGGTGACCATCCAGGCACTCGGGTGGCAGTCGGGAGGGCGGTACCTCCCTCTCCAGGATGATATCGCCTCGACCGCGTTCTGGTACCAGGCCGAGCCCCACGGAGGGTTCCCGCCGCTCCCGGGGAAGGACCAGCTGGAGATCCAGTAGGTTCACGCCTGAGAGTGTGGCGCCGTGACTGTCAGCGTTTCAGGGTGCTTTTCGCTTCCACGAAATTGCGCACCATGCGGGCGGCTTTCTCCGTGAGCACCTCGTAGCGCCCCTCGTCTATCGCCTTCTTGTCGAGCAGGTCGCTGCCGATCCCGACAGCGACCGCTCCGGCCTTCACCCATTCCCCCACGTTGTCGACCGTCACTCCTCCCGTAGGCATGAGCCGGATATGAGGGAAGGGGCCCGCCACGTCCCGGAAGTATTTGGGTCCGAGTGACGTCGCGGGGAACACCTTGACGATATCCGCTCCCGCCTCCCACGCTGTGAGGATCTCCGTCGGCGTGTAGCAGCCCGGGATCGCCACGGCCCCCGCCGCTTTTGTCACCGCCACGACATCAGGCCTGAAAACCGGGCTGACCACGAACTTCGCTCCCGCCGAGACCACGTCATCGGCGGTCCCCCTGTCCGTCACGGTTCCCGCTCCCACAAGGACGTCCGGCGGAGCGGTCTTCACCATGGCGGCAATGACCTCCACCGCGCCCGGGACGGTCATCGTGATCTCGATACACTTCACCCCCCCCTCGCGAATCGCCATGACGACTTTCGTCAGTCGCTCGGGGTCTTTCATCCGGATAACGGCGACGACGCCGGAAGAGAGGAGAGATTCAAGTGTTTCATCCTTTGTCATCGGCAAGCGCTCCTTAGTGAGTCAATACTGTGGCGCTTCAATATACGGAATTTTGCCCTTGATTTGTCGCGATTCTCTCGCTTCCTTAAACGCGAGCTCAGAGAAATCACCCACTTCATACGACTTCCATGATCACGCAACGCCGCCGCTGTATGCTTCCGGTCCTGCTGGCAGTCCTGACGCATGTCGGCCTCCCGGCCACGCCTCCTGATACTCTGGAAATCCGCAGCGCGCTTATCATCAAGGCGCCTCCGGGTTTCCCGGACAATATCGCCAGGCGGGATCCGATCGAAGCTGCGTTCGTCAACGGGGCATGGAAAGCGCCGGCGGCGGGGGAGACAGTGCGTTACAACGATACCGCGAGCGGGACCTGGGAGCGGATCACCGCCGGATCCGCCGGATGGTATCGTCACCCGGCGCTCGAAGGCGCCTATGTATTCGCCGCCGTCGAAAGCGAGGCGGAAGCCCCGATGCTCCTCGAGGCATTCGGGAATTCCATGGTCTACGTCAACGGCGCGTGCCGGAGCGGCAATCCGTACGCGACCAAGGACACGTACGAAAGCTGGGAACCGCGGTTCGATTACTCCCGGCTTCCGATCCTGCTCCGGAGGGGGAGGAACGAGTTTCTTTTCCATTGCAGCAGGGGCGTGTTCAAAGCGCGCCTGACACGCGTGCGCCGCCCCCTGTCCATCAACACGGCTGACGCGACGCTTCCCGACGTCGTGACCGGGTCGCATCTCGCTGCCCCTGGAGCCGTCGTCATCATCAACGCATCCCCTGAGCCGGCCGGCAATCTTACACTCACGTCGGCATGTCCCGGGGAGCCGCCCGAGCTCGCTCCCGTTCCGCTCATTCAACCATTCAGCATCCGGAAGGTCCGATTCATCATCGGCTGCCGGGCCGGACTCCGCGCTGGAGCGATCCCATTGCTTCTCACACTCGACGGGGGAACAACGACCTCACACAGGGACACGGCCACCGTGATACTCCGTGCGGTCGCTCCCGGCGGACCCCGGAAAGAAACGTTCATCTCCGCGATAGACAGCAGCGTCCAGTACTACGCCATCACCCCTTCAAGCGGGGGCGGAGAAACGAACGCGCTCTTCCTCTCGCTCCACGGCGCTTCGGTGGAGGCGATCAACCAGGCTGCGTCGTATGCGGCGAAGAGCTGGGGGCATATCGTCGCCCCGACCAACCGGCGGCCGTACGGTTTCAACTGGGAGGACTGGGGGCGTGATGACGCGATGGAGGTCCTCGCCCTCGTTAAGGAGCGATACCGGATTGACGAGAGCCGTGTCTACCTCACCGGCCATTCAATGGGGGGGCACGGGGTGTACCATCTGGGGTCGCTGTTCCCCGACCAGTTCGCGGCGATCGGCCCGAGCGCCGGGTGGATAAGCTTCTGGACGTACCGCGTGCGGGAGAAGGTGGACCACCCGTCGCCAATCCGGCAGATGCTCATGAGGGCCAACCTCCCGAGTGAGACATTCACGATGGCACGGAACTTCCGGCAATTCGGTGTCTACATACTCCACGGGAGCGAGGATGACAACGTCCCCGCCGAACAGTCCCGGATGATGGCGAAGCACCTTTCGACGTTCCACCACGACTTCATGTACCACGAGCAGAAGGGTGCGGGACACTGGTGGGACCTCTCGGACGCCCCCGGGGCGGATTGCGTGGACTGGCCAGAGATGTTCGATTTCTTCGCGCGGCATGCCCGTCCCGGGCCGGGTATGGTCCGCCAGGTGGAATTCGCCACTGCAGGCCCGCACATCTCAGCGCGCGACCACTGGGTCACCATCGACGCGCAATCAACGCAGCTGGAGCTGAGCGCTGTTTCACTCAGCTTCGACCCGGGAATCAACCGGGTGACGGGGACCACCACAAACGTCGCCCGCATGGCACTCGATCCGTCACGCATGGGGGCGAATCCCCCCCTCTCGATCGACATCGACAGCGTCACACTGGCGGGCCTGGCGCCATCGCCTCCCGACACGCTTCTCTGGCTCTATCATAACGGCGGGGTGTGGCGACAGGGGGGTGCACCCCCTTCAGATCTCAAAGGAATGCACCGGTACGGCACGTTCAAGGACCTTTTCAGAAAGAACGTCGTGTTTGTCTACGGAACGGCGGGGGATGCGGAAGAACGGGCATGGGCGTTCACCAAGGCGCGGTTCGACGCGGAAAGGTTCTGGTACCAGGGGAACGGCTCTATTGAAGTAACGAGCGACGCCGAGTTCGAAGCGGGCGCGTACAGGGACCGGAATGTCGTCCTCTACGGCAACTCGGCGACAAACAGGGCCTGGAAGGCGCTCCTTGCGGGAAGCCCCCTCCAGGCAGAGGAAGGTGAGGTGACCCTCGGAGCCGCCGCCTTCGCAGGCACGGACGTCGGATACGTCTTCACACGCCCAAGACCCGGAAGCAGGACGGCGTCCGTAGGCGCGATCGGCGGCAGCGGGATCAGGGGGATGCGGCTGACGGACAGGATGCCATATCTCCTCCCGGGGGTGGCATTCCCGGACGTCATCATCGCACGGACATCGGTCCTCACGAAAGGAGAAGAGGGCGTGGCCGCGGCCGGTTTCTTCGGGCTGGACTGGTCAGTGGAACAGGGGGAGTTTGTTTTCGGATCTCATTAGAGGTCCCGCGCCGAATGGCCGATTCAGACCTCCTGAGGCTCTCTCGCTTCGGCCAGCGACCTGAGCGTATCACTCAAGTCGTGAAGTTCCCCCTGGACATCTCTGAGTCCGCCTGCGATCATGTGCAGCTGTTCAGCAGTGAGCGCCGCCGAGTCCACAGCCAGGGCGGCAACCCCGAGTGATTCTGCAACGCGTTCAACATCCGCCCGCCTGGAGAGGAGTGCTTCGTGAATCTCTTCTGCATCGTTCTTCATTTTCTGTTTCCTGTCGGAATGCCCGCATTGGGTGAGACACGAGAGGATCTGCCTTCAAAAAATCAGTGATTCTCATCTATCCTCTTCGTTACTAAGACCAATATAGCATTTGACCTAATAAAAGTCAAGCCCCCGACCGGCGAAGGGCTTTCAGTTGTCTCACGCAGCGGCGGGACCCCATCACGCGACCGGGGGAGGCCTGCGCCCCCCCCGGTCATACGACGGCTCTCTCAAGTGACGAGAGGGAGAGTTACTTACCCTTCACATAAACCTTGTCCCCTTTGGCCGAGTAGTAGAACTTCCCCCCCTTGGGACCCTCGTAGATGTTCAGCCCGTCCTTCGTCTTTCCCACGATCTTCGCACCGACGAAATCCTTCACGTAGACCTTTCCCCCTTTGTCGCTGAGATAGTAGTACCCGCCCCGGGAGCCCTCAAATACGGTCTTCCCTTCGGTCGTCTTGCCGACCGCCGGATCATCAGTCTTCGGGACTTTCTTCTCGTCCACTCCCTTCGTTGTGGCGGTCTTCGTCATGGCGTCCTTCTTCTGCGCCAGTGCGCCCGACTGAACAGCGAGAAATGCTGCGATGAGAATGAGAAGCGCAAGGAGTCTCTTCATGTTGCACCTTCTGTGCATTGTGAGGTTTGATGTGGATTAGTGAAACGACATCTCCGCACACCACCCGGCTCAGGAGGAAACGATCCCCCCTTCCGTGAGGCGGTGTTTCAGATCATCGGCGCTCCCCGGTTCACAGTGGAAGAGGCAATGGAATGATGCCGGCGGCTCCGAGGACGACCAGTGCGCGGCAGCCGCACTCAGTATGCCGGCGAATGTCTTCAACTCTCCCGGGCTGTTCTTCAGAACCTGATCGGCATTCGTTATGATCAGGACGAATGCTTCGGCCGAAAGCCATTCCAGGTCGGTCAGGCAATCCTCGAGGGCATCCCAGTTCCGTCCGAAATAGCTCGGGAATTCCAGACCGCGCGCGAACTCACCAAGCAAGTCGTCCTTCGTGCCGCACTGATTCCCCCGGAGGACACGAACCGCGGCGTGTTTGCGCTGGGGGTGAGTGGCCGCAAACTCCTCCACCAGCTTTCGCGGGACGGCGGCAATATGGGCCCAGTGCGGCCCGCGCTTCAACAGGGACGGCCATGAAAGAGGACCTGTCATTTCGCACCGATCCGGGTGAATGTGCGGTAGTGGTCCGCGGTATACCACCCTTTTCCCGCCGACCGGTCGACGATGATCCGTTCCGCCCCTCTGTTCATCCCCCGGACCCTGGGATGCACATCATACTCTCTGTAGTCTCCCCCCGCGGGGAGCCGGTGTTCCCTGTTCTGCCAGAGGCGGTCCCCCGCATATCCCCGGGGTGCCCGTCCGTTCCTGATGACATATGCAAACACCTCCCGCGCATAGGCCGGGATCTCCCCCCCTGACGTACGGTACCCTTCCACGGGGGAACGGGCGTTCTCCGCCGCACCCGGCAGAGCGAGAACGGGGTGAGAAAGAAAAAGGGGGAGAAGAAGAAGAACCGGCCACCACGTGCGGGGCCCTGCGTGAAACAACGACATATGTCGAATGCCCGGGGATCGTGAGAGGATTTCCGAATGTAATCGAACAACCCCGAATATGCAACCCGCCCGCAGCTCACTTTGGTGTTTTCAGGCGGATTTGCTACCTTGGTACACCTGGAGCAGGAATGACGGAAATACATGAACTGACAAACGTGTTTGAGTATCTGCCGGACGCGGTCGTGCTGACGGACCGGCGGGGTGTGATCAGCGGTGCGAACGGACAGGCGGCTGCGCTCTTCGGGTATGATCCGGGGGAGCTTGAAGGGAGAGAGATCGATTGCCTGGTCCCTGAACGCCTGCGGGAATTGCACAGGGGGGACCGCTCGCGGTATTACGGGTCGATGTCTGTCCGTGCGATGGGGGGAGGCCGGGATTTCGCAGGGAGGCGCAAGGACGGTTCCGAGTTCCCTGCCGATATCAGCCTCAGCCCGTTCGAGACCCCGGGGGGGACGATCATCATCAGCGTCATACGGGACGTGACCGAGAGGGTGAATCTCGAGGAGGCGAGACGCGAAAGCGAGGAGCGATACCGAGCGCTCGTGGACCTCTCCCCCGAGGCGATCGTGGTCCACGCAAACGGCATCATCGTCTACGTCAACGAAGCGACAGTGCAGCTTCTCCTCGCCCCTTCGCGCCCGGCCCTGATCGGGCGCTCATTCCTGGATTTCGTCCCCCCTGCCTACACGGAAGAGGTGATACGCCGGATGCAGGCCTCCCCTTCGGAAGTGCAGAAGGCCGGGCCGCTCCTCGTGAAAGCAACCCGGGGTGATGGCCAGGAGTTTTTTCTGGAAGCCATTGCATCGCGCATAACATACGGCGGCCAGCCGGCGGCACAGGTAATCCTGCGGGACATAAGCGACCGCGTCAGGGCCTATGAAGAGCTCCGCGCTTCCCGGGAGCAGTTGCGCCGCCTCTCGACACACCTCCAGTCCGTGCGCGAATCGGAACGGGGGGCGATAGCCCGGGAGATACATGACGAACTCGGGGGAGCATTGACGGCGCTCAAGTTCGATATTGCGTCGTTCGAGGAGGTGTTGCCGCAGGGAGACGCCGGGGGGCTGCGCGACACCATCGTCGAAAAGCTCGAATCGATGTCCGCGCTGATCGACAGCACAGTCCAGACCATGAGACGGATCATCACACAGCTGCGCCCGGTCCTGCTGGACAGCCTGGGGCTGAACGCTGCCATCGAATGGCTGGCGGAAGATTTTCAGAACAGAACGGGCATCGCGTGTGAGACAAGGATTCAGGGGGAGGATATCCTGTCCGATCACGACCGGGCGACCGCAGTGTACAGAATAGTCCAGGAAACGCTCACGAATGTCGCCCGCCACGCCGGTGCAACGCGCGTTGAGATCGCCATGGGAATTCACGAGGGGACGCTCCGCCTTTCCGTGCACGACAACGGGAAGGGAGTGACGGACGAGCAGATCCGGGCCCCGGGATCCTTCGGGATCATGGGGATGAAGGAGCGGGCACTGATCTTTGGGGGGGAAGTCACGCTGGGGGGCTCCGGGGAGGGGGGGACGACCGTCTCCCTCACACTCCCGCTGGGGGGTCGCCGGGAATCCTCCGCCACAGAAACCACCGACCATCGACGCGCATGATCAAAGTCCTCATCGCCGACGATCACCCTATCGTCCGTGAAGGTCTCAAGCAGGTCATCGAGAGATCGCCCGACATGAAAGTCGCGGGGGAAGCCCTGAACGGGCAGGAGGTCCTTGAGATGGTCTCCCGCGAAGGGTGGGACATCCTGATACTCGATTTCTCGATGCCCGGGAAGAGCGGGCTCGACGTCATCAAAGAGCTCCGCCGGCAGAGGCCGGATCTCCCCGTGCTGGTCCTGAGCATGCACCCCGAGGCCGAGCTTGCGCCCAGGCTCCTGAAGGCCGGCGTTTCCGGTTACCTCATGAAGGAGAGCGCGACGACGGAGCTTGTAAACGCGATCCGGAAGATACACTCCGGCGGACGCTACGTGAGCCCGGCACTGGCCGAAAAGCTCGCCGGCGACCTCGCATTCGAAAGGGGGAGACGGGGGCACGAGCTTCTCTCCGACAGGGAGTATCAGGTGCTCCTGTGCATCGCCGGGGGAAAGACCGCCCAGGAGATTGCGCTCGAACTCTCCCTCAGCATCAAGACCGTCCGGACGTATCGTGACAGGGTGATGGAGAAACTCTCACTCAAGAACGACGTGGAACTTTCACATTACGCGATCGAACACCGCCTCGTCGCACGTTGATGGCCCTTCCTGTGCCATCGTTGGTGGCGCCTTTGGCGCCATCGTTGATCCCCCCCTGCAATATCTTCCACCCCTGATCGTCTACGTAGTCGTATCCCGCACTCATTTTCTGTAGTCCGGGGACTACAGGAGAAACCGCCTTTTACCAATTGCCGGGGGGGCGTCGAAACTCTATATTGCGCGGTACGTTAACAGACCGGGACACTCATGGTGCGAGTACTGATTGTGGACGATTCCCTCCTGCTCCGGGAGCGGCTTTGCTGCCGCCTTGGAAGCATCGAGGGAATTGAGATCGCCGGCAAGGCGTGCGACGTCCCGGGAGGAATAGAGACATTCCGCCGGGTGGAACCGGACATCGTGGTCCTGGATCTCCTGATGCCCGGAGGAAGCGGAATAGACGTGCTGGAAGCAATAAAGCGCGAGCGTCCTTCCACCATCGTCGTGATACTGACGAACCACCCTCTCCCGCAGCTCAGGAAGANNAGACGCAGGAATTCGGCAAAGTGGCACAAGTGCTTCGCGAAGTCGTGAAGAAGAAATTGAACATGGACAACTGAAGTACAACATGACGGCAACGAAGGAGCAACCTATAATGATCTCTCGTGTTTTTCCACTGGCGCTGGCGGCGATGCTGGCCGCAGGGGCACAGGCGCAGCAATCCATCACCCCGTCACCCACCCCTTCACTCACGCCCGCACTCACCGTTGAGCAGGCGGTACAGATCGGGCTCGAGAACAGCAAGA
>PMDK01000316.1 GCA_003154425.1 Ignavibacteriota bacterium
CTCGACCGCTGGCTGGACGAGGCCGGCTCGGAGACCAGCTGAAACCGGGATTTCCCTGCTCTCCAGGCTCGGGACGGAAAATGTCACGAGCAGTTTTTCGTCCATGAGGATCCAGACTCCCCTGGCCGATCTCGGCTGTTCTCGGCATCAGGCAGACGTCGCTGACGGTTCGATCACGGACAAGAAGATCGGGGTCCCCGGGGGGTGCGGCCCCGTTCGCTCTCAGCCTGTTGCAGTTCCCGCATTCGCCGTCGAATACTTGAAATCAAGGGCACTGGTCTCCGGCTCGGGTGCGATTCTGTTGAAGGGGATCTCGTCGTCGAGATCGTGAGTTTCCATATATTTCTGAATCATCGCCAGTTTCGAGTCAAAAAACGACCTGTCCTTCTGCACGCGCGGGCTGTAGAAGACGCTGAGGCTCCCGGACATGCCATTCCATGAGATGAGTATCAGATCGTCGTCGTTCGGACCCAGGGCGAGCAGCACATGTCGCGCCAGACGGGGGATGACGTTCCACGCCATTTGATCGAAGACCGGGCCGATTTTCACGAAACGTCGCGTGCTGTCCGTTTGTGCGACGTACCAGCGCTCACCGGCATTCGAACGAAGCACGGGACCGGCCCCGGGAGCAGGATGAACGAGGGACACGTTCACCGTAACCTGGCTTTTTTCCGCCTGCCGGTCGATCTTTTCGGTTTCCTCGTTCCCGACGTACAGACAGTAAAGGAACTCGGATAGATGGGTCGACAGCCCATCAGAAAATGATTCGACGATGTAGTCAATCTGCCGAACAGACGGAAAACGATCGATCTGTTCCGCGTTCGCACTACAGGCGGTCAGAACGAAGCTGACCGCCAGCATGATTCGCATCATCTATAGCTCCCTTCCCGCCACGGGGCGTGAACGCTGTCGCCTGTGTTCTGTTAAAATATTAACACATCCAGAAGAGGGAGACAAGTGTTATGTTAATTTTTTAACACAAAGCGACACGACATCGGATTCGAGTCTCGCATGGTCCTGGGAGGATCGGGACTCTTATAGTCGCCAGTAGAGTTTGTGCTTTTCGTCGCCGCGCGGGCCGTCAAACTTCCGTGGATACCCCGTCAACGAGTCGGTCAACTCGTAGAGGTTCCCCTCGGGATCGAGCCGAATCAACATGTAGAGAGGAGCCGGGATCCCGGACCAGGAGGCTTTCAGATTGTACCATGTGTACCCCTGTGGATCGGTCCACTCCTTTTCGATTATGTAGAGACACTTCGAGACTGGAATATCGGGCGATACGGCAGAGAACCGTCGGCCCGTGCCGTCCTCGTCCCAGCGGTATTGGTCCTGGTCAAAGAGATCGCGGACTGGCTCCAGCGGGACCAGGCGCTGCCAGGTTCCTAGAAGCATTTCCGGCCCTCGGAGTGAAATGGAGACTGCGAAAAACGGAAGCAGAATGCAGAACCCGAGCAGGAAGATCCGGCCGCGGATGAGGGCGGCAGGGAGGTGGGCCCGGGCCTCAGGGAAAAGGATGTGAGCAATCCTCTCTTTCAGCATCCGCCGGCGGCCCAGGGTGCACGCCGAGCTCCTGACAAAGGGCGTTCCATGAGCTTCTCGCAGTATTTCAAGAATAGTCGAGGCATACTCTGGACCCGTGATGCCATTCGTGAGCACCTCAACGTCGCAACTCAGCTCAGCTTCCCGCAGCATGAAGGCCCGCGCAATCCACGTGAGCGGGTTGAACCACAGGAGGGCGCACACCACCTGCGCAGCGGCATTGCTCAAGGCGTCCCTTCGCTTGATGTGGGAAAGCTCGTGTGTCAGGACGGCCTTGAGCCGCGTCGATGACCAGGCGTGCCATGACTGCGGCAGCACAATACGTGGATTGACGATACCAAAGGTGAAGGGGATCGCCACACCTGGATGATCGAGGAGGATTGCGCGGCGCACTCCGATTCTATTCGCGAGAGCACGGACAAGGGAGGCGGGAGCGGCAGGGTGGTGGGCGGAGCGCGTCAAACGTCCCAGTGCGATCCGCGCCACGATCGGCCTTCCGACGAGGATCAAAGCGACGAGCGCCCAGGCACCTGCCAGCAGCGGCGGAAGCCACTGCATTGGTACTCCTCCTGCCGTGCTTCCCGCAGAAATGCCTGGTACGCTCGTCACAGCGTGGGCGCTCTGCTTGTACTCGAACGGAAACGGCACATGACGCGCCGCGGGTGAGAAGGTGCCATTCTGGAGAAAAGGAATATGCACAACGGGCAGGAGCAGCTGCGCCGCAGGGAGAACGGCAAACGTCACGAGCACCAGGAGCCAGAGGGTGTGGCGACGAGTTGCCGAGAGTGGTCTGATCAACTGGGTCACGCCATATGCAATGAGGAAGAGGATGACCCCTTTTGCCGCGAAAACGGTAAGGGCTGTCCAGAGCCCATGGAGGACCATCCCCACCACCGCGGAGTCGAGACGGATCATTTGATTTCCTCCTTCCTCCTCGCTTTCCCAATCAGCTCGACAAGGTCCCGGTAATCAGCCTCGGTCAGCCCTTTTCTGTCCGCGGTGATCAAGCCCGTGACCGCTTCGCGGATCGAGCCGTCAAAATACGTCTTCAGGAGATGGCTCAAGGCGGTCTGGCGAGCCTTGTCGTGAGGAATGATCGGGGAATAGAGATACTTCCTGCCCTCCGCCCTGTACGAGAGAAAGCCTTTGCGGACGAGTATGTTCATCGTCGTTCGCACAGCCGAGTAGCTCGGCGGCTCGGCAAGGGCACGTCGGACAGCCCCGACCCCACCCTCCCGGAGAACGTACAACGCCTCCACGATCTGCCGTTCACGCTTGCTCAGCCGTTCCGCGGGTTGTCGGGGCATGACCGCTCCTTGGTGCCAACAATTTAACACTTGTCCGGTCACGAGTCAAGCGGAGAGTCCCGCAACGAAAGCCGCCAGAAGACCTTGTGCTTTTCGTCGCCGAGCGCGCCGTCAAACCGCCGGAGATAGTGGTCGACTACCCCTTCAAGCCGGTCATGGCGATGCCCTGCACGAAGTACTTCGAAAGGAACATGTACAG
>PMDK01000243.1 GCA_003154425.1 Ignavibacteriota bacterium
TTCTGCTCGATCACAATTGTCTGATTGATCTTCACGCGCGGGGTGAAATTGAACAGTTCCTGGATGCCCTGCGCTGTGGCGCGGGCGAGATCGGTGGGCGCCTTGATAAACACCGCATAGAACGACCAGGCTCCCGCGATCAGCAGAATGCCGGCGACAAAGGAGGCGATGATGGGACCCCTTGTTCGCATTGAGCTAGTTCACTCCTTCATCCTTACTAGTGTACTCGAGGTGCCGAGGTCGAGGATTTCATTGTGGGAAACGGCCTTGCCGGTCATGGGGACCTGCAGGGGTGTGTATGATCCCTCAGGAGTGAGGGGCCAACGTTGCGTCGGTAAAGTACGGCAGGGGATCACGAGAGTCAAATTGATGCGAGAAGGGAGGGAGTGTACATCCTCAAACCATTTCGGTCATATGGGGACAACGGGCGCGGGTGCGCGATGAGATGAACTTCGTGGACGATGATCATGACAGACAATCGAAAGGAGATCATCCCGGGCAACCGGGTGGTGCCGACGGGATTTTCTCCCGCCGGTGCTTCTATTTTCTTCTTCAGCTTGATATTGTCGTAGCACTTCCATAAGTTACTGTTGCTGGGGCTTCACACGCGTATGGTCGCTGGGTCGACCCAAGCAGCGCCCACACGAACAGCGTCTGGCATCCTGACACCCTTTAAACCGGCCCTGAGAGGCCGAAAGGGAGAGAACGGTGGTACAAGTCGAATTCCGGTCAAAACCTCCATCCCTGAGACACGGGGCGGAGGTTTTTTCATTTTTCTCCCCGCCGCATTGTTCCACTTCCAACCGGGAAACAACGCCATGAGAAAGCTCAAAGCTCAGATTATTGACGAGGCCGGGTTCGAGCGTACAATCACCCGGTTGGCACACGAGATTCTTGAGAAAAACAAAGGGGCCGAGAGTATTGTCATCGTAGGCATCCGGACCCGGGGGGAGTTCCTCGCCAGGCGCATTGCCAGAAAGATCGAGGAGGTGGAAGGCGTCACGCTTAAGATCGGCTCGCTCGATATCACACTCTACCGGGACGACCTGCTCGGGAAACTGGAACAGCCACAGCTCAAGGGGACCGACATCCTGTTCGACCTCAACGACAGAAACGTCATTCTGATCGACGACGTGCTCTACACCGGGAGGACGATACGGGCGGCTCTTGATGAGCTCATTGACCTCGGCCGCCCCAAGACCATCCAGCTTGCCGTGCTCGTGGACCGGGGACACAGGCAGCTCCCCATCCGGGCGGACTACGTGGGAAAGAACGTCCCCACGAGCTCGAGCGAATCGATCAGAGTTCACGTCAGGGAAGTGGACGGAGAGGATTCCGTGCTGCTGATGCACCCGGAGTTGCCGGAATAACCGATAGCTGAACCAGAAAGGAATCTTTCCGATGCCTCTTACCAGCAAACACCTGCTCGGACTCGACGGGATGAGCCGCGACGACATGAAGCTGATACTGGACACCGCGGTGTCGTTCCGTGAGGTGCTCGAGCGGCCGATCAAAAAAGTGCCGCCGCTGCAGGGGAAGACGGTGGCGAACATGTTCTTCGAGAACTCCACCCGGACGCGGCTTTCGTTCGAGCTCGCGGAGCGCCGCCTGTCCGCCGACGTGCTCGGGTTCCAGGCGACGGGGAGCAGCGTGAGCAAGGGAGAAACGCTCAAGGACACCGCTCGAAATATCGAGGCCATGAAAGTGGACATGGTCGTGATGCGTCACTCCGCCGCGGGGGCTCCGCATTACCTTGTCAGGGTGATCGACGCCAACGTCATAAACGCCGGGGATGGCGGGCACGAGCATCCCACGCAGGCCCTCCTCGATATGTACACGATCCGCGAAAAGCTCGGGCGTTTGGAAGGTCTCCATGTGTGCATCGTGGGAGACATAGCACACAGCCGCGTAGCCCGCTCCAACATCTACGGGCTCAGGACAATGGGAGCCCGGGTCTCGGTCTGCGGCCCTGCAACGATGATTCCGCGCGACATTGGGAAGCTCGGCGTTGACGTCTACCATCACATCGACGATGTGCTTCCCACGGTGGACGCGCTCAACGTCCTCAGGATCCAGATGGAACGGGACGCCGGCCGGCTCTTTCCCACGCTCCGCGAGTACCACAATTTCTACGGCGTCACTCGCCAGCGTCTTGAGAAGGCCGGGCGTGCCATCACCATCCTGCATCCCGGGCCGATCAACCGGGATGTCGAGATCTCGGCCGATGTCGCCGACAGCGAACACTCGGTCATCCTGCAGCAGGTCCTGAATGGCGTGGCAGTCCGCATGGCGGTCCTGTATCTTCTCTCTTCACGTAACTGAAATCGCGAAGGAACCCGACGACTATGCAATACCTCCTTAAGAACGGCAGATTGATCGATCCCGCCGGCCGGCGGGACGAGGAAATTGATATCCACATCGTGGACGGGAAGATCGCCCGGATGGCCAGGGGCCTCAGCGTTGCCTCGGCTCAGGTCATAGAACTGAAGGGAAAGGTCGTCGCCCCCGGATTCATCGACATGCATGTTCATCTCCGGGAACCCGGCTTCGAGTACAAGGAGACGATTCTCACGGGATGTACTGCCGCGGCGGCGGGGGGATTCACGGCCGTCTGCTGCATGCCGAATACGAATCCGCCAATCGATGACGAATCGGTGGTCCGTCTTATCAAGGAGAAGGCGCGAATGGCGTTGAACGGGCTGGTGGATGTCTATCCCGTAGCGGCCGTGACGAAGGGACGGAAGGGGGAACACCTTGCCCCACTGGCCGAGCTGGCCGCGGCAGGTGCCGTTGCATTCAGCGACGACGGCGATCCTGTCCATGACGCGGAGATCATGAGGCGCGCCCTGGAATATGCTTCAATGTACAACCGTCCGGTCATACAGCATGCCCAGGATATGCCGATGACAAAGGGGGGAGCAATGAATGAAGGGTTGACGGCAACACGCCTGGGGATTCCGGGCATGCCCCCCGTGGCGGAGGACGCGGTGCTCGCAAGGGATATCCAGATCACGAAATATACCGGGGCCAGGTACCACCTGGCGCACATGAGCACGGCAGGAGCAACGGCCATGGTGCGAGCGGCCAAAGCGGAAGGGCTGAATGTCACCTGCGAGGTGACCCCCCATCACTTTACCCTCACGGATGAGGCAGTGAGCGACTTCGACACGAACACCAAAATGAACCCCCCGTTGAGGACTCGAGAGGATGTCGACGCACTCAAGAAGGGATTGAAGGACGGGACGATCGACGTGATCGCGACGGACCATGCTCCCCACTCATTCGACGAAAAGCAGGTTGAATATCAATCCGCTCCGTTCGGAATCGTGGGCCTCGAGACCGCTCTCGGTCTCGTTGTGACGGAGCTTGTCAACGGCGGCGTCCTGACATTGTCTCAGATGATCGAGAAGATGTCGACGAACCCCCGCCGGATAGTGAACCTTCCGGAGATTCGCATCGCTGAGGGGCAGCACGCCAACCTTACGATTTTCGACCCCGCAGCTGAATGGATCGTGGATATACAGGCCTTCAAGTCGAAGTCGAAGAACTCCCCGTTCGGGGGGAGAAAACTGGCGGGGAAGCCCGTCGGGGTCATCAACAACGGTGAAGCGTACTGGATCTGATGTACGTCCCCTGCGTCCTCATTCGTAGACACCTGCATTTGTTTCCATACACACCTCTCCACTGAATCTTCAAAAGCGGCGCCGATTGCCCCCTTTTTTGCCGAAACCGGATGGCACGTCATTTGACACTGTCTAGCATCGACAACTCCGCACAACCGGGAAACGACAATGAAGACCATACTCATATTTGCAGCCGCGGGCCTGCTCGCCCTCTCAGGATGTCACCGCCGCTTCGACGATCCTGAATACGGACCACCCAGCCCGCCGACCGGCCTCAGAACGCAAACGGGGGACAACTTCATCGAGATCTTCTGGAACGCGAACCGGGAGTCGAATATCGCCGGGTACAACGTCTATGTGGGTTCTTCATTCCAGGGGAAATATCAGTGGATAGGCTCGACGCGGAGCACTTCGTATATCGACAGGGGAGCCCTCAACGGGACCACGTACTACTACGCGGTGACGGCGTACGATAGAGATGGAAATGAGAGCGATCTGAGCCGCGATGTTGCGTATGACATCCCGCGTCCCGAAGGATACGGTGTTACGCTGTCCGACTACAGGACCGTACCCCAGAGTGCGGGGTATGATTTCTCGGCGTACTCCGTACTCGCGTACAACGACAAGAACAGCGATATGTGGTACGAGTACTACAGTGGTGTCAGCTACATGGACGTCAACACCGACTCCGATATCCAGGACATGGGTCCGACACAGTCGATCCTCGACATCAATGAGGCCCCTGCGAGCGGCTGGTCCCCGACGCACGATGTCCAGCTCACAGCGGGACACACCTACGTGGTCTGGACCTGGGATGACCACTACGCGAAGTTCCGGGTCTCCGCGTTATCCCCGGGCCGTGTGGTATTCGACTGGGCGTATCAATTGCAGAAATCAAACCCCCTGTTGAAACGCGCCGTGGTGGGCGGCGTGAACTCCCGTCCGGCGGCAACGCCGCACAGGATCAACTGAGGGGTTCTTGTTGAGTCTGTGCCCGGTTGAAGGGGGGGTGGGCACAGACATTATGCAGTGGAGGAAACGGTGCGGCACGGACGGTTCGATGGTGGCCGGCCGTGCTGGCACCTTCCTCCATTGTTTGCTACATTGCAGACTGGATTCATTGACAGGAGCGCGGCAAGAGCCCATGCGACGACACTACGTGAACCTGCCCACCCTGTGCGCGATTCTTCTGCTTGCCGCCGGCTCCCGGGCCGAGCACCATCCAGGGTTCCATTCTGAAAAGATGAGAGGCCTCACTGTCCTCCGTCCCGTCCCCATTACCCGTCCGGTTGACCTCGTTTGGCCTCCCGTTATCATCGAGCCCCCGGCCTACGCGCCCGTGTACACGACGTCTCCCGCAGAGCCCGACGACCCCCCGCTCGGGTCAACTCCGGCAGAGCGAGAGGTCGAAGTGAGGCTGGATGACTGCATGGAGAATGCCGGGATGGCAGGCTACAATTTTTCCGGACGGAGCGTTGTTTCGTGCGAGGACTCCACGGTAGATATTTATCTTTCCTTCACGGAAGACGGAAGTTACTACTTCCTTGTCCCGGGGGATACGCAGATCAAGGACGTCGGCCCGCGCAACGAGCTCAGGAGCGTCCGGCTCATAAAACCCGGCAACTGGTCTGCAAATCATGGAGCGCCGCTCACCGCAGGACACGTGTACGTCGTCTGGGCGTACAGCGGGGACCTGTACCTGGTGAAGGTCGACGCGTTGTGGGAGAAACATGCGATGTTCTCCTGGTTGTGGCATTCCCATCTTTCCCGGGAAGATGCCGAGAGGTTTCTGAAGAACAATGCCGGCGGCCCTCCCCCTGCCCCGTACTTCGCGCGTTGAAGCAACTGCCGCGGGTGGTTGACTTTCAGCAAGAGGTGGGTTAATTTTCGGTCCTGAACAACCCCCATGAAAACAACCGTCCCCCTGGCCCTTCTCGTCGTGCTTATGCCGGTCGTCTCCACCGGCATTGCATTCCCCCCCGGGCAGAGCGACCAGGCCGGGAAGACGGAAATCCGTGAGGTGTTCAATGATGTGCGGACCGGCATCTCACAAGGCAACGCGGCGGTTTTCTCACCCCACCTTCACACCCAGGTTCGCGTCACCTTGCGGGGAGGCGTGACCGGACTCTACAGCGCAAATCAGGCATATTGTCTCCTGCAGGATTTTCTCCGCGACCGCAAGCCCGTGAGTTTTACGTTCACGACATACGGAGAATCCGAGAGTACTCCCTACGGCACCGGGAGCGCGGCCTTCACGTCCCGGGGGGTCCGACAACACGCGCAGATATATGTCGCCCTTGCAGCTGAAGGGGGACGCTGGGTGATAACGCATATCAATATCTATTGATCCCATTGGCCGGGTATTTTTCCTCCCTCAGTGCACGTCTGACCCGGGCCAGAATTCCGCCCGCCGCGGCCGCTGTCGCCGCCCTCCTCGTTCTCCTCGGCATCTCCCACGCTGTTCACTCGGGACTTGAGTCGTCCTACCAACGCCGGTGGGACCAGGTGAGCGAGGAACAATGCAGGGGGCACCTGTCACTTGCGATTGCGCGGTTTACCCAGGAACAGCAATCCCTTCGCCGCCTTGTTGAAGACCTGGCGGCGAGTCCCGAAGTCCGCGATTTTTTCCTCAACAAGGGAAGCGACCGTACACCCCTGTTTGACCGACTCGTCCAGCTGAGCCGCGATCAGGGAGTGGGGATCGATGTGTACGACGGCAGGGGGGAGCTCGCAGCCTGGGAGGGACCGGGTGGCCCCGCGACATCCGGAGATCTTGCGCGGGCGCTCGGAGGTCGCTCGTTCACCTACGTGGTGCGGACTCCGGTTTCCTCACTCCTCATGATCGGCATCCCCATACGCATCGCCGATACCGTGCGAGGGGTCGGCGTCATACGCAGGACCATCGATTCCAGCGCACCCCTGAACAATCCCCTTCTCAGGCAGGAGGCCCTCGACGAGCAACTTTCCCGGGAGCTCGGAACCACGGTGGAGTTTTCTTTCGCGGGAGAAGGGGAAACCGTCAACGACAGGCGATACTGCTCGGGGCCGATGTACGGACTCGACAGCACATTCCTGGGGACTGTCAGCGTGCTCCGCCCGGCGCGGGTCGAGTTTCTCGACTCACTGGGAAATGTCTTCCGGAGGATCGAGGCAGGTCTGTCGGTCCTTCTCCTGTGGTTTGCGGCGTGGGCCGTCGCACGGCCGGTGGCATCGGTGCGAAGTTTCCCCCTGAGCGCCGTCCTCATCACTGCGCTCATCTGGAGCATCCGGTACGCCCTCCTCTGGCTGGATATCCCTTCGGGGTTCCTGTCCGGCGGGACATTCGATCCCGGGTTGTTCGCTTCGAAATTCGGATTTGGCGTCGCCAAGTCGATCAGTGAGCTGACAATTACCACCCTGGCCCTGTCGCTGAACGTCGCCCTCCTCGTGCGTTTGTGGCTCAAGAGACCTGCGTCCACGCGCTCCGCGAGCGGAGCGCCCCCGCCGGCACGTTTTGTCGCCGCCCTTGCCGCGACCGTTCTCGTTTTCTGGATCCTCCGCGGATACGCTGCTGCGATCCGGAGCGGGGTCTTTGACTCAGGCCTGACATATTTCGACGCCCGCGTGCTCCTTCCTTCCGCGGGTCTCGTGTTCATGGTGTTCGATTTCTTCCTCCTGGGCGCGTGCACAGTGATCGCAGCGATTGCGCTGGCGCTTGCGGTTGCGGGATGGTGCGCGCCTCAGGAGACCGGTAGGGTCTCCACGGCGGGATGGCTCATGGCGGGGGCACTCTTCGGGATCGCCGCGGCGGTCTTCGGATTGGTGCAGGGGGCTCCGCTCACGTCCGCGCTCTATCGCTTCCTTTTTGGTTCCGGAGTTCTCTTTGCCGCCTGGGGGTATCAGAAGCTCTCTGCCGCGGGAGACGTCTCCGCTCTGCGCCGGTACGGGCTCCTCGTCCTTGCTGCTTCGGTTATCATGCTGTACCCGCTCCTCGACGACTTTGTGCACGAGAAGGACCGCGGGAGAGTTGAAGCGTTCGCGGCCGAAGAACTGAAGCCCGTCGACGGATGGCTCAAGCATATTGTCGAGGAGGGCCTGCAGGGGTTTGAGACCGAAGGTTTCCGCGAGCGGCTCTCCGAAGGGGCTGCGGGGGATGTCGCGGGAATTGCGTTCGAACGCTGGTCATCCAGCCTGGCCTGCAGCCAGGGATATGACGCGATGTTCACTGTGACCGACCCCTTTGGGCGGGAGGCAAGCCGGTTCGTCATCGGGTCGTCAATTGCGGGGATGACGGAGGCGGACACATCACTGCCGCTTTCTTCCCAGACGGTTGTCCGGGTCAGGAATTTCGGGACCGGTGTCAACGCGCTCAAGGTCTACGCAGGGTCCATGCCGATCCTGGGGTCGGACGGCGTGCTTCTGGGCCATGCGCGCGTTGTGGTGGCTGCCGGCCAGCAGGCGCTTTTCCGCGGTGAGACCCCGGCGATACTGCGCGGCTCCTCGGAGGCGCGCATGGAGTCCTTCTATCGCCGTGTGACGCTCTCCGAATACCGGGACGGGATCCTTCTCACGTCGAATAACCCCCTGGTTCCCATTGCACGCCCCCTCCCCGAGTCGGTCAATGAATCTTTTGCCGATTCTACGCGGACGTCTCTCTGGGCCCTCGATGAGATCGACGGCGACAGTTTTGAGACCTTCTTCGTACGCCGCGGACCGACAGGAATCGTCTCCCTGGGACTGAAGGAACTCGGCGCAACCTGGCACATTGTCGGGCTCGTGAAACTGGTCGCCGGCTGCGTCCTCATCGCGCTCCTGCTGATCTCATGGTGGCGGATCGTCCAGTGGCGCCGGGGAGCCCCGTACAGAATTACCTTCAGGGACAGACTGCTGATCGCTCTTCTCGTTACCGCAATTGTTCCGCTCACGTTTGTCGCCTTCTATGCGAGAGCCTACGAGGGAGAACAGCAAATGGAGACCCTCGAGCATCAACTCGACGAAGAAACACAGGGGGTCATCTACAACATCACCGAACACCCTGAGCAGGGGGTGACCATTCCCGCGTTTCCCGACACGCCGCTCAAGGCCGAGGAACTTGCCTCCGACATCGGGACGGATTTCAATATCTACACCGACAACCGGCTTCGAGTGAGCAGTCGGCCCACGCTGTACGATGTGGGAATTCTCGATACGCGCCTCAGCGGCAATGTCTATGCGAAGATCGTTCTCGGGGGGAAACGCTTCGTCATACAGACAGAGAGAGTCGGCTCCGTCGAATACAGCGTGGGGTACCGGCCGATCCTGGATGCAAACCAGAATATCATCGGAGTGGTTTCCGTCCCGACCCTGTTCCGCTCCGAGGAGAGCGAGGAGCAGGCCGCGCGGCGCAACGCGCTTCTTTTGGGGACATACGCTGCCGTCCTCCTGCTTGTCGTCGCGATTGCCGCGGCCTTCGCCGGCCGGATCGCTGCGCCGGTTCAGAAGCTGACCGAGGCGACGCGAAAAGTCGCGAAGGGAGACCTGGATGTACATGTTCCACATGCGGGGGCCGAAGGGGAAATCAGCGAATTGATTCGGGCGTTTGATCAGATGACTCATGACCTGCGCAGGAACCGGGAGGATCTGGTCCGCTATGAGCGTGAGCTCGCCTGGAAAGAGATGGCCAAGCAGGTGGCGCACGAGATCAAGAACCCTCTGACTCCCATGAGGCTCTCCATCCAGCATCTGCGGCGGACATACCTTGACGGGGCTGAGCACTTCGGGGAAATACTCGACAGCGTGACAAGAACGGTCATCGAGCAGATCGACGCGCTCAGCCGGATCGCCTCGGAGTTCTCGCACTTTGCGCGTATGCCCCGCCGGAATCTTGACCGGCTGGATGTCGCCCGGGTGATCGAAGAGGCGGTCCGACTCTTCAGCCAGGAATCCTCGGTCGTGTTTGATATACAGATATCGAACGGGATCCCGCCGATCTTTGCGGACCTGGATGAGCTTCGCAGGGCGATGATCAACATCATCCGCAACGGCATTCAGGCGATGGACGGGACCGGATCGATCCTCATACGGGCTTCCGCGGACGGGGGAGGTGTCGCGGTCAGCGTGACGGATTTCGGGAAGGGTGTGCCGCCGGATATGATCGGCAAGCTCTTTATGCCGAACTTCTCGACGAAAACCGATGGGATGGGGCTGGGGCTTGCGATCGTCAAGAAGACCATCGAGGACCTTCACGGTACCGTGACATTGAAGAGCGAAGAGGGGAAGGGGACCACGGTCTTCATTTGGCTTCCCTCGGCCGATCCGGAAGGGACGGGACCGTCATGACGGTGATCCGGTCTTCCGTTTTCCCCCCGGGGATCACCGCAGCCTTCAGTACGCGTAACGGGGGGGTGAGCCCGCCACCGCTGGGGATGAACCTGTCGTTCATGGTCGGTGATGATCCGCTCAACGTCCGGAAGAACCGTGAAATCTTTTTCGGGAGTCTCGGAATTCCATCCGGCCGGATTGCCATCCCCGGACAGGTTCATGGTACGACCGTCCGGCGGGCGGATGCTCCTGGCGAGTACCCTCTGGCCGACGCCTTGATCTCGTCCAAACAGGGGCTCTTTCTCTGCATATCTGTTGCGGACTGCGTGCCGGTCCTTCTTTTCGATCCTCTCGGTAACGCGGTCGCGGCGGTTCACGCCGGCTGGCGGGGGACGGCTTCAGCCATTGCGGCGGCAGCCGTCAGGGCGATGCATGCCGAGTTCGGGACGCTCCCCGCGGGACTCATGGCATCGATCGGGCCGTCCGCCTCTGAGTGTTGCTACAGCGTGGGAGCGGAGGTTGCGTCACGATTTCCCCCGGAATTCGTCCGGGAAGAAGGGGGGAAGTCATTCGTCGATCTCAAGGGGGCAAACCGGAGTCAACTCCTCGATGCCGGGCTCCGGCCGGGAAATGTCGAACTGAGCCCGTACTGCACGATCGGAGACTCTCTGCTCTTCCATTCATACCGCAGGGATGGCGCAAAATCCGGCAGAATGATGGGGGTGATCGGACGCACGGCCTGATGCCCTTTCATTGATTATGTTACGCTAATTGGTTATCCTACTTACCGTATCATTTTTCAACAGGAGAGGTCGCTATGTGCGGCATCGTCGGGTACATAGGGAAAAAGAACTGTGTTCCAATCCTGCTCGAAGGCCTGAGGAGGCTGGAGTACAGGGGGTACGACTCCGCGGGCATCGCTTTGATCAAAGATGGGCGCTTCCACATTCAGAAAAAAGCCGGCAAGGTCGCGGATCTCGCCGAAGCCATCCGATCGCTGGACGGGGCCCTCACTGCAACCATCGGCATGGGGCATACCCGCTGGGCGACGCACGGCGAACCCAATGACGCCAATGCGCACCCGCACTGGGACGCGACGAAGCAGATCGCCGTGATCCACAACGGAATTATCGAAAATTACGCTGCGATCAGGACAAAACTCGTGCGGGACGGGCACACGTTCACGGGCGCGACCGACACGGAGGTCCTGGCGCACCTCATCGGCGTCATGTACGAGAAATCAAAGGATCTTACGACCGCGGTCCGCCTCGCACTCGCTGAAGTTGAGGGGACGTACGGTCTCGTTGTGCTCTCGGTACATGAGCCGGACAAGTTGATCGCCGCACGAAAGGGGAGTCCGCTTATCCTTGGCATCGGCGAGGGGGAGAATTTCGTGGCGTCGGATGCTTCCGCGATCGTGGACCACACGCGCAATGTCGTCTACCTGGATGACGGTGAAGTCGCCGTGCTGACCCGCGAAGGGTTCCGGATAGTCACCATTGACGATGTCTCGGTGCCGAAGGTGGTGGAGGAAGTGACTCTGGAGCTTTCTCAGATCGAGCGGGGAGGCTACGATCACTTCATGTTGAAGGAGATCAACGAACAGCCCGAAACGATAACCAATGCGATGCGGGGCCGGCTCCTCGTGAACCAGGGGAACGTCGTCCTGGGCGGATTGCGGCACGTGATGGACAAGCTTCTCTGTGCACGCAGGTTTGTTATCACGGCCTGCGGCACATCGTGGCATGCAGGGCTGGTCGGCAAGTACATGTTCGAGCAGATCGCGAAGATGCCCACCGAGGTGGAGTATGCATCGGAGTTCCGTTACCGGAATCCGATCATCCAGAGCGACGACGTCGTCTTCCTGATCAGCCAGAGCGGCGAGA
>PMDK01000340.1 GCA_003154425.1 Ignavibacteriota bacterium
CCCGGCTGCATCCTGGCTGATGTTGGGATAGATCTCGCTGTACGTGCCTTCGAGGTACGTGTTGCCGGCGACGGCCGGGCCGCCGTGTCCGGGGCCGGAAACGTACATCATGTCGAGATCGTATTTTTTGATGACCCTGTTCAGGTGCACATAGATGAAGTTCTGTCCGGGGGTCGTCCCCCAGTGTCCCANNGCGGCGCGCCAGTAGGCGTCCATCGTGTGGAGCAGTTCGGGCGTGAGTGTGTTAGCCTTCACCAGGGTGCCCTCGGGTGCTGAGCTCACTTGCCAATATGGACCCGCAGGAGAGAATCCAGCAATCCAAACGCGTTGAGCAGCCACACGACCACCGCAATGACAACAACGGCGTTCAGGATTCTTTTTATCGTGTCCTGCATCGGTATGTAGCTGTTCACGAGCCACAAAAGAACGCCGACCACGATCAGGACGATCACGACGTGAAGTAAGGGCATCAGTGCCTCCTTGTATTTGTCACTATGGTGAGAACCCGACTTGTGCGTTGATGAGAAGACGTGCTCTCCGTGCGATGGGGAAGAACTGGGTCAGTTCCAGGCCCGCATTGACTCTCCTGAAGAATCCGATGTTGCTTATCCTCGTCAATTCGACCAGGTCCAGAAATGCCGACACCGCAAAACCGCCCCGACCGATCCCCACGTCGATCGGCGAGTTGACGCCGAACGTTCCTGTGCCGAAACTGACCGGAAAGCGATTTCCTGATTCCGCGTCGACATAGTAAAACCGCACCATCGCGCTGGTGTTGCCGTATTCGACGGTATCCCGGGCCTGCGTGTCGTACAGGACTTTGGGGATGCCGAGCGAGAACCCGATTTCTATCGTCGGGCCTCTCACGCGGAAAAAGCGCGTGACGGAGTTGGATGCATCATGCGAGCCGATGCGGATTGTGAAGTCCGGCTCGATGTTCACCTTGATAATCGACCAGGCAGGCAGGGAGTCCAGCGGCAGGCGAACCTGGTCGAGTTCTTCCGTGCTGATCGCGGCATAGGCACCGTAGGCTGTACGGTACTGAATGAACATCGCCCGATCCCGCTCCGGATCGCCATGGCTCCGGAATGTAACCACGCGCCGCTCAAAAGACTGCGCTGTGGTACCGTCTCGCAGCAGCGCGGTCGTCCTTATTGTGACGAACTGCGGTCCCATGCGCGACCGGATGCTGTCCCGGCGGAATATGACGCGAAGAGCTCGTACCTGATTGCCGTCAAGAGTGACCGCCGTCCGCGGATCGCTGCTGCCGTCCAGCGGAACGATGTTCACATAACTGCTCAGCTGCTCGATGTCCTGATACTCTTCGACCTCCACAACGCGGGCGGTCTCATAGACAAATCGCTGGCCCCGGGCATCGACGATTCTGAGGAGAATGCGGTACGATCCCGGCGTGACGGTCTCAGGAATGACTGCGGTATAAGTATCGTGCCCGACGGGTTTGAGTCTCATCCCCTCGATATCGACGAGCGGGGTAACGCTCGCAGTTGCGGTGCTGTCCTCCCGTCGGATGGTAAGGTAAAGCGTGTCGTCGGGAAAGTACACCGGCTTGTCAGTGGTGATCAGAACACTCTCGTCGAGCATGGGCTGCAGGAGGGGCGACGATCTCTTCTGTGCCTGTGCATGCGCGGTGCCGGCAATGCAGAACGACAGCAGACACGGGAAAAAGAACTTCAGCATGTCGTTTCCCTTGGGAAGACAGTCTTCAGGTCTCCGCGCGGCATCGTCTCAGCGACCGCGTGATGAGACGGGGGGCATGCTAGCCTGCCGTGCCTGCGGTTTGACTTGCCAGATAGTTTTCCATGCCCATTTGGTCGATCTGTGCGCGCTGCGTTTCTGCCCAATCGACGTGGCCTTCTTCCATTTTCAGTATCCTGGAGAGGAGGTCGACACTGCCCTGATCGTCAAGTGTGCGTGCGAGCTTGATCGCTTCGTTGTACGAGCGGACGGCTGCGAGCTCGTCGTCGTTGTCGTTGCTGATCATTGCTGACACGGTCTTGCCGATTGTGATGGGGTTGAGTTTGGAAACCGTCGGCGTACCCTCAAAGAATATCAACCGTTCTATCAGCCACTCGGCATGGTGCATTTCGTCCATCGCCTGTTTTCTGATATCCGCGTGGAGCTTGGCATAGCCCCAGTTCTCGCACATTTCAGAATGGACCATGTACTGGTTGATGGCGGTAAGCTCATCGGCCAGGAGCTGATTAAGCACCGTAAGGAGTTTGCTGTTGCCTTTCATGGAAGTTCTCCGTTTCTAGGGTGTTAGTGGTGTGTCAGAGCGGTTCTGCTGTTTCACACTGTGGTGGTCTTCTTCGGCGGCATTGAGAAAGTGTTCCCGGATTCTTGCCGCAATCTGGTGGTCCGTCATCTTGTCCGCTGTCTCAATGGCGACGACGCGCGCAGTGATTGCCTCGGCCTTCATGCGTGTTTCCAGCTCGCCCTTCGCCTCCCCGGGGCCCAGTATGAGGATGGAATTCGCGTCGTGAAGAAATGACATGACCCTGGCATAGTACTCGTGGAGATGGTTGGTGAACTTGTGCTCCTGTTGATCCTCGGGTGTCCCTCCCGAATAGCGGACATGCTTTTCCATGTCGGAGACGATTGTATGCATCTCCTCCACACCGTCGTGTATGCGCACGATGAACGCTTTCCTATGGTCGATCCACAGGCCGACGTTACTTTTCATGGGCTTCTCCCTGAAGGAGTGTTCCCTCCCTCGAGCGCATGGTGTGCGGACCTCCCTCTCGGGGCGTGCTTGTCTCCCGTTCCGCTTCCTGCTCCATGGCGGCCAGGTGCGTGTAGTAGTCGGGGATCTCGTTGAGATGTGCCAGTGCGATTTTGCCCGTCACCATCGGTTCATCGTGAGTGACATCTGTTGCCGGGTCCCGTTTGCCGTGTTCGAGCTCGACGTTCAGGCCCATCCTGAATTGCCCGACCCCGAACCTGTCCCACGGTATGCCTAAGGCGTTGCCGATCCGCTCCGCTTCATTGAGGGTGAACTGCTTCCTGCCGCTCGCGGGTTTTGTACCCTGAACATATTCCATGATTTCTTTCGTAGAGAGCATTGGACGCTCCTTTCGTGTTGTGTGTGCGCGCCAGATCGTCCGTCATTTCTTCCTGCCGATCACGAGCAGTGCGCCGCCGATGACCATTACTCCGATGCCGACGTACGGTTGCCAGTTGACGGAGTGCTGGTTGTCCTTTGTTATCTGGATTTCTCCCAGGTCCACGACCTTTTCTTTCGTGACATAGCTGAAGCCCGTATACAGGGTCATTAACAGCCCCGCGATGAGGATGATTGCACCTGCTGTTTTCATTGTACTGTTTTCCTTTCCTGATGCTGGTAGTGTGCAGTTCTACAACTCTGCCGGTCCTATTACGCAACAAAGCCGATGCCTCCCACCTGGGCACCGGCCATGTTGATCGCTTGAATTCCGCATTCAGACCCGCAGCATTTGCTCCGCGAGATGGAACGCCTTCAACTTCAGCTGTTCTCCGCGGCCAAACCAGATTGAATCAAGTCGGTCGGTCGAATCCCCGCCGGACATCATGTAGTCCGTGTATTCGGTGACACTGTTAAAGGCCCCCCATAATGTCCCGCGCGCGAGATTTGCGCCCTGTCCGGAATCATGCAATTGAAGCACCCTGTTCCGCATCTCCTCGGTTCGTGGATCGTTTTCCTTTTCTTCGTTATCCGGGACCAGTGCCTGCACGTAGTCCCGCAGTTCCCCGGCCGAGATCTTCTTGGCCGCCATGCCGTTGAAAATGACGTCGAGTTGTTCGTATAGAGCGTGTGACTGCTTGAGCACTGCGACTGCCTGCTCTGAAGCCGGTACACCTGGATGTGGCGGACGGATGTGAACGTCTCCCGCTCCCTCGAATGTCGAGGTCAGAGAATTGTTGCAGACGGCGCGGATGGGAGTGAGCGTCACGCGGGCATGTGAGGTGCCGTCATGGCTGCTTGTGAGCAGGAGATATTTGTCGACGATGTCCTTGTGATGCACCTTGATGAAGCCCGGCAGCTTCGCGAGGATCCAGACACGATCACCGAGACCAAGCACCCCCGCAGTCTCATAGACCGCTTCCTGTTCTTCAACAAGTGCATCGAAGAATGCGAATGCATCGTCATCCTGAGCGGGCCCGGCCCTGTCGCCGGCGTCAGACTTTCTTCCCCCCGCGGAGTCGGCGCAAGCCCGTCTGGCTGTTTCTATCGCCTCCCGTGCGGTTTTGGGGTGATTCAGCTCGATTCCCAGATCATGCCACGGCGATGGCCCTGCCTGAGGATATGGTGAGGGAGTTCGGGGAATCCGAAGGCGCATCCTGCGCAGGGAAACATCACTCACTGTCGAATGAAACAGCGGATGGTCTTCCACAGTGATCGTGTAGAGCGGAAATATGTCTCCCGACAGAGAGTCCTGCCAGCCCAAGAATGCCGCGTCCGAATCCGGATGGGGTGGAGTTGTGAGTCCGTGCGTGTGTGCCTCCGTGCGCATTTGATCATCCACGTGTTCTGGCGCGCCGCTTTTTCCTCGTCGTCGCGGTGGATCTCGACCGTGACTTTTCCAGCTTCACCTGTTTGCTGAGCACTTTTTGCGCTTCGATCAACCTGTTGTTGGATGTCCGTAATTGCTCAACGGTTCTTTTGAATTCGTCGACCTGGGCTTTGGCCTCTTCTTTTGCAATGCCGTATTTTTCCTGAAGGTCTCCGACGAGCTCTTCATACTTGCCGGCTATCGCCGCAAGCTCATCGTTCATCATCTTGCCCCAATGGTGCATGGCCTTCCCCCGCCGTTGCTTCCATTGTCCCTCAATTTGATCCCAGCTCATGGCGAAGTGTCCTTTCAGCCTCAATGGTGCTCCGGGATACCGATTGTGCCCCTCAGGGAGGGTACAGTACCTGCGAAACCTGTGGAAGTATACCGAGGATTGTCGTGGAAGGGAATCGACCGAAAGGATGAAAGAGTAGTTAATCTCCGCCGGGAAAGTGGGTGTTCTTCAGGTGAGGGGGAAAGTGGGGCAAACCGCGGAAGAGGAGGGACCCGGATCAGCTCCGGGTCCCTTGTATCTCAGCCGCCTGTCATCCTGCCGGTTCTATTTGGCTGCGCGATCCACGATGATCTCGACTCGCCTGTTGTTCGCCCGGCCTTCAGCGTTGCCGTTGTCCGCAACGGGCCTGTCTTTACCTATTCCCTGCGCTGAAATCATATCCGCCGGGTAGCCGCGCGAGATGATGTAGGAGCGCACGGCATCCGCGCGCTGCTGCGACAACACCTGGTTGTAGCTGGAAGAACCCTGGGAGTCCGTGTGACCCTCGACGGTGAGCTTGCGCTCTTTGATCGCCAGGAGCGCCTCTGCGACCTGGTTCAGCCGGTTCTGTGCCGCCGGCAACAGCTCCGATTTGCTCGAGGCAAAGAGGACGCTCCCCGAAAGCGTGATGACGAGACCTCGTGCCTCTTCCTTTGTTGCTGCGAGCTTTGCAAGTTCTGCCTGTGCATCAGCCGCCCTCTTCTCTGCGTCGAGCCGTATCTTCTGCTCTGCGGCCAGCTGATCGGCTTTGACGATGCTATTGCGTTGCTCTGCGGCCAGCTGCTCTGCCTTCAGTACGCCGCTCCGCTCCGAGGCGGCCAGATCCTCTTTTGTGTTTTTTACGATTTCGGCCTGGGTTGCCTGGTAATCCTTGTTCGCCTTGGCGGTGATTGCATTACCGGCGGCGGTGGTGGCGAGAGCTTCGGCCATCTTGGCTTTGCGATCCGCGACATAGGCAAGATCCCTCGTACGGAATGATTTGGGGTCGTCCAGGAATGATTTTTCTGCGATTGCAAGGGCCTCCTGTGCCTTGTGAAGCTCCGCCGGCACCAGCTGTGCCGCTTGGCCGGCGCTCGCGTGCTGGTATGCCTGGCGTGCGTTGACGAGCTCTGTCGGGGGGACGCTTGCAGCGCAGCCGGCGAGCAGCCCCGCGCAGACGGCGATTGTGAGGTACGTAGTGGGTTTCATGTGTTATTTCCTTTCCTGGGGTAATTTGTTGTCCTGTCGGAGCGCCCGTACACGCTCTATCGCCTGTGTGGCTTCCGTCTTGTCGGCATCGCCGCGCGACAAGGCTACTGCCAGTTCGCCGTCGGCCTGGGCACGCAACAGCATTGACTCGGCTTGTTCTTTATCGCCCTTTGCAGCGAGCGCCTTGGCATTCTCCATCTCTTCCTTTGCGAGCTGGAGATAGAGAGATGCGCTTGGGACGTTGGATGCACCCACCTCCTCGGCGGCACGGATCGCCGAGGTGGACGCCTCTTTGTTCACCGCCGGACCGCTTCCGCAGCCGGTGGTCATTGCAGCGAGCAGAACACTCCCCGCCAGGATGGCCGTCTGGACATGTTTCATTGAATCCTCCATAGTTGTTTTGTTACGCAACGTGACTGTTATTAGCTGGTATTCAAGGACGGCAATGCGCATTTTGGATTTGGAATAGTGTACCGATGATCCGCCCGGCGTCCAATCGGCCAGAAGGATGAAAGAATAGCTAGCTATTCTGTGGGGAGGGAACTACTGCGGGTCAGGGTACCGGTTGCGCCATCAGCCCGGCGACTGTTGTGAGCAAAATATCCTCCCGGTAGGGGAGTGGAAGGAATCCATGTATCCCTTTCTGCTTCAGTTCCGCAACAAAATCCTCTGGACAGTATCCGGAAAGAACGATGATGCGGGCATGTGGATGCCGGGCCTTGATAGCGGGGATGATTCTCTTGAGCCTGGCGGGGGGAAGGCTGGTGTTTGTGGCAATGATCAGATCATACTCTCTGTGCTCTTTGTCCTGAACATCCCCGGAGGATCCGCCGTAGGACTCCAAAACCGTTGCATGGTAACCGTGTTCCCGGAGTACCTCCCCAAGACAGGCCCCAATTACCTCTTTTTCCGCAATGACCAGTACGTTTTTGATCCTTCCCCCTCGTACGCAATGAAGGCCTGCACCCAAACCGGACACCGGCTTCGCAGACCGATGGACAAGTTATCGACTCCGGATCACATCATCTTCCCGGCCAGTTGAAATGCCTTCAGCTTCAATTGCTCTCCCCGGCCAAACCACATCGATTCCAGCCGGCTCCCCGGATCACCTTCCATCCGATGATCGGTGTATTCGCTGACGCAATTGAATGCCCCCCACAGTGTCCCCCGTGAGAGATCGGCACCCTGTCCGGACTCATGCAACGCAAGAAACGCATCCCGGATGGCCTTGTTTTCTCCCGTGTCATCCCCCTCTCCTTCGTCCGGGACAAGCGTCTGCACGTAGTCCAGCAGTTGCTTGTCGGTGATTTTCGTGAGCGCCATACGGTTGAAAATTGCGCCGAGCTCCTCATACAGGGAATTTGTCAACCCGAGCAGCGAGAGAGCCTGTTTCATTTCCTCCGCTGCATTTGCCGTATGGCCGATATGGACTTCTCCCGCCCCCTGCAATGCGGCAGTGAGCGAGTTGTTGCATACGACGCGGATAGGCGTGAGCTTGACACGAACCAGCGAGCTCCCGTCGTGACTGTTGGAGAGCAGGAGGTATTTCCCGACGATGTCTTTCCGGTTGACTTTGATGTACCCGGGAAGTTTTGCCAGGATCCAGATGCGCTCACCACGGCCGAGCACGCCGGCTGTTTCGTAGATCGCCTCGTCGGAACCGACCAGTGTGTCGAAGAATGCGAATGCATCTCTGTTTTGAACCGGTTCATAGCTCTCATCGACGATGCCCAGAACTTCTCCTGTATCCGTTCGCACAGTCACCCAGTGATCAGACACATCACCGGGATGGTTCGGCTCGGCAAACTCCCTCATCGGCTTTTTGACGACGGTGTAGTCCAGGCCGGCAAATTCGATTGCTTCTCTCGCTGTCGCCGGATTGTCCAGATCGGTGCCGAAATCCTGCCACGGAGACGGTTGCACAATAGGATACGGAGACGGTGTCCGTGGAATACGGAGGTGATGTTCCTGGAGAGTCGTGTCGGTGACGGTTGAGAGGTACAGGGGATGGCCTGCTTTGAGGATATTGTAGAGCGGGTGAAGATCACCCGAAGTTGTTCTCTGCCACCCGAGGAAAACGACTTCGAGATCTTTGGCGGCTCGCACCCGGACATCATCCGGGGAAGCAGCTGACGCCTGCTGTTTATCCGTGCCGCCTCGAACCCTGCTGTAATTGGACACGATGGCCTCCTTGAGCCGATTGAATTCTTGTCCCGCGCGTTGGGGGAGAGCTGCTAAACCTTTATAGGATACCAATTAATACCGGTGAATTTCATGGACCCAAAGGATGAAAAAGGAGCTAATCCTCCTTGAGCGGGGAGCTGAAACTCATGAATGAAGTAAGAAAGGCTGGCCCGGGGACAGTACCGCCTGGCGGTACTGAGGGAATTGCGGCATGGCCGGAAGTGCTTCCTGAAGGGTGCCGAAGAGAGGATCAAATCGACTTACATTGGTTCCTGATTGTGGACATACGCTGATATCTGCAAACGGCTGTGCAACGCCAGCTTTTCGAGGATGTTGTGTACATGGCTCTTGACTGTGTATATCTCGATGCTGAGCCGCTCGGCGATTTCCTTGTTGCTGAGACCGTTGGCAATCAGGGCGATGATTTCACGTTCGCGTTTCGTCATCCGCACAGCATCGGGCAATTCCCCTTTCCCCTTCCGGAGCGCATGCTCGACCACATGGGCGAAAAGCGACCCCGTCAGCAGGGGGGGAAGGATTCTCACTCCCCGCGCCACCGCCCGGATAGTCCCGAGGACATCTTCTACCGTTGCGTCCTTGAGGATGAAACCCGCCGCACCGGCCTCTACGAATTCAACGATATCCTGCTGTGAAGGGATAAGCCCCATACCGATTACCCGGGTTTGCGGAAACTCCCTGGTCAGGGTTGCTACAAGTCGCAGGCCGTTTTTGTTACGTAACCCCAGGTCTATAAGAACTACGTGAGGACTCAATCTCCGTGCCTGCTCCAGAGGGTCATGATATCCCCCTGATGTTGCCAGAATCCTGAGGTCCGGTTGTTTGTTTATTATGGCTTTGATGCCATCACGCAGTATGCGATTGTCCTCTATTAGGAGAATCTTGGTCTTTCTCATCCAATCGACCCTCCCTTCTTACGCAAATGCGCCGTTCTCCACGATATGCATCATTGGATGAAATATATGAAGTTTTATCGTAATAGGCAATGGACATATTTAGGCCGCAGTTGTCGTTGAAATGTGCGACTACGGCCGGGTATTTGTTTCCGAATCTGGAGCGTCTGTTTACGATCGGCTTTCCCGGCGGAATGAGTCCGTGGGGCGGCGCGTCAGGAGGCGAGGTCCCATCGGGGCGCGGCGACGCGCTGAGATTGACACGACGTTCAATTCATCGCCAGCCTGAAGGCGTCATAGTTGTCCATGACCGAATCAACGTACTTGATGGTCTCCCTGGAATTGCCAAACCATCCTGATCTCGGCTTGTCCTGACCCCAGATCGTTCTGTGCAGAGTGTAAAACTGTTTTGAGAGGAGCGGAAGTGCATCCTTGACGGCCTGCCACTGCATCGGTTCATCGTCCAGATGGACGGCAAGCTCCTGCGCATCACGGACCCTGGAGAGTCCGGCATTGTAAGCCGCCAGGGTCAGCTTGAGCCTGTCAGCCTCACCGGCTCCGTCAAACAGGTCATAGAGCTTTCGCAGGTAAAATATCCCTGCCTGGATATTGTGTTCCGGGTGCGAAAGATCCTCGAGCTCCAGCTTCGTGGCCACTTCCTCACCGGTGCCGGGCATCAGTTGCATAAGCCCGAGTGCTCCCTTGTGGCTCTCCGCGTTGCGGGAATAGCGTGATTCCTGCTTCATGATCGCCAGGACAAGCCTCCAGTCAAAACCGTAGAGCCCGGAGTATCTCTTGATCGTTGAGCCGTAATCTCGTATGCATCGCTCGGTGGAGGGATCCCGCAGTCCGGAGGAGTTCTGATTGCTTTCCGGCACGGATTCGATTTCCTCCGTATCGCGGCTGCGCTCCCCGGCCGGTACAATTGCCGGCCAACGCGTTGATGCGGTCGAATCTATCATCCCTCCTGCCCCGCTCACGTGGGCATCAGCAAACCTCTGTTCTTGATTGCAGGACGAGAAGATCGTCCCCGCCATGACCCCCGCCGCTGCGAGGACGCAGTGCGCCTGATTCCGTCTATTCAATGAAATGGGCCGCTGAATGGATGAGGAGTGAATTGCGCACGGGATCTGACTGCAAAGAACTCCATCGTTCCCGGATCCTGTTCAAGCCGTCCCTTTTCTTCCGCTGATGAGGCCAAAGACCAGGACGATAAGGGCGATCACCAGGAAAATGTGGATGAGGCCGCCCAGTGTGTAGGAGGTTACGAGCCCCAGGAGCCACAGGACGAGCAGAATTACTGCGATTGTGTAAAGCATGATAGTATCCTCTTTAGGTGTGACGTGAAGAGTTCAATCCCGCTCTCGATGGAGGCCGGAGCTCGTTGCACATTTCCTCCACCGCACGATGGGAAAGTGTACCGAGGACCAACGGCAGATGTAATAGGGCGAAAGGAGGAAAAAGGAGTTAATCCTTTTTGGCGGATCCCCGGCAGGGAGTTTCCCCTGCAATCATTGTCTGTGGCCCCGGAAGGGCCTTTGGATCCTGGTACGGTTGCTTGTTTCTCTGTTCGTGGCTATACTTGGGTTGGGGCCACTTTTCACCCGCACACAGACCCGACAATGACGACGTGGAGACGACCTCTCTCCTGAAAGGGCTAATCATCGGCTTTGCGATGGCAGTGCCGGTCGGGCCCATTGGAATATTGTGTATTCGCAAAACACTTGCGGAGGGTCAGCTTCGCGGCCTCCTGATCGGCTTTGGTGCCGCAACTGCGGATATGCTCTACGGATGCGTTGCGGCGTTCAGCCTCACGTTCATCTCCAATGCGATCGCAAGTCAACGCCTCTGGCTGCGATTGGCGGGAGCGGGCATTCTCTTCTATCTCGGCGTCAGGACGTTTCGTGCAAGGCCTGTCGATCCAGGGGCGCCCGTCACCGGCGGGGGGTTGTTGAGGTTGTACTTCTCGGCTCTTGTCCTCTCGTTTACCAATCCGCTGACCATCTTCGCGTTTGTTGCGGTGTTTGCCGCGCTCGGGCTGGGGAGCGGTCTTAGCGTCTTCTCCGAATGGTCTCTCGTTTTGGGGGTTTTTCTGGGCTCGTCGCTCTGGTTTCTGGCCCTGACTGTCACAGCGTCGCTCTTCAGGAAGAAACTGGGCTCAGTGGGGCTCCGGTGGGTCAGCAGGATTGCCGGCGTATTGATCATTATCTCTGGAATCATAGCACTGGCGAGCTTGTTCTGAACGTCGTATGACCTCATCATGAACCAATTTTCAGGAGGCAGGTCCCTATGGCGCTTAACGGAGCAGTGATTGTCAGTGCATGCAGGACGCCGGTCGGCAGTTTTCATGGAGCGCTCGCCTCCATCCCGGCGCCCCGGCTCGGGGCAATCGTGATCAAAGAGGCCGTACGTCGCGCTGGTATCAGGGGGGAAGACGTTCAGGAAGTGATCATGGGGAACGTCATCCAGGCCGGTGTTGGACAGGCCCCGGCCCGGCAGGCGGCGATTTTCGCCGGACTCCCCCCGTCCGTCGAATGCATGACTGTGAACAAGGTATGCGGGTCCGGCCTGAAATCCGTCATGCTGGCGGCGCAGGCGGTGATTCTGGGAGATGCGGACATAGTGGTTGCCGGGGGGATGGAAAGCATGTCCAACGCCCCCTACATGCTGGACAAGGCCCGGGACGGTTACCGGGTGGGAAACGGCGAGCTTCAGGATGCCATCATGCGGGACGGACTTGTCGATGTGTATAACAATTTCCCGATGGGGAATGCCGCAGAAGTGTGCGCCCGGGAGATGCGGATCACCCGTGCGATGCAGGATGAATATGCCGTCATGAGCTACACGCGTGCGCAGGAGGCCCAGAAGGCCGGCAGGTTCAAGCCGGAGATCGTCGGCGTGGAGATCAGGGGGCGGAAAGGCGACGTCTCGCTCGTCGTCGATGACGAGGATGTCTTCAAGACCGACTTTGCCAGGATCCCCTCATTGAAGCCGGCCTTCGCAAAGGACGGCACGGTCACCGCTGCGAATGCGTCGAAAATCAATGATGGCGCGGCGGCGCTGGTGGTGATGTCCGAGGCAAGAGCCGGACAGCTTGGGTGCAAACCCCTGGCCCGGATCGTGGCGCAAGGTTCGTTCGCCAAGGATCCTCTCTGGTTCACAACCGCGCCCGCTGACGTGATCACAAAGGTCCTGAAAAAGGCGGGGCTCTCTCTTGCGCAGATCGACCTGTTTGAGGTCAACGAGGCTTTCGCCGTCGTCGCGCTTGCCGTCAAGGCAATCATCGGGCTGGATCTGGAAAGACTTAACGTCAACGGCGGGGGTGTGGCGATCGGTCATCCTCTCGGTGCGTCGGGCGCACGGATACTGGTGACCCTGTTGTACGCAATGGAACAGCGCAATGCCAGGCGCGGACTGGCGGCACTCTGCATCGGCGGAGGGGAAGGAACCGCCCTGATCGTGGAACGGCTCTAATCGTTGCACATCACAGCGCTCGACCCCGCCGGCCCGGATTGACATTTGACGATTTTCTGCCTATACTTCAGCGTCTTTACTGTTGTCTCTGTTCTTTCCATTATCAGAATGCGACGCGATGCCTGGCTTCACTTCCGTTAATCCGTGTCCCTACCATGAAGATCACGTCGCCTCATTCCCGCCTCTCCTGATCCTCCCGTTTTTCCCCGTGTATTCCCCCCCATTCCATCTGAGAACGAAATTACCTCCGGCTGCTTTCACGCGACATAGTGTATCCGTCAGGGAGAATCCCCGGTCCGCACTCCATCGTAAAGGAGTGCGTTCGGCATGCACGAAAATCAACCCACCTCCAACCAGTGAAGAGATCCACGCATGAGGATTCTCCGTATTCTCCCGTCTCGCTTCCCCGTCGCGGCGCTCGTTCTATTATCGCTTCTTGCTGCAATGAGTCTGTCCGCACAGGATCTCCAAACCCAGAGACCGCTCAGTCAGTACGTTCATGATCACTGGACCGAGAAAAACGGGTTGCCGCAAAATGGGGTGTATAGCCTGATCCAAAGCCGCGACGGTTATCTCTGGTTCGGTACTCAGGAAGGACTTGTGCGATTCGACGGGGTCCGGTTCACTGTCTTTGACCGGACCAATACCAGGGAAATGAAGAGTGCGTGGATCAGATTCCTGCTCGAGGATGAAGAAAGCGGGATGTGGATCTCGTATACCACCAGGGGTACAGGTGTTGCACGCTACAAGGACGGCAACCTGCGCGCCTACAGTACAAAAGACGGGTTGCGCAGTGACAACGTCACCTTTGCCCATGAGACTCGCGATTCAAGCATATGGTTCATCCACGGGCCCTGGGGGGTCTCGAGATACAAGAAAGGTGTCATGACAACGTACGGACGCGCGGAGGGTCTCCCCAGTGACACGGTATTTGCCGTGAGCGATGATGCGAAGGGGAATCTCTGGTTTGCCACGCCGCAGGGGATCGTCCGGTACGATCAGAAAAGCTATACACTCTTTTCCACGCAGAATGGCCTGCCGCAGAATCGCGTTTGGTACATCAACAACCGCGGCGATTGTATCTTCGAGGACAGCAGGAACAGCATCTGGATGGCGACAGATTCCGGGCTTGTCCGTTTCGACAACGGCACCATGAGGATGTTTACGAAATCGGACGGACTCCTGGAAAACCGGGTCCGCGGCATCCTCGAGGACAAGAACGGGACCCTCTGGTTCGTGACAGCGAGCGGGATCAACAGTATGGCCAACGGTACGATCGTCTCGTACAAGCCTCCGAGACCGTTCGAACTGATCAATGGCTACTTCGCGGACAAGCATAATGACATCTGGCTTGCCACCGGGCGCGGGCTGTGGCGGTTCAGAAACGGAACATATGACCATTTTGGTCAGGAAAATGGTATGTCCGACGAGTTATGCCGCTCTGTACTCGTAGATCAGGAAGGGAGCGTATGGTTTGGATCGGATGCCGACGGGCTGCACCGCCTGCGTGAGGGGAAATTCGTGACATACGGCAAGGAACAGGGGATCAAGGACGAGCAGGTGTCCTGTGTGTTCGAAGATAGCAAGGGAAATCTCTGGCTTGGCTCACCGACCGGCGGGATTGCGAGAGTCTCGGGCGGATCAACAACAGTGTTCGACGAGAAACAGGGCCTCACTCGAGACGTGCGCGGCGTCGCAGAGGGCCCGGACGGCACGATCTGGTTCGCTGCCTCCGACGGTCTGCACACATTGCGCAACGGCAACCTTGCCAAGCTTTCAATGGGAGAGGGACCCGACAGCACTCAGGTGCGGGCACTTTTGTTTCGCAGGTCGGGCGACTTTACCGTCGCCGACTTTCACGCGGTGTACCGGCTGAGGGACAGACACTTTGAAAAAGTGTTCCCTGATCTGATCCCGGGGGACATCAGCGTCGTGATCGAGGACGCGGAACAGAATCTCTGGATCGGAACTTACTTAACCGGGTTGTATCGTTACGGGAAAGACACACTCACGCATTTTTCGGTGGATCAGGGATTCACCGGACCTCGCGTGTTTTCAGTCTTCCCTGATCACGATGGTAACATATGGATCGGAACTGCGGACAACGGCGTGTACCGGTTCAGAGAGGGAAAATTCACCCTGTTTACCCCGGAGACCGGATTCCCTGACTACGGTGCTGGAAGCATCATCGAGGATGATCTCGGGTCGATGTGGTTCGCCGGCAACAAAGGTGTCTACAGAATCAAAAAACAGGCACTGGAGGACTTTGCGGCGGGGAAGTTACACTCCTATTCATTTGATGCGTATGGGACTGCCGACGGCATGAAATCGCGGGAAACCAACGCGACCGGCCAGCCAAGCATCTGGAAAATGAGAGACGGGAGGATTGTCTTCCCGACTGTCGCAGGGGCGGCGATCGTTGATCCCGCGAAGATCCAGCTCAACACCGTGCCTCCCCGGGTCGTCCTCGAGAGGTTCTCCGCCGACAACACCCCCCGTGACCTTCATACGGAAACTGCTCTCCCCCCCGGCACGGGGAACCTCGAGTTCCAGTACGTCGGAATCACTTTTATCGGTTCCGATCGCGTGC
>PMDK01000027.1 GCA_003154425.1 Ignavibacteriota bacterium
CGGCAGCGTCAGCGCATACCGCGGTTTCCCGTAGTCGGGTCCCGGGGTCTTCTCGAGCCCCTTAAACGACACGACGTTGACGGTCTGGTTGACGCCGGTGTTCCTGATCCAGCCCCAGTCGCTGTTCAGAAGATTCAGGACGTTGAGAACGTCGACGGTGATCTCCAGGTGATGCTCACCGACAATGGGAATCTCCTGCATGAGGCGCATGTCGATCGAATGAGCCCAGGGTTCGCGGGGACCCGACCGGTCGGAGATCTTTCCTTTGTTCTCGCTCAGATACGTGTCGCTGCTGATGAACGACATGAGCTGCGCATAGGCGACGTCCGTCTTCGGAAGGTCCGCCGTCCCGGCGGAATTCGTCAGTATGATGTTGTTCGCATCGGCCGGGATGTAGAAGAGATCGTTGTCTGTCCTCCCGTCGCCGTTGACGTCGCCCGAGACCATGTAGGAGAAGGGCCTCCCGGACTGGCCGTTATAGAATATGCCCAGGTCCGTGATGAACCCGCTCCCCCAGTCCTGGCGGTACGACACCGCAGCGAGAATACGGTGGCGGCGGTCCCACTGCGAGTAGGTGAGCGCCGGGCTGTTCGGGTCCCCCTGCGTGGGGTTGAACCGCCAGCCAGAGCTCGCCGTCGTCGAGTTTCCGCTGTTGATGTCTTTCGCTATCCCCCAGGTGTAGCCGAGATTGCCGTTCACCCCGGAGGGGGCGTTCCTCTGCAACTGTATCGTGACGTTGGAGTTGCTCCCCTGCGTGGTGTTCGTTACGAGGAACACCCCGGGGGAGAACTGGTTGTTCACCCACTGGGCCGTAAACTTCGTGGCGTTCGTGTCGCTGATCTTCCCCCAGACCTGTCTCCCTTCGCCGGAGATCACGCCGCCCGGGGTCAACGCCGGCCTGCCGGGGAGCAGCGCATTGGTCTGCACGCCCAGGAGATTGATGTTCTTGTAGTACACATCGTTCAGCGTGATCGAGAAGACCCCCTCGATCGTCGCGGTGATGTCCCAGGGGAGCTTCCTGTNNGCAGACTTCGGCTGGCCGTACGGATCCGCGATGAACCGGTTCGGCGCGGTCGTGACAGTGTAGAAATCCACACCGGTATTGGCGTACTGGTTCCCTACCCAGACGAACGGGAACCTGCCGTAGAATATGCCGATGCCGCCGCGGACCTGGGAGACACGGTCCTCGTCCACCGCGTAGTTGAACCCGACGCGCGGAGAGAAGGCCAGATCGGATTTCGGCGGAGTATCGGTCCGGTAGCCGTATGAGGCAAATGCCGGCGCGTTGAAGTTCGGATGGTCCGGATACGTCGGGATATCGACGCGGACGCCGGCGGTGAGTTTCAGCGCCGGGCTCACCGTCCACTCATCCTGCGCGTAGAGGCCGAACTGCCGTGCATGCCAGTTTGCCTCCTGCAGCGGGTTCGCTGTTGCGGAGTACTTGTAGGTATACGCCCCCCCGTAGAGGCTGTTGCCGTCCGGCCCGAGACCCGCGATGAACCGCGCGATCGAGCTGTAGGCATAATCGCCGAATCCCTCCGGGATAAAGAGGTTCTCGAAGCTGAGGATGTCGATCCTGCCGCCGAACGTTATCGTATGGTCCTGCATGTAGAGCGAGAAGTTGTCCGTGATCTCGAAGTATTTCTGATTCAGCAGGTTGAAGTGCCGGAACTCTTCGGAACCCATCACGAGGTCCTGCAGCCCCTGGTACCCTGTGGGCGACGACGATTTCGTCGCGATATACAGCGAGGGGAACGGCTGCCCGTAGTATGTGGGGAGGTCCTTCTGCGCAACGTACCCGAGTATGAACTCGTTCGACGCCGCATTGCCGAAGAGGCTCGTCAGCTGGAGTGCCAGGGAGTTGGTCGTGTTGTCCAGCTTGTACTTGCCGTTGTCGGCGTAGATGTCCGTGGTGGCGCGGCCGCGCGACGGGGAATTGTCCTCGGAGGAGCTCAGGTAACTCCAGCGGGCCGTCAGCTTGTGCACGTCCGAGAGGTTGAAATCCACCCGCGCAAACGCTTTGTCGCTCTGCCGGTTGTACCCGATGTTCGTGAACGAGCCGGGGTCATACCCGTAGTGGGACTTGAGGTAGCCCGTCAACAGGTTCAGCGAATCCTGATTCACCGTGTAGGCGTTCGTCCCGAGTGCCTGGTTGCCGAACGTCCTGGTGAACGGCTGCTTGAACCGTGTGATCTCGCCGTTGACGAAGAAGAAGAGCTTGTTCTCGATGATCGGTCCCCCGAGCCTGGCGCCGAGCTGCCAGTCCGTAAATCCCGCCAGGGGGAGCTTCAACGTGTCCGGGCTCTTACCCACGAAACCCTCGTTCCGGCCGTAATAGAAGGCCGATCCCCTGTATTCGTTGGTTCCGCTCCGCGTGATGGCGTTGATCCCCGCCCCGGTGAACCCCGCCTGACGCACATCGTACGGGGAGACGACGATCTGGAACTCCTCGATGGCATCCAGGCTTATCGGGGTGACGTTCGACTGGCCGGCGGGGGCGCCCGTCGACCCAAGGCCGAACAGGTCGTTAAAGCTGGTACCGTCGATCTGCACATTATTGTACTTCGAGTTCCTGCCAAGCGCACTCCCCTTATCCCCCGTGACGTAGGGGGAGACCTTGTAGTAATCCGACCAGTTGCGGGAGAGCGTGGGGAGCTTCTCGATCTGGTCTCTTGTGACGTTCGTCGCGGCACCTGTCCGGGACGCGTTGAACACGGAGGAGCGCTCGCCGGTGACGATGACCTCGCTCGTCTGGACCGCTTCTTCGGTCAGCGTGAAATTGAGGTCGAGGTTCTCGGACAGGCGCAGGAAGATCTGCTCGCGGGTCCCTTTCTGGTACCCGACGATGGAGGCGGAGACGATATACGGACCGCCGACGCGCAGGTTCGGGAGGTTGTACCGCCCGTCATCCCGCGTGATCGTGCCGGAGATCGTCCCGCTGGGCGTGTGCAGGGCGATGACGTTGACGCCGGGGAGCGGCTCCCCTCCCTTGCCCGTGATCTTGCCGTTGACTGCCGCCGTGGTAACCCCCTGCGCGAAGGCCCCCGTGCTTGCGCAGAGGAGCAGAGCCACAAGCAACACACACGACATGCCGATAGTCGCAAATTTGCTCATGCGAACCTCCAGAATAG
>PMDK01000212.1 GCA_003154425.1 Ignavibacteriota bacterium
AGACCATCGCCGATCTTGTCCGCCGAGATGAATCCGAGCTCCTCAAGTTCCGCAATTTCGGGCGGAAATCTCTCGCCGAGCTCGCGGAGATCATCGAAGCGGAGAAACTCACATTCGGCATGGACGTCACCAAGTATCTGAAAGAAGGGGAGTGATACCCCCGAAGGCACGCGAACGTCATTCACTGTTGAAACTGGATTACCACCATGCGACACCGCAAGTCAGGCCGTAAGCTCAAACGCACCGCAAGCCATCGCCGTGCGACGCTTGCCGCGCTCTCTACCGCGCTGCTGCGCCACAAGAGGATCACCACCACCGTTGCCAAGGCGAAAGAGACACGGATGGTGGTGGAGAAGCTGATCACGCGCGCGAAGAATGCTTTTGCGAAGGCCGACGCACCTGCTTTGGGTGTGCATGCCCGCCGGGAGGTGGGCCGCCTGATCAAGGACCGCGAGGTCATCGGCGAGCTCTTCGGGACCATCGCTCCCAAAGTGGCCGGGCGTGCCGGAGGATACACCCGGATCGTGAAGCTCGGCCAGAGGTACGGCGACGGGGCTGAGATGGCGGTGATCGAGCTCGTGGATTTCAACGCCGGACAGGAGCTGGCGGAGAAGAAGCCGGCCGCTCCGAAAGCGAAGAAGCAGCCGCGCCGCACCCCTTCAAAGAAGAAAACCGCCGGAAGCCCCCCTCCGGCAGCGGAAAGCGCAGCCGCCGGAAAAAAAGAGCCGCCGGCGGATGCAGGGGCCAAAGGGCCGCGGTAAACGGACCCTTCACGTCCTTCACCATGAAAATCACCTCTGCTGAATTTGTCCTCGGTGCCGCCAGTCTCCGCCAGCTCCCGAAAGACGGGCTGAGGGAGATTGCATTTCTCGGCCGTTCAAACGTCGGCAAATCCTCGCTGCTGAACAAGCTCTGCGGGCGGAAATCGCTCGCGCGGGCGAGCGCCGATCCGGGGAAGACCCGCGAACTCAACTACTACGTCATCAACAGGCAGTGGTATTTTGTCGATCTTCCCGGGTACGGGTACGCAAAGCTCCCCGAACAGATTCGATCCAGCTGGGGAAAGCTCATCGAACAGTACCTGAAGTCGCGCAAGGAGCTCGCCCTTGTGATCCAGCTGATCGACGCGCGTCACGAGCCGACCGAGCTCGACCTTATGATGGTGGGATGGCTCGACTACTACGGCATACCGTTCGTCATCGCGCTCACAAAGGCCGATAAGCTTCCGGCGAGCAAGATGCCCCGGTTCATCTCGGCCGCAAAGGAGCACTTCGCGGGTTTCGCCCACTGCAAGGAGATCATCCCCGTCTCCTCGGTCAGCGGTGTCGGGAAATCCGAGGTCCTCCACTGCATCGCCGCCCACCTTGACTGACGTCAGAACGTCATTACAGGATCCCCCGGGTCTCAGCCGGGGCGACCTGACTTCACAATGAAATCCCGCCTCTTCACACCGGGCCCGACTCCCGTCCCCGAGCATGTCATGCTGCACATGGCGGAGCCGCTCATCCATCACCGCAGCCCCGAATTCCGCGCGGTGATGGAACGTGTCAACGCAAACCTCGGCTACCTCTTTCAGACGGCTTCTCCGGTCCTGACGCTCACCTGTTCCGGCACGGGGGGGGTCGAAGCGACATTTGTGAGCCTCTTCTCCCCGGGTGACACGGTGATCGCGCTCAACGGAGGGAAGTTCGGAGAACGGTGGCTGCACATGGCCCGCGTCTTCGGGCTCGATGCCGTGGAGATACGGACTCCGTGGGGGAAGGCCGTCGACGCCGGAGGCGTGGAGGAGGCGCTTCGTGCGCATCCGGGAGCCAGGGGGGTCTACCTGACGCACAGCGAAACTTCGACCGGCACCGCGCTGGACATCCGGGAGCTCGCCCGCGTCATCCGTGAGAATTCAGACGCACTCGTCTGCGTCGACGGCATATCCTCCGTCGGCGCCCTTGAGCTCCGCTGCGACGAGTGGGGGGTGGACGTCTGTGTCACCGGATCGCAGAAGGGGCTCATGATCCCCCCGGGGCTGGCGTTCATCGCACTGGGGGAAAGAGCGGCCCGGGCGGTCGGCCGGTCGGAAACGCCGAAATTCTACTTTGACCTGGGGAGAGCCCTCCGCTCCAGGGAGAGCGCGGACACCCCTTGGACCCCCGCCGTCTCGCTCCTGCTGGGTGCGGACGCCTCGCTCGCAATGATCCGGGAAGAGGGGATCGAGAACGTCTGGTCCAGACACGAACGGCTTGCAAAGGGCCTGCGAGCGGGGATCAAGGCACTGGGGCTCACGCTTTTTTCCGATTCTCCCTCCAATGCCGTGACCGCCGTCCATCTTCCTGCAGGAATCGGGTGGAAGGAGTTCAACGGCGCGCTGAAATCAGGGAGCGGCCTCACGCTCGCCGGGGGACAGGGGGAGTATGAAGGGAAGATATTCCGCATCGCCCATCTCGGGTACTTCGACGAGCTGGATATGATCATCGTCGTCGCGGCACTCGAGCGTGCCCTGGCGGCCTGCGGTTTCGGATTCGGCCGCGGCGAGGGAGTCCGCGCGGCACAGAAGTTTTTTCTCGAATGACGGCGCAGGAGGGGCCCCCATGAAAATCCTCATCAGCGATCAGCTCGAACAGAGCTGCATCGACATACTTGCCCGCGAAGGGTTCACGGTCGAGAACCGCCCCGGGCTCCCCGGGGACGAGCTCCTTTCTCTCATCGGGGAATATGACGGGCTGGTGGTGCGGAGCGCGACGAAAGTGACCGCCGATGTCATCGCAAGAGCAACCCGGATGAAGGTGATCGGGCGGGCGGGGACCGGCGTGGACAACATCGATATCGACGCGGCGACCCGGAAGGGGATACTCGTCATGAACACCCCCGGGGGAAACACCGTCTCGGCGGCGGAGCACACCGTTTCGATGCTCCTGTCCATGGCCCGGAACATTCCCCAGGCGTACATGAGCCTTCTCCGCGGGGAGTGGGAGCGGAAGAAGTTCACCGGGACGGAGGTCTTTGAAAAAACAGTGGGGGTGGTCGGACTCGGAAAGATCGGTCGCGAAGTGGCTGCACGGTGCCTCGGCATGGGGATGAAGATACTCGGGTACGATCCTGTCCTGGCCCCTGATGCGGCCTCCCGGCTCAACATCGAGCTGGTGGACCTGCCGGACCTCTTCCGCCGCGCCGATTTCATAACGGTCCACACCCCTCTCACACCCGAGACAAAGGGACTGCTGAACGACGACACGCTGGCCCGGTGCAAGAAAGGGGTCAGGGTCATCAATTGTGCCCGTGGGGGGATCATTGACGAAAAGGCCCTCCTCCGGGCCCTGGAATCGGGACAGGTGGGAGGTGCGGCGCTCGACGTGTTCGAGAAAGAGCCGCCGAAGGACAACCCGCTGCTCCGCCATCCCCGCGTCATCGCAACCCCTCACCTGGGCGCGTCGACCGAGGAGGCGCAGGAGAAAGTGGCCGTGCAGATCGCACACGAGATCGCCGACGCGCTCCACGGACGCGGCTACTCCGGAGTCGTGAACGGAAGCGCCATGCTCCTGACGCTGAAAGAGGAGGTCCGCCCGTATATCACGCTCGCAGAGAAACTCGGGCACATCGCCGCGCAGCTTGCCACCGGGAAACTGAAGCGCGTGACGGTCTCCGCCTCCGGAGACATCGTGACGGCGGCGATCGAGCTGATGAAGGCCGGCGTGCTCAAAGGGATCCTCTCTCACAGCCAGCCCGGACCGGTGAATTTCATTAATGCCCCCTTCCTCGCGGAAGAGCTCGGGCTTGCGGTCGGCGAAACGCGCGAACCGGAGGGGGGGAATTATCCCAACCTGCTCAGCGTCCGGTATGTCACCGATGCAGGAGTGAAGGAGTGCGGCGGCACGGTCTTCGGTTCCACGTCCATCCGGCTTGTCACCATCGACGGTTTCCGGTTCGAAGTCAGGCCCGAGGGGGATCTCCTCATATACTTCAATGTGGACCGCCCCGGGATGCTCGCCCGGGTCGGTTCCGTGCTCGCCAAACATGACGTGAACATTGCCGGCGTCTCGCTCGGCCGTTCCGCTGCCGGCGCTAATGCCCTGACTGTCATGAACATCGACAGCCCGATCCCGGCCGAGGGCCTGGCCGAGCTCATGGGGCTGGACGGCGTTTCGGGGCTCAAAACCGTCCATCTGGACTGACGGACGAAATTGCGGAATTCTTTCCTTTTTTTCGGGTTTACTCTTGACAAAGACAACCTCGGTATTTATATTCATTTCAGATAGTAGGGTCATTCGAGCCGTAGCATAAATCAACACCAAAGGAGGTGAAGAAAACGGGGTAATTGATACTGCATTCCAAACTTCATACCTGTTCTAATCTCTCTGCTGAAGATCACCTGATTCGTCTGCGTCGCGATGTGCGGGGCGGCATAGCCCGTTCGGTGATCCGAGCGCAATACAGAGAGCGTTCATCCACTTCCAGTCTCCACGCTGCTCTGTCCTGAAATGTCCGGAACGGATCCTTCGAGCGGACCGATCCTTTCAGTCAAGGGACGATGAGCGGTTGATTGCCGGTCCTTCGGCTGCTTTTCTTTTTTCCGGATTGCAACACAGCCAATACATAAGGAGGTACAACATGCAACGTAAGCTTTTGTTTCTTCTGTTGATCATGGCTCTTGTTCCGGGCCTGATGTTCGCATCAGGGAAGATCAAGGGCAAGGTGGTCGATGCGGGCTCGGGTGAGCCGCTCGTGGGAGCAAACGTTGTCGTCGTCGGTTCGTCGATGGGCGCCGCGACAAACGTCTCTGGTGAATACACCGTGCTGAATGTCCCCTCAGGCACCTACACGCTGAAGACCAGCTACGTTGGCTACCAGACCATCACACTCTCCAACGTTCGCGTCAACAACGACCTGACCACCGACGCAAACTTCCAGCTTCCCGCGGAAGGCGTGACTGTCGGGACGGTCGAGATCGTCGCCGAGCGTCCTATGATCAACAAGAGCGCCACCAACGCTGTCCGCATCGTCGACGGGGAGTTCTTCCAGAAGATCCCGGCCCGAGGCATCAACTCCGCCATCATGGCCCAGCCCGGTGTCGTTTCGGTGGGGAACACCATTTACATACGCGGCGGTCGTCCCGACGAGGTCGGCTATCGTATTGAAGGAGTCGGAGTCAACGATATCATGTTCGGCGGGCGTGCGGTGACTGTCACCGCCGAAGCGGTCGAGCAGATCCAGGTTCAGGCGGGCGGGTTCAACGCCGAGTACGGCGGGGCCAACGCCGGGATCGTCCAGACGCAGCTCCGCACTGGAGGCGCCGATCGCTGGAATGCATCCCTGATCGCCGAATCCGATCGCTACGTTGCATTCAATAAGAGCGCACTCGGAGGGAATTCGTACGGATACTCGGACTTCACCGGTACGCTGGGCGGCCCGGTTCCCGGATTCGGCAATAAGCTGCGCCTCTTCGGCAGCGTACAGAATACGTTCTACCGCGACCCGACAGTCGAGAACAACCTCGGTGGATGGCGCACCGGCTGGAATTTCAGCGGCGCGAATGCTATCCAGACTGCGGTGGTCAAGAGCCAGTACCACCCGAGCGTCGCTCAGGCGGACACGATCGGCCTTGTCCTTCCGTCGGGAAATGCACAGGGGGGCGGAGATAACACCTGGGTGATGAGCGGAACGGCGCTTCTTGACCTCTCGCCGGTTCAGCTCCGCGTCTCCGGTTCCTACGCGTACGACAAGAATCAGAACACGACGGGCTATGCGAACATCCTGAACGAGAGCCGTCTCGGGCAAAACATCACCCGGAACGGGTTCCTGAACGCCCGCTTCTCGCATGTCCTCTCGCCGACGATATTCTATGAGGCGAGCTTCAACTACTATTCCAACACACTCATCACGCAGGACCCCCAGCTTCAGGGAAACGTATTCGCGTACGGCGATCCGGCCGCGAACGCGAAGCTCGGGTACCTGCTCCAGGGTCCTTCACTCAACTGGCCGGCATGGCAGCTCTGGGGTGGTGCATTCACCGTCAACGAGCCCGGCACGGAGCTCTCGGGCTACGAGCATAGGAGCCAGCGCTCCTTCGGAGGCCGCGCGGACCTCACCGCGCAGCTGAAGCAACACGAAATCAAGTTCGGGGGCGAATACACGCAGTACAAGATCCGCGAGTACAACCCGAACGGCGTGTTCGGCTGGTACAAGATCCAGCAGCAGAACCCGGATCCGGTGCTCCAGGAACTGGCCCTCATGAAACAGGGGATCGGGACGAACAGCTACGGTTATGATGTGTACGGCAACGCGATCGAAAACGATGTGATCAAGAACGGTTCCCTCTGGTATCTCGGGCCGCGGAAGCCTGTATTTGCGGCCGCATACGTCCAGGACAAGATCGAGCTGTCGGATATCATACTGAACCTCGGAGTCCGGTATGACTACATCAACCCGGACAGCAAGGACGTTGCCAATCCGAGCAACCTCCTGTTTGACGCCAACGATCTGCTCCTCGCTTCGCAGATCGTGCCGACAGAGAAGACATCGCAGATCAGCCCGCGCATCGGTTTCTCGTTCCCGGTGACGGATCGGACGGTGTTCCACGCACAATTCGGGAAGTTCGTGCAGCAGACAGAGCTGCGAGACTCCTATGTCTCGGCAGCACAGTTTTCCAGTATTATCAAGGGCGGGTTCTACGTCACGGGAACGTGGGGATGGGGCCTGAAGCCCACACGCACGACCCAGTACGAGACGGGGTTCTCACAGCAGGTGAGCGACTTCGCGTCGTTCGACGTGACCGCGTTCTACAAGGACATACAGGACCAGGTGACGTGGGTGAACGTTACTCCTGCCCCCGGATCTCAGGGACAGGCCTACGGCGCGCTCGTGAACGCCGACTTCGCGACGTCGAAGGGGGTCGAGCTGAAGTTCACCCTCCGCCGCGTGAACCGGATCGCAGCCCAGGTCAACTACTCGTTCCAGGACGTTCGCGCCACCGGCTCGAACACTGCCAGCACCGCCGGTCTCTGGTCCGCCGGTTCGATAATCGCGACGCCCCACTACACGTTCCCCGCGGACTTCAACGAGGCGAACCGGGGCAGCGTCCTCTTTGACTACCGGTTCGCCAAGGGAGATGGAGGACCGATCCTCCAGCAGCTCGGTATGAACCTCCTGCTTTCGTTCAACAGCGGACATAACTTCACGCGCCTGATCGAACAGCAGCGCATCAGCGGTGGAGCTCAGCCGACAGATCCGCGCTTCCGCATTCCTGTGGAGCCGATCGGCTCATCGACGACCCCATGGTTCTTCCAGGTTGACGGTCGCATCGACAAGACCGTGTCCGTCGGACCGATGGACCTCGACATCTACATCTACGTGATCAACCTCCTCGGCACGGATAACCCGGTCAATGCGTTTGCACGGACCGGCGATGCGAAAGACGACGGCTGGTTCTCGACTGCAGAAGGGCACAACGACGCACTCCAGAACGGTCCCCAGTACGTTGCATTCTATAACGCGGTCGCACTCGGCAGGAACTCCGGCAATTTCGGACCGCCGCGGCAGATCCGTTTCGGCGTGAAATTGGACTATTAACCAGCAGGAGGTTTAGCACATGAATCCTACACGGAGCATGAGAAAGCCGGTGTTCGGACTGTTCGTTCTTCTGATGCTGAGCGTCCCCCTGGCATTTGCGGGATTGTCCGAAAAGGACAAGGCGCAGGGGGTGGCCAAGGCGAGCGGTGACGATCTCTACCGGCCGTTCCTTATCAATAACGTCTTCAACTACTACAGCAACAACGGCGACGGATCCTTCAACAAGTTCAGCACGAACGCTGAAGGGTTCGAATTTTACAAAGGGACAGGCAAGACGGCGATATACGAAGACGGCGTCGTCTGGGGAGGGTATCACAAGGGCTACTCGACGACGGACTCGCATGGGAACGTCATCCCCCAGGCCAAGGTCGGCGGTTCGGTCTACAAACACGGCCTTACTGCGGGACCCATAGTGAAGTACGGGACTGCCACGACGGACCCGGTGGGAGATGACCCGACAAACCCGGCGAACAGGATCTACAGGGTCCGTCCGGACATCGGGCCGAGTACCACGTTCGACCAGGTCTCTGCGAAGCTCGCATCGGAAGAGGTGGCGTATATCGGCCGCTACGAGAGCTTCTCGGCGCAGGACATATATAACCAGTATATCAACGACTGGAACCAGTGGCCTGCGGCACTGGGTGCCCCGTTTACCTACGGAGACACGAACGCCGCGAAAGCGAAACTTCCTTACGATCCAACGCGCGACATCCCGGGGCAGCCCGGCTCGGACCAGACACTCTGGTACGTGTCGAATGACTGCAACGCGGTGCGCACGGCGGCTCTGGCGGGATCGCCTGTGATAGGTCTCGAAATGAGGCGCACCATCTGGGGATACAAACGCAAAGGGGCGCTGGGCCAGACGATATTCGCAAGCTCCCTGATCATCAACAAGAGCGGTGCGAAGATCGACACGATGTTCCTCGTACAGTGGTCCGATCCCGATCTGGGGGACGGGGGTGACGACTACGTGGGGTGCGACACAACGCGGAGCCTCGGCTATGTCTACAACGGCAAGGCCAGCGATGCAACGTACGGGACAGCAATCCCGGCGGTCGGATTCGATTTCTTCCAGGGCCCTATTATCGCTGGCGCCCCGACTGACACCGCCGTGTTCCAGCTGCAGAAAAGGGGAGGGTACAAGAATCTCCCCATGTCCACATTCGACTTCTTCTCGCAGGGCTTTACACAATACGCAGATCCTGCGCAGGGTATCGGAGGCGACATACAGTGGTATCGTCTGATGAAGGGGACGATCGCGGGATCCGGTTCGCCGTTTATCGATCCGACGACCACCCTGCCGACTAAATTCTGTCTCTACGGCGATCCGACAACGCAGAAGGGCTGGTGCGACGGCATGGCGGGGCTCACGCCTCAGGACCGCAGGATGTGCCTGGTGACAGGTCCCTTCACGATGGCCGCGGGTGATACGCAGGAGCTCGTTGTCGCGCTTATCGGCGGCCTCGGAGCGGACTATCTCTCCAGCATCGGTGTCCTCAAGACGATGGATGACAAGGCACAGTCGGCGTATAACAGCCTCTTCGCCCTGCCGTCTCCTCCTCCGGCGCCGGTCGTGAATGTCGCGGCGCTCGACGGTGAAATCGTCCTGAACTGGGGCGATCTCGTCACGGTCTCGAAGACCGAAGGGGGTGTGAGCCAGGGATTCACGTTTGAAGGCTACAACATCTATGAATTCCCCGGCCCGTCCAACCAGAATGGAATACTCCTGGGGACGTTTGATCTCAACGACGGCGTCAAGGTGATCCCGGACACCGCATTTGATCCGGCGACCGGACTGAACCTGATACAGGTTCTGCAGATGGGGACAGACAACGGCATCATCCACACGATGGACTTCAAAGCCAGCAAAGTGACGGGCCTTCCCCTTGTCAACGGAACGCCGTACTATTTCGGCGTCACTGCATACAGCTACAACGCGAACCCCCCCGCCGCAGCGGGGACGCACAGCCTCGAGTCTTCCGCCAGCGTCTTGACGATCGTCCCGCATTCTCCGAATCCCGGGACGCGGTACAGCAAGAAGGTGGGGGATGGGATAAACGGGGTGCTCACGACAGCCGCCGGTTCCGGGGCTTCCGACGGGAGCGTCGTAGCGGTCGTTGTCGATCCTTCGAAACTGAACGGGGACGGCTACAAGGTCACGTTTGCGACTGACGCCGGCGGGAACACCACATGGAACGTCACCGACGTGACAAAGAGCAGCGTCCTGCTCACCGGGCAGACGAACCAGACGGGTGACGGAAACTACCCGATCGTCGACGGCATGCAGGTACGGGTCATGGGTCCGCCTCCCGGCATGAAGACGGGTGACCAGTATCTCAACCCCGGTGACACCTCAAAATGGGGATGGTACATACCGTCAGGAACCCGCAAGTGGACTCCGTCGGGCTCGGATGCTGCGAACTCCTTCCATCTCGAGGGGTTCACGCGCGGCGGCCTTTACAACGGCGCTATCGGGAATGCGTACGACCACTGGTATTCGGGAGGTGTGACGTACGACAAGCTCACAAATGTGCTCATCAAGTTTGCAGCGACCGACAGCACATGGAATGTGACTGCGACGCCGACGGACGCCAATTTCTCCCGGGGATACAGGTACGTCCGCCATGCAAACGATAATTCGACGTTTGCCACGCATCCCACCTGGTCGGCGCTGATCCCGAACAAGGTTGCGGGGTACGCGTATCAGGATTACAACTACAGCGTCCCCTTCTCGGCCTGGAATGTGGATGCGGTCCCGCCGGTGAGGCTTAACGTGGGACATCTCGAGAATAACGCCACCGGCGGTTTCCTCGACGGTAAGTGGTGGCCGCCTTCATCGAGCATGGCCGGCGTGGACAATGCGCTCACGCAGCGTGAGTGGTTCTTTATATTCAACACGCCGTATGATGTCACCACGCCGAACCCGGCAATGATGGTGGACATTTTGAGCGTGGAAACGCCGATGATGTGGGCCGGGTTGCCTGACCGTACGGCGGATGCGTATGCCGCGGGGGATCAGTTCATGATCCTCACGAACCACGTCAACGGCTCCGCGCACACGTTCAGCTGGACGGCCACAAAGTCAATCATCGCGGATGCCGCGGCGGCGAAGCTGGACGTGACGAAGGCCAACGTGTTCCCGAACCCGTATCTCGGGTTCAACCCGCTGGAGGTGAACAAGTACGCGAGGTTCGTGACGTTCACCCACCTCCCCGCGTCGGCGACGATCCGTGTATTCACGCTCTCCGGCACGCTGGTCCGGACGATCATCAAGAACGATCCGTCCCAGTTCATCCAGTGGGATCTGAACAATGAAAAGGGATTCCCGGTCGCCGCAGGGATGTACATCGTCTACATCGACATGCACGACCTGGGGACCAAGACACTGAAACTGGGTGTCATTCCCGAGCAGCAGTATCTTGACCGCTGGTAACGATTCCGCGTCCGTCCTGTGCGCACCTCGCGGTGCGCACAGGGCTGGAAAGAACTGCAACGAGCATACGGTAAACGAAAGGAGCTTTTCCATGAATAACAAAGTTACGCGGACGGCGGTCTGCCTGGTACTGCTGGCCTGCATCGCATCTTTTGCGACCGCTGCCAACAAGGACCGCATCGGGACCGCCGGCGCGCAGGAATTGCTGATCCCCGTGGGCGCTCGTTCGATCGCCATGGGGGGATCGAGCATGGTGTTTGCGACCGGTGCAGAAGCGATCTACTGGAACCCGGCTGGGCTGGGACGCATGACCAGCTCCGTGGATGCCATGTTGTCCAGCATGAACTACATTGCGGACATCGGCATCATCTACGGCGCGGTCGGCGTGAAGGCCGGCGATTTCGGCACGCTCGGGTTCTCGATCAAATCGGTGAACTTCGGCAGCATCCCGGTGACGACGACGTCGTTCCCTGATGGAACCGGGGAGCAGTATTCGCCGGTGTACATCACCATGGGTGTGACATATTCAAAGGCGCTCACAGACCGGATTGCAATCGGCGTGACGGCAAACCTGGTGTCGGAGCGGATCCTGGAACTGAGCGCGAGCACTGTCGCTCTGAACTTCGGCATCCAGTACCAGAACCTCGGCCTCCAGGGGCTCAACCTGGGGATCGCGGTGAAGAACATCGGCGCCGGCCTCCAGTTCAACGGATCGAACCTCCTGTATCCGGCCGCTGCGTCGAGCGGGCTGCGCGGGACGCAGCAGTACGCGATCCAGGCTGCCGCCGCGGACCTTCCCTCGTGCATTGAAATAGGGATCGGGTACGCGCGCAAGTTCGACGAGAAGAACGGGCTGAGCATCGGGGGCGTGTTCCGGAACAACAACTACCAGGACGATGAATACAACCTCGGGGCGGAGTATGCGTTCAACGATCTCCTGTTCGTCCGGGGCGGGTACACGTTTGAGCCGCAGTCGGTCAAGGACATCGCGGGACAGAACAGCTACCCGTTTGACTATACGCTCGGTGCTGGGATCCACTATCCGGTCGGCGACCTCGATCTTTCGGTCGACTACGCGTACCAGCACGTGAAATACTTCAGCGGCAACAACGTGTTTACGCTCCGTCTGGGCTTCTGATCTGGTGCCTTTGTTTCATGTCATCCGGGAAGCCCCGCACACTGCGGGGCTTCCCTTTTTATTCGTGGAAAGGCGTATCGTGCGCATCGCATTCTTCCCCCCCCGTCTCTTTTTCCGGCTCTGGATTCTCGCCTTGCTCTCCTTTCCCGCAACCGGGCTTGCCGGGGACTCCCCGTACCTGAGCGCCGCGGGACCCGGCGCCAGGCACCAGGCGATACTCGACCTCGGAAGTCCCGCTGTCGTCATGTCCATCGCCGCCGAACCGGGGGAAGAGGATCTCCCGACGCTCACAGCTCTCCGGATGGGCTCCGGGGCGCGTGTCGTGAGCGTGTACGTGACGGACGGCGGCGCAACGCCGAGCGATATCGACGGGGACCTTCCCCTCCGGGTTGCCGCACGCAGGAAGGTTGAAGCGGAGAGTGTCATAAGGGGGGTGGGTGGTGAGGCGTTCTTTCTGGGGTTCCCGGATTATGGATTTGTCAGTCAGAAGGGGAGCCTGGAACAACTCTGGAACCGTGACTCCCTCATGGAGAGGTTCGTCCTGGCGATCCGCATGTACCGCCCCGATGCGATTCTGCTGGCCTCTGATGTTCGTGCAGAGGGGGGAGACACTGTCCGGTCGGCCCTGATACGTGAGATCCTGATGGGCGCCTCAGGCGTCTCGGCGCGACCCGTGCCGTCGGGACCCGGCGCATGGACGGTCTCCCGGATTCTCGAGGAAGCCCCCTCACCGGGCTCAGGTCTCGCGGCCGCAGTTGACGGAATCCACCCCCTCTGGAAGAAATCGTACCGGAGGATCGCCCGGGAGGCGGCCCAGGGATACCGCTCACTCCGCTATCAGTTCAGTGAATGGAACGCCGGCCGGAAGGGAACCTACAGGTCACTTGCAGGGAGGGACGGGGCCTCGCGGGGCCTGCCGCATGGTCTAATTGAGGGGTTACCCGTCATCCCCGTGACTCTGAATGATGCCGCCTCGGATGTGCGGCAGGCAGCCTCGGATGCTGCAAAGGGGCAGGATGAAACGGCTCTCCAATCCATCTCCAGGGCGATCGCGCGGGTCGAAAACAGCATAACGACAAGGAAAGCTTCGCTCGGGAGCCTCGAGAAACGCCTCCTCCTCTCATGGAAAGAAAAACTGGAGGATCTCCGCTGTACAGTCCTTGGTATTGATGTCAGGTTTGCTGTCAGTGACACGCTGATCGCCCGAAGACAGTTGTTCACGCTCCGGTTTCCGAAGGACCGGAAATTCCCCGTAAAGGGGCGTTCGGAGATCATATTCCCCCTGGCGATCGACAGCACCTGGTTGATCAACCGGGGCGAAGGGTTCCGGTTTTCGTTTTCGCTTCCGGACACGTTCGATATCGTCACTCCGGAGATCATGGAATTCAACAGGCCGGTCTCGACGAACGGCTCCGACAAGTTCACGCTCAACACCAGAATTCCTTTCGTCATAGCGCACAAGGACCCGGACCCGCTCAGAAATTTCGCCTGTCGCAGGGAGATGGTCGTCGGCGTCTCTCCGGTGCAGTCAGCCGAGATTCTCACCCCCTTCGTCCGGGTCACCCGGGGTGAGCGCCTCATCGTTCACCTTCAGAACGTCTCCCGTGATCCATACAGGGGCTCGATCTCGGTCGGAGATTCTGTCGCGTTGGAAACGCGTCTCCCGGTGGTTCTCAGGCGAAGCGGCATCGCCAGTCGTGACACGCTCCCACTCGCCTGGAGGGACAGCGTGCCGGACGGTGACCACCCGGTGGCTCTCCGGATAGGGAAAGGGAAGCCTGTGGGGGTCTTTACCGCCCGCAAGTTCCAGGCGCTTGCCGACACATCCCGCCCCGTCGGGCTGCTCACAGGCCTCCTTGACAGTCCTCTGGAGGAGGCGCTGCGGCGGCTCCACATCCCCTGCCGCCTGCTCGATGGTTCGTTCCGCGACACTTCGGTGACGAAGATCCGCACGATCCTCATCGACAGAGACGCATGTGTGCTCCGCCCCGACGGGGCACGGACCGCGGCGGCGATCGGGAAGTGGGTGCGTGCCGGAGGGCATTGCGTGATGCTGCGTCAGCATCCTCGTGCCGCTCCGGGAAACCCCCTGACGGAGATTGCGGGCTTCGCCATGACGTGCGTGATGGCTCCCGGGGCGCCCGTGATCGCTGACAGCACGAGCGGCATCCTCTCGCATCCCAATCCGATCTCCGGAGCGGACTGGCGCGGCTGGATCATCTCACGGGCGCAGTCCCCGGTCGTGGCGTCTCGTGAGGCGGATCAGGTGGTCCATCTTCGGGACGAACTGACCGGTGCGCCGCTCATCACATCCGTGAAGATCGGGACGGGGACGCTGACTGCCGTGGCACTCGATCTGCTCCCCCAGTTACAGATTGTCCACCCTGGGGCGTGCCGCCTGCTCGCAAATCTGGTGTCATACTGAGTATACACACTGGAGCCACTGCCATGCGCCGTCCGGTCCGCGTTTGTGTCACGGTTCTCAGCGTATTGGTCCTCTCCGCCCGGCCGGCTCTTCCGCAGCCATTGCCGGTGTCCGGCACGGCATTTGATGCCGACCTGTACGGAAACCTGTATGTGCTCGATGCCGGGAAGAACACCCTCTGTCTGTACGACAAATCGGGTCTGCTCCAGCGCGATGTCGGCGGGCCCGGCTGGAGTGACGGGCAGTTTGACAGGCCTTCGGGCGTCTGGGCCCGGAACGGCATAGACGTCTTCGTCGCCGACTACGGCAACCACCGGATAGAGAGGTTTGACCGCTCGCTGAATTTTGTGTCGTCGTTCTCGACGCGAGAGAGCGACAATCCCGACGATCGTTTCGGCTATCCATCCGGTGTCGCTCTTTCGCGGCTCGGCGAACTGTTCATTTGCGACACGGAAAATAGCCGGATCGTCAAAGTGGACAGGTTCAGTACGGTTGAGCGGACATTCGGCGGGATCGGAGGGGGAAGAGGACATCTGGCGACGCCGACGTCCGTGGCCGTGGGCCCGAAAGATGCAGTGTATGTCCTTGACGGAGAACGAGTGGCGGTGTTTGATGCGTTCGGAAACTACGTGCGGGACCTCATGCCCGGGCTCTTCAGGCGCCCCACGGCACTGTTCGCAGACAATACCGTTGTCGCCGTCGTCGACAGCACGACTATCCTCCTGTTTGATGCAGATGAACGTCCTGCGGGAGCAATTCCTATCAGCACACTTGCCCCCGCCGGAGCGGGCATCCGTGCCCTTGTCGTCTCCTCCGGAGCACTGTACATATTCACCGGAGAGGAAATTCTGCGCGTGCCCGACCCCGGGCGGCGCTCCGATCGTGAGACGAATCCAGAGTCTCACTAGCGATCGGATGCACTATGTGCCTATCCTGACATGCGGTAAGCCCTTCGTCGCTGCGATCGGGAACTATCTCCGGGTCAGTTTCTGCCGCCGGATCTTGTCCAGAAGCAGGATCGACTCATTGTGCGAAGGTCGGATTGACAGAACCTGGCGAAGTTCGACCTCTGCCTTATCCGGCTGGTGATCTTCCATGTAGGCAACCGCAAGACGATAGCCGTCCTCTGCCGCATCGTCGGGAGAGCGTGGGACGCCAAGCGCCTTTTGAAACCACGTGACGGCGTGGACGGGATCCCCGGTCCTGAGCGCGATATCACCAAGGAGGCGAAAGGCGTCGGGTGTGGGGTCAACCTGAATCGCCCTCTCCAGAAGTGTGCGCGCTTCTCCGAGTCGATTCTGCGCGACGAAGAGTTTCCCGAGAGTGATGTACGGCTCGACCTTTGTGGGATCCAGGGAAATCAATGCGCGGAGCTCGGCGTCGAGCTTCCGGCTGTCGCCGATTTTCTCATACAACGCAGCGGCCGCCCAGTGTGCGTCACCCGCACCCCATCTCCCCTCAGTGACGCGCCGTGCGAACTGTTCCAGCGTGTCCCTCGGGGGGACGCGTGGGACGCTGAATGACGGTTCTGAAAATGGCCATCCGGAGGTCAGGAGTGCTGTTCGTTGAATTGCGATCCGCTCATCCAGCTCTGTGACGGGACGCTGGTCCCAGAGGACTCTGTCATTGATCGTGTCTCGCCTTTCCCAGAGGTCGGCAGATGTGAGGATGCCACGGCTCCGCATCGCTGCGGCGTAACCTTTTGCCATGAGGAAGTATCCGAACGAATTTGGGTGCACGTGATCGAGTATGAGCTCATTGCCGATGAGTGAATCAGGGGAATATGCACTGAAGAGCTTTTCGATGTCGACCGTCCCGACAGTCGTGCCGTCCTCACTTTCTCTTATGAGATCGTTGAAGTCGCTGCTTGTGCGAAAGCGGAGCTCGTCGTAGTCCCGCGCTTTGATGTATTCCCCGTGTGCCTCGGCATGCCGCCCGAGCACATCGAGGCAGCGTGCAATTGCGAAATGTACTCCGGCGTGGAGAGAATCCAGTGCAGAGGCCGTGCGGTACTGGGCGAGGGCGGTGTCCCATCGGTGCCCCTCCCAGGATGCTTTCCCGGCGCGCTGGTGAACGGTGAATTCGCTCTTGGCCCCGGTGGACAAGGAATGAGACTCCCCGGAAGCGAAGGGGGGTTGCCCCCGGAGGTTCGATACCTGGGAAGAGAGGAGGAGGGGTATGCTGTGTTCTCGGCAGAGCGACTGCAGATCGGCGAGGTTTTCTTTGAACGTCAGCTCTGCTTCCCGGTAGACCGGACTCCCGTACGGAACGCGCTGGTCCGTGGCGATCACTTCAATGGAGACGTCCCTCGCAGAACTATCCCCTCGCCCGGCGATAATCGAACGGAGCCAATCGTACGTGTCGCGCAGGAGGACGAAAAGACGGCTGTGAAGCATTTGAAGGTAGAGCATGGTCATCCCCCGCGAGCCGCTCAGGAGGCCGCGGGAATTCACGCCGAGCCCGCCATAAAACTCGTTGTGCCCGTCGTAGACGAGAAGAAGATCGGGTTGATATCCGGGGAGCTCCCTGGCAAGATCGAGGACCGTGAAGCTGTTGGTCGCCGTCATTCCAAGGTTGATGACCTCGATTGTTCGTTCGGGAAAGATCCTGCGCAGCCGGTCCCGGAGGAATGACGAGAAGGACGCATTGTTGTTATAGGGATACCCGACGGCAGTGGATCCGCCAAGGGTGAAGATCCGGAATGTCCCGGGCGGTTTGGGGACCTGGAAGTAGTCAAGGGCCGTGGTCGGACTGAAATGGATCCCGGAGAAGTAGCGGGCCTTCACTTCATGGTTAAGGACATGAAACGTTGTGCCGTGGATTTCCGTCGTCGTGAAAAGAGAGAGATCGGGGCCATAGTGCATCAGCCGCAGGACGAGTTCCGCAGTCCCGAGGAGGATGAATGGGAACGCGATGATGACGGCATAGAAAGCTCGCTTTCGTGCGGGGGAAAGCGTCGGCGCGGTGTCCTCTGCAACACGGCGCCCCATGTCCTTTCTACGGCGAGTCCGGGAGGATTTCTGCGGCTTCAAGTGTGTACGAACAGGATGTGGAAAACTCAATCTACAAATTCCGGCGTTGAAATGCATCTGCTGAAAGTAATTCATATATTAATGTCACATCGTCATTGAAAGAACAGCCATTTCTCACTAGTATATATACTACATGCTGGAGGATTCAACGTCATGGCAAAGAGTCTGAACAAAGTGATGCTGATCGGGAATCTGGGGAAAGACCCCGAACTCCGATTCACGTCGAGCGGCGTCCCTGTCGCGACATTTACGATTGCAACGAACGAATCATGGAAGGATCAGGAGGGGAACCTGCAGGAACGGACGGAGTGGCATAACATCGTGGCATGGCGGAAGCTCGCGGAGATATGCGGGGAATGGCTGAAGAAGGGAAAGAAGGTCTATATCGAAGGGAGGATTCAAACCCGGAGTTACGATGACAAGAACACGGGCGTGAAGAAATACATGACCGAGATTGTCGCTGACAGCATGATCATGCTTGACGGTAAGAGCGCCGGCGCCCCGCAGGAGAGCCCCGCCGCTCCTTCCGCTTCCGAACCTGCCGCCGGGGGAGCCTCCAACGAAGACCTCCCCTTCTAGGACGCTCCTTTTCGCTGCGGCCGTCGCTCTTCTCTGTGCTCAATCGCAGCTCCCGGCTGCCTCACGCTCTCCGGTGAGAGCGAGGAACGGGATGGTGGTCTCGGCCGATTCTCTTGCCTCCTCTGCGGGTGTGGAGATCCTCCGCCGTGGAGGGAACGCTGTCGACGCCGCCGTGGCGGTCGGTTTTGTGCTTGCGGTGACGTACCCCGAAGCCGGGAATCTCGGCGGCGGGGGTTTCATGCTCATCCGCATGGCGGGGGGGGAATCGACTATGATCGATTTCCGGGAGAAAGCCCCGGCCGCCGCGACGCGCGATATGTATCTGGACGCTGCAGGGAGGCCCGTCAGGGAAAAGAGCCTGATCGGCCCGCTTGCAGCGGGAGTGCCGGGGACCGTGGACGGGCTCCTGACCGCTTTGAATGAATACGGGTCCCTCGGAAAGGTGGATGTGATCCGCCCCGCTCTCGAACTGGCGGATCTGGGATTCCGTGTCAATGACCACCTTGCCCGCACTCTCGAGGAGGAGATCCCCCGCTTCGCTCTGTTCCCCTCCACAATGAAGGCGTTCACGCGCAACGGGAAACCGTACAGGTGGGGAGACACGCTCAGGCAGCCGGACCTGGCATCCACTCTCCGCGCAATAATGGAGCGGGGGCCGGATGGATTCTATGCCGGAGACGTGGCGGCCAGGATTGCGGCGGAAATGAAGAAGGACGGGGGGATTATCACTGCTGATGACCTCCGTGACTACGGCTCCGTCGAACGGGATCCGCTTCTCGGGTCCTATCGGGGGTATGATGTTATTACCGCTCCTCCCCCCTCATCGGGCGGTGTTCTGCTCCTCCAGATACTGAATTCAATCGAGAGGTTCGATCTCCGCCGCATGGGCTGGAACTCCTCGAGTTCTGTCCACGCGCTCGCGGCCTCATGCCAGCGTGCCTTCGCCGACAGGGGGGCATTCCTCGGGGACCCCGATTTCGTCCAGGTCCCTGTCGCCGGGCTGATTTCCAAGCAGTATGCCGCCGGGCGGCTTGCGGATTTCGACAGCATGCACGCCCTCCGGAGCGCCGGCATCGGCAGCGGGGATCCCTCGGGCGCCGATCACCAGACGACTCACTATTGCGTGGTGGACAGGTTGGGAAACGTCGTGAGCGTCACATACACACTCAACGGGCTATTTGGATGCAAGGCGGTCGTGGATGGCGCCGGGTTCTTCCTCAACAATGAAATGGACGATTTTACGGTGAAGCCGGGGGCCCTGAACATGTTCTCGCTTGTCGGCGGGGTTCGCAATGGGATTGAGCCCCGGAAGCGGATGCTCAGCTCCATGGCCCCGACAATCGTCGTGAAGGACAACCGCCCGTTCCTCGTCCTGGGGGCGAGGGGAGGGAGCCGGATCCCGACATCAGTCGCGCAGATCGTTGCCAATGTGATCGACTTCGGCATGTCAGTCCAGGAGGCGGTCGATGCACCCCGTGTCCATCACCAGTGGATCCCCGACACGCTCCTGTACGAAAAGCGGGGACTTGCCTCCGACGTGGTGAGGAACCTCGGGAGCATGGGTTACGTTCTCCAGGAGGTCGATGTCACAGCCCGGGCCCACGCCCTTATGATCGACTCGGAAGGAGGCTGGTTTCTCGGTGGGGCAGATCCAAGGGAGGAAGGGTTTGCGATCGGCTACTGATATCCACAGAATTGTCCACATAGCTATCCACATGCACTCGTTGCTAAATCCAAACATGAGCTGTTTCGTGTAAATGTATATCATCCGGTGAGTTAGACCTGTTCGATCCACACATTCCGGCTCCCAGTTGAATTTTTAATCACATTCGCTTCCATGGCTCGGCTTGAAAGCAAAGCTCGCACTTGAAAACGGGACGCTGTTCACGGCGGAAGCATTTGGTGCTCCCGGCGAAGTGACAGGAGAGGTCGTCTTTAACACGAGTATCACCGGATACCAGGAGATATTCACGGACCCTTCCTATTGCGGGCAAATTGTGACACTGACCTATCCTCTTATAGGGAATTACGGTATCAATGCAGATGACCTGGAATCTGCCCGCCCCCAGGTGAGCGGTGTTGTCGTCCGGGAATCCTCAGGGATATTCAGCAACTTCCGCGCGCAGAGGAGCCTCTCTTCCTGGCTCAGGGAGCACAACGTGATGGCGATAGAAGGGCTGGATACGCGGATGCTCACGAGAATGCTCCGCACTGACGGATCGCTCCGGGGTGTCATTTCGACGATCGACATGGATGATTCAAGCCTCAGGGCGAAGGCAGAGTCGTCTCCCCCGATGAACGGACTGGATCTGGCCACGAAGGTGACCTGTGAGAGGCCCTATTCCTGGGACGGCACGGATACCACGCCTTTCGCCCTCGGCCACTCCTCCCCCGGAGGGGAGATGGGACGGCGCTTCAAAGTCGTTGCCTATGACTATGGTATCAAACGGAACATACTCCGGCGGCTCGTCCGGTACGGGTGTGTCGTGACGGTGGTTCCTGCGGCTCTGCCTGCCGGCGATGTGCTGGCGATGAAACCCGATGGGGTTTTCCTCTCGAATGGGCCCGGTGACCCGTCGGCTGTGGGTGTGGCAATCAGGAATATCAACGCACTGGTGGGAAAACTCCCGGTGTTCGGCATCTGCCTCGGGCACCAGCTCCTGGCACTTGCCCTCGGGGGGAAAACGTACAAGTTGAAGTTCGGTCACCGCGGGGCGAACCATCCCGTCAAGAACCTTCTCACCGGAAAGATTGAGATTACATCGCAGAACCACGGATTCGCAGTCGATCCTGAGTCGCTCGATATGTCAAAACTGGAAATCACGCACGTCAACCTCTACGATCAGACGAACGAGGGATTCCGTCACAGGGAGCTCCCGATCTTCTCGGTCCAGTACCACCCGGAGGCCTCCCCGGGTCCGCATGACAGCGATTACCTCTTCGCTGATTTCATCACCATGATGAAATCGGGCGCCCCCGCCAGGGGGCCCCGCGCGGTGCCCGTACGGTAACTCTCCCCGCCATGGACACCGGGTACCTGAATCTCTCCCCTTACTATGACCGGTGGCAAAAGAGCTACGGGAAGGATTTCAGCTCCCTGATCTTCCCCAGGCTGATCTCCTCAATCCGATCGCACAGGATCAGCGGCAGGACGATGGTGGACGTCGCCTGCGGCACCGGGACCCTCGCCCTGATGATGGCGCGCCGGGGGTGGGAGGTCTTCGGGGTTGATGCCTCTGAGGGGATGCTCGCAGAGGCGTCAGGAAAGCTCGCGGGCTCGTCGCTCCCCGTCGCCTTTTTCCGGCAGGATATGCGCGAGCTGGCGATCCCCCGCCCTGTGCATCTGGCGACTTCCTTTTTTGACAGTCTCAACCACCTCATGACGACCGGCGATCTCGGCGTGGCGTTCCGCCGTGTCCGCGAATCGGTGGTTCCCGGAGGCTGGTTCATCTTCGATACCAGCACCGAGCGCTGCTTCACGACGCTCTGGACGAGGTCGGAGACGTTTCACGAGCGGGATTTCTCGATCGTGCTCGATAATTCGTATGACCGTGCCGCGCGGTCCGCGATATGCCACGTCACGCTCAACGTCAACAGGGACGGCGGGATCGTCCGGCTGAGCGAAACGGTGAGGGAGAGGTTCTACACGACTGATGAGGTGTCCGGCCTGCTCGCCGAGGCGGCGTTCACGGTACGGGAGTGCGAGGATTTCAACTTCACATCCAATCCTGCGGTGGGGAAGCTCAAGACCTGGTGGGTTGCCGAGGCAGTCGGATCACGCCGCCCTGGGGCGTGAGGATCACGCCGCCCCGGGGCGTGAGGATCACGCTCTCACGCTGTCCGCTTCACCACGACGATCGTGATGTCGTCCGCCTGAGGTGCCCCCGCGGCGTGTGCGCGGACGGCCGCGATGAGCGCCTCCTTCAATTCCTCCGGGTCACCCCTGTGGTGTTCCTTCAGTACCGCCTGGATCTGGCCTTCACCGAGCTGTTCTCCCGAAGCGTTCATCGCCTCCGAGACCCCGTCGGAGAATATGAGCACAACGTCCCCGGGCTCCATCGTGACGGTCTCCTGTGCATACGGAAAGTCTTCCATGATTCCGAGGACGGTCCCCCCGGCGGTCAGGCGGCTGATCTCCCCCCCCGAACGGATAAGGAAGGGCTGTTCGTGTCCCGCGTTGCAGCAGGTCAGCGACCCGTTGGCCGGGTCGAGCAGTGCATAGAAGAGGGTCACGAATTTCTCGTTTCCCGTGTTCTGGAAGAGGAGCATGTTTGAGCGTCGGACGCACTCCGACGCGGGGGCGGCCGTGAACGCCTGGTCGCGCAGTGTCGCCTGGACGTTTGCCATCAGCAGGGAAGCGGCAAGTCCTTTCCCGGAGACGTCGCCGAGGCAGACGGCGAGCTGTCCCGGTTCCTTCGCCGTGAAATCGTACAGGTCGCCACCGACCTCGCGCGCCGGGATCGTGACGGCGGCGAACCTGTATCCCGACACCTCCGGAACCCGTTTCGGGATGAGTGTCATCTGCACTTCACGGGCGGCCTGGAGGTCCTTCTCCATCGCGATCTTCTGCCGTTCCTGTTCGTGCAGCCGTGCGTTTTCGACGGCGATTGCCGCGTGTACTGAGAGCGCATCAAGGACGCTCTCGTCGTCGGCGGTGAACGTGCCGGAGCGCTTGTTGAGTATCTGAAACACCCCCACAATCGTCCCGCCCCTGTTCTTCATCGGCATACACAGTATGGATCTGGTCCGGTACCCGGTGACCTTGTCGAAGTCCGGGTTGAAGCGGGGGTCGAAATACGCGTCGCGTATGTTCAGTGTGTCGCCCGTTGCCGCCACGTAACCGGCGATGCCGCTCCCCGTGGGCATCCTGATCTCTATCCTCTCCCCCCCCTTGAGCACGAGTGACCAGAGTTCCTTCGTCTCTTCGTCCAGGAGATAGACCGTCCCCCGGTCACCGTCCACGAGTCCCAGGGCGGTCTCCAGTATGACACCGAGGAGTTTATCCAGGTCCAGCGTCGAGTTCAGAACTTTAGCCGCTTCGATGAGCAGTCTGAGGCGTCCGATCTCTTTCCCCGAGACCTCGGCCTGGCGTTGAAGCTCGTCCACGAACTGGTTGTCGACCGTCCGGAGCCGCACGCTGAGCACCTGGAGAAGCCGGTAGGCCAGAGCACTGTTTTCCCTGAGGAGCTTTTCAAACGCCTCACGCCCTATCGAACATACGATACAATCGTCGACTGCCGTCACGCGGGCGGCGCGCGGCCTTCCGTCGATGAGCTCGAGCTCTCCGAAGAAATCTCCCGGGTGGAGGAGTGCAAGGAGCGTCTCGCGCCCCTGCCTGTCCCGTTTGGAGATGCGGACACGTCCGTTGGCGATGAGAAAAAGAGAATCCCCCTCTGCCTCGTCTTCGAGTATGATCTCTCCCGGTCCGAACCGGTGCTCGGCGAGTTCGCCGCTGACCGCCCGGAACTGCTCGTCGGTGAGCACTTCAGTCAGGACGTTGTGGCGAAGGCGCTCGATATGTTGTGATGGGGGGGTCATCTGTCTCTTCTCACTCTGATCCGGCGTGCGGGTCCGCCGTAACGGATCAATGTATCGATGGGGGGAGGCAAAGTCAAGGAAGCCGGGTTCCTCTCAGGCGTATTCGTCCCTGCGCATGGTCTGGTTGGAGTCCCGCACGAACCCGAGCGTCCGCAGCTGCTCGCCGAGCGGGCTCTCGGCGGGACGGAGATCGTCGCAGTATTCGACAACGATCTCCCTGAACGGGCGGAGATCGCCCGGGAGTCTGAGGAGACCGACAAAAAGTTCGAGCCCCTTCTGCACGATCTCCCTGGCCGGCATGCCGAGCGAGCGAATCCGGGCTCCGGAGGATTCAAAGAGGAGAAAGGGGGATCCTCCGTCGAATGCTATGTAGGTTCCCTGCGAACGCGTCACGCGGAGCGGAGTTCCTCCTTTTCCCCCCGTGGGAAAATCCATGCCGGGGCCGTAGGGATTTGCCGGGTCGCAGGCGTTCAGGAGCACGACTCCCGATCGACCCTTTTGGGAGCGGACGTTCCGGAGCTCTTCGACGGCCGACGGAAGCGCGAACTGCATCCCGGAGAGTCCCTCGACGAAGTACCCGCGCCGGACTTCCCCCCTGAGCTCCATCCGTGACAGCTGCGGAGCGATCATCCCCCAGGGGAGAAGATCCTCGCGTCTGTGGAACTCGCGGGCGACGATGCCGTACCTCTCGAGAAGGAGTCCTGCCTGGGCGCGGGCGCGATCATCGTCCCCCGGCGGATCTCCCATCAGTCCCGGAGTGCGGACCAGCGACCACCTCCCCGTCCACCCCGGCACCTGGCGGAAGGCCCGGCGGGCTGATTGCATGATGCGTCCCCTCCCCGGCGCGCGGCGGGGATTCACAAGCTCGATCCGTTCATAACGCTCCGGGAGATCGGTGCGCGCGGGGCGGCGCACCGCGGTCACTTCCGCGAATACATCATTGGTGAGGATCCCGTTCCAGAAGAGCTCTGCGATGCCGTTGTTCATCCCCTCAAGCGAAAGCCTCGTCCCCTCCCGGATGTCGCTGAAGAACGAGGCGCCGTGAGTCCGCACGAACTCCAGTATGCGTCGGGCCGGCTCATGGATCCGGGCTTCGGCGTCGTCCGTGCCGGCACCGAGCCCGGTACTTAGATAGAGAGCTCCGTTCCCCCGCGCGATGAAACGGATGCGGCCCGGTCCGCCCCCCACCCAGGCGCCGCTCCCCGCGGTGGAATACCGTGAGAGATCATCGGAGGAGATGCCCGGAACGCGGGCGCGCAGGACGTCACGTTCCCACACCTCCGCTGGAAGAGGGAGACCTTCGAGGCGGCCGAGGGCCGTCGAGAGGTCGCCTTCCCGGCCCGCTTCCACGCCCACCCCCTGCCAGCGGAAGAGAAACGATGTAAACTCGGCCGGATTCGAGGGCGTGATCTCGTGCCGGAGGATCGTAATCGTCTGCCTGTGTATCCGTTCGAGTGTCGGTTTGTAGCACCACTCTTCGGCGGCTTCTCCCTCCCGGACTCCGAACCGTCCGCGCACGACCTCCCTCGATTCCGCGAGCTGGCCCGCGATCCGCTCCGCCCGTTCGGGCCCGGTGCCGAATCTGCTCCCGATCTCGTTGCTTGTCCTCGGGCCGTGGGTCCGCAGATACCTCCCGATCAGGAACGCCGCGCTCGCCTCGGAGTCGAGCGAGCGGTAGAGTTCGCGTTCCTCCGCCGCGATCCATCGCGGCCCGTCGTGAAAGTCGACCCTCGCCGCCCTCCCGTCCCTCTCGAGCGTCCCCACCATCGCGCCGGAATCCCCTTCGCACCGCAGGCGCAGCTCTCCTGCGGTCAGGTCGCCTATCCTGAGGAGGATCTCCATCAACTCTTCGGGGGAGCGCGCCCGCATCCCCTCCGCCGAGTGCTGGAGCTGCCGCTCGACCGCCTCGACCGCCTCGGGGCGGATGAGTGTGGAGACCGAATCGAGGTCGATGATTTCCCCGAGGATTTCCCGGTTGACTGCAAGGTACTGGCTCAGGCGGTCTTCCCGCGGCTGATCGTTCTGGTACATATACACGGCGATGAAATCGAAGAGCAGGCTCGCGGCGAACGGGGAGGGGATCTCCGTGGAGGCGTGTGCGACGGCGATCGATCCCTGCTCGATCCCCCGGAGGACATCCATGAAATGCTCGAAGTCGAGCACATCGTGAAGGATCTCCCTCACGGTCTCTATCACGATTGGGAAGTCGTCGTACCTCCGGGCGGCCTGAAGCAGGTCGCCGGCCCGCAGGCGCTGGAGCCAGAGGGGGGTTCTCTTCCCCGGGGCGGTCCGCGGCATCAGGAGTGAGCGCGAGGCGTTCTGCCGGAATTGCCCTCCGAACAGGGGAGAGGAGAGGACTTCGTCCAGCACGACCCCCCGGGCCTCCTCCGCCCCGATATTTTCGAGAAGGTTCACCGGCAGCGTGTCCGCATCCGCCGAACGGAGCAATATGCCGTCGTCGTTGTACAGCATCTGGGGCTCGGCTCCGGTCAGAGCCTGGAGCCTGTGGGCGAGCAGGAGTCCCAGGAGCCCGTTCACCCTGCGCCCGAACGAGGAGTGGACGACGAGCCGGGGATCCCCGATCTCGTCCCGGAACGACTCCACGAGTATGAGCAGGTCGTGGGGGATGACCCCCGTGGCATCCCGCTGCCTGCGAAAGTACTCGCGTATGTTCCACGCGGACCGGCTGTCGATCGGGTACCCGCTGCGGAGCAGCGCGAGGCATTCCGGCTCGTCGATCGCCTCCTCCATCGATCTGCGGAAGCGCCCGACTTTGAGACCGAGTTCATAACTTCGTCCTATCCCCTCCCCCCGCCAGAACGGCATGCGTGCTGGCTGGCCGGGGGCGGGACTCACGGTGAGCCTGTTTGCGTCGATCTCTTCCACCCGCCACACGCTCGATCCGAGTATGAACGTATCGCCGTTCCTCGTCTCGTACACGAATTCTTCGTCCACTTCCCCCACTTTGGTCTTCCCGTCCCCCAGGTAGACACCGTAGTATCCCCTGTCAGCGATCGTCCCCCCGTTCGTCACCGCAAGCCGGCTGCTCCCGGGCAGGGCGCGGAGGACGCCGTTGACCCTGTCCCACGAGACGCTCGCCCTGAGCTCCCGGAACGTCTCACCGGAGTACCGGCCGGCAATCATCTGGATCACCCCGTCGAAGAGGCGGCGGGGCAAGTCGCGGTAACAATATGACCCGCGGACGAGATCGAAGAGCCCATCGGGATCCCTGTCTTCCACGCTCACCATCGCCACGATCTGCTGGGCCAGCACGTCGAGACAGTTCCCGGGGATGACCGTCTGTTCCACTTCGTGATCGACCATCCCCCTGGCGACGACAGCCGACTCGACGAGATCTTCGCGGTGCGTGGGAAAAATCCGTCCTTTGCTTGTCGCTGTGACAAGGTGTCCCGACCGGCCGACCCTCTGCAGGGCGCGGGCTATCCCTCTCGGGGACTGGAGCTGGATCACCAGGTCGATGCTCCCGATATCAATCCCCAGTTCGAGAGAGGAGGTGGCGACGAGCGCCCTGATTTTCCCCCCCTTCAGGTCCGTTTCCATTTTCTCCCGTGCCTGCCGGGACATGCTTCCATGATATGCCTGGACGAGCGGCCCGTCCCCGCTGCCCCCACCGCTCCAGGACGTGGAGTGCGGGACCGCGCGGAGATTGATGCTCGGGGGGAGGGGGTCCCCTCCCCCCGCCCCCCCGGGTTCCGCGTTTCCGGTCTTCTGAGATCCGCCTCCCCCGCCTGCGACCGCCTCGTTCAATGCCGCCGCGACCCGTTCCGCCAGCCGCCTGTTGTTGACGAATATGAGCGTCGTACTGTGGATTCTGATGAGCGCCAGTATCTCGGTGAAGACAAGGGGCCAGACCCCCTCCTGGGTGAGGAGCGAAAAGTCCGGCGCGGCGCATTCCACCTGGACGTCCATTGTCTTCCGGTGTCCTGCGTCGATGATGCACACCTCCCGGGGGACGAACGCACCTCCCTCCCGGTGCATCCCTCCCAGGAACGCCGCAATCCTCTCCAGCGGCCGCTGTGTCGCGGAGAGCCCGATCCTGATAAATTCCTGCTCCGCCACCTCCTGGAGCCTCTCCAGCGAGAGTGAGAGGTGCACGCCCCGCTTGTTCCCGCACACGGCGTGTATCTCATCGACGATCACGTACTGTACCGTGCGGAACATGCCCCGTGAGCGCCTGGAGGTCAGCATCAGGTAAAGTGATTCGGGGGTAGTGATGAGTATGTCGGGGGGATGCCTCTGCATTGCCGCACGCCGCGACTGCGTCGTGTCCCCGGTCCTCACCCCGGTGCGGATGGCGGGGAGTTTCAATCCCGCCTCCGCGGCGGCTTGTCCGATCCCCTCCAGCGGACCCTCCAGGTTCCTCTCGATGTCGTTGTTGAGCGCCTTCAGGGGAGAGACATACAGTATGCGGACCCCCGGCGGGAGCGTCCCCTCCAGGTGCTGTTCCACGAGATGATTGATCGCCCAGAGAAACGCCGCGAGCGTTTTACCGGAGCCTGTCGGAGCGAGTATGAGCGTGTTCTTTCCTGAGGAAATGCTGGGCCACCCCAGTGTCTGCGGCGGCGTCGGGGCGCCGTACGTCCGCTGGAACCAGTTCCGGACCGCGGGATGGAAATCGTTCAGTATGCCTGTGGAATCCATATCGCGAATCTACCTCAATTCGCCCCCTTTTGCAACAAATCTCTCCCTTTGTGCGTACATTACACTGGTACTTCCCCACCGTCCTTTCCGGAGCCTCTCAATGAAAATGAAAAAGAAAATCATGTTCTCCTCCATGGGGGTCGTGGTCCTCGTCGGGGCTGCGTTCCTTCTGTTCGGCGGATCAAAAAAAGGGGACGACTCCGCACTCCCCCGTGTGAAGGTCACAAAAGGGAACATCATCGACAAGGCGCTCGCCGTAGGGACGATTGAGCCGGAGAACGAAATCTCCATCAAGTCCAAGGTCTCGGGCGCCGTCAGCAGGATATTCGCGGATGCGGGGACGTTTGTCCGTGCGGGGCAGCCGCTCCTTGAGGTCCGCCCCGACCCGACGCCGCTGGAGCTCGCTGAGGCCAAGAGGAATCTTCAGCTTGCGCAGGTGGATCTCGACAACGCGGTGAAGGACAAAGTCCGCCAGGAATCGCTCCTGTCGAAACATCTCATTTCCGATAAGGAGTACGAAGACTTCCAGCGCCACTACGAACAGACGGAGCTCACGGTGAGCCTGAACCACGAGCGGCTGCAGCTCCTTGAACAGGGGAGAGTGAGGATCGGCGGCGTGGAGATTGAGTCGATCGTGAAAGCGCCCATTGACGGGTACGTCCTGAAAAAAACCGTACAGGTGGGGGATCCCGTCACTCCCCTGACATCGTACCAGGAGGGGACCGTCCTTATGAAGATGGCGAACATGGAGCGGCTCCTGTTCAAGGGGACAGTCGATGAGATCGACGTGGGCCGCATGAAGGAGGGGATGCCGGCGGAGATCAAGGTCGGCGCGCTTCCCACGGACAAGGTCACCGGGACGCTCACGAAGATATCTCTCAAGGCAGAGAAGAAAGAGAACGCGACTGTCTTCCCGATCGAGATTGCGATCCCGAAGGCGAGCAACAGCGTGCTGCGCGCCGGGTATTCCGCCAACGCCAGTGTGATCATCCGCCACAAGGACAGCGTGCTCGTGATCCCGGAGCGGGTTGTCACGTTCAGAAACGATTCCGCATTCGTCCGGGTCCCCCTGGCACAGGGGAAGGATGAGGAACGGTATATCAAAGCGGGCCTCAGCGATGCGATCACCGTCGAGGTGGCCGAAGGGTTGAAGGAAGGGGAAGAGGTGCTCGAGAAACCCGTCAAGAAGATCGAGTAGGGGCACATGGACAGCCTTCGGACCACGATCATCGAGTTCCTGCGTGACATCAGGGCCCAGAAGCTCCGGACATTCCTGACGATATTCGGCATCATCTGGGGGACTGTGGCGATCGTCGTCCTTCTCGCGTTCGGCATGGGGTTCAAGCGCCAGCTTGCCATCAACATGCACGGGATGGGTGAGAGCGTTGCGATCATGTTCCCGGGGCGCACCACGAAACCGTTCGAAGGGTTCGGCATCGGCCGGCCGGTGAGCTTCATCGAAGACGACGCCCGGCTGATTGCCTCCCAGGTTCCCGGGATCGGACGCATCTGTCCTGAATACGCCGCGGGTGACGCTCAGGTCCGGCTCGGGGAGAACATTACGAACACGCTCGTCTCGGGGGTCTATCCCGTGTATGCCGACATGCGGAGCATTATTCCCGAGCAGGGGGGGAGGTTCATCGACGATATCGACATGCAGGACAGAAAACGGGTGGCGCTTATCGGCGACGAAGTGAAGCGTCTGCTGTTCGGCGAGGGGGAAGCGGTCGGCAAACTCATCTATGTTAACCAGGTCCCCTTCCTGGTGGTGGGCGTGATGCAGAAGAAGACACAGAGCTCGTCCTACAACCGGCGCGACCAGGACAGGGTGTTCATCCCCGCCTCGACGTTCGCCTCGGTGTTCGGCGCGTTCCACGTGAACAACATTATCTATACGCCGGAGGATCCAAGGGAGGCGGAGCAGGTCCAGGACCAGGTGCGGAAAATACTGGGGAAGAAATACAGATTTGATCCCTCTGACAAAGACGCAGTCTGGATATGGGACACAGCCGGAATGGAAAAATTCATATTCTATTTCTTCCTGGCGTTCAACCTCTTTCTGGGGCTGATCGGAAGCTTCACGCTGGGGGTGGGGGGAATCGGCGTCGCCAACATCATGTACATCGTCGTGCAGGAGCGTGTCAAGGAGATCGGTGTCAGACGCGCGGTCGGGGCCAGGCGGCGGACGATCATGGCCCAGTTTTTCGCCGAGACGTTTTTCATCATCGCGATCGGCTCGTCGATCGGGTTTCTGATTGCGTGGGGCATCACCGTCGTGATGAAGTATATTCCGATCAAGGATTTCGTCGGCACTCCCGAGATCTCAGTGGAGGTGGCGATTGCCACCGTCCTTGTCCTCGCGGCGATCGGGCTGGCGGCCGGGCTCTTCCCTGCCCGGCGTGCGGCGAACCTGAACGTGGTCGAGTGTCTCCGCACGTGACCGCGACGACGCGGGGAAACAATCCATCTCACAATCAGTTTACCGGTCCATGTGGCTCGAACTCCTCCGTGAATTTTTTCAGGATCTGAATGCCCAGCGCACGCGGGCGATCCTCACGATCGTCGCGATCACGTGGGGGACCGTGGCCGTGGTGCTCCTGATGTCCTTCGGCGAAGGGTTGGGAACCCAGATGCAGAACGGGCTCATCAACGCCGGGAACAGGATCATGATACTCTACGGCGGAGAGACGGGGAAACAGTACGAAGGGATGGCCAAAGGACGCAAGATCAGGCTGGTCGAGGAAGACGCCTCGCTGCTCCAGAAGGCAATCCCGGCGATCGCGATGATAAGCCCCCAATACAGAAACTTTGTCACGCTGACACGGGGGAAGTTCACGACAACCACAGAATGTGAAGGGGTCAACCCCCTCTTCGAAGAGATGCGCCGTATGTACCCCGCCTCGGGAGGCCGGTTCCTGAACGACATGGATGTCGTCGGGCAGCGGCGCTCGCTCGTCCTGGGGGGGAAGATCGCCGCGGATATATTCGGGAAGGAAGATCCGGTCGGACAGCTCATCTCCGTCGACGGGGTCCCGTTCACGGTTGTCGGCATACTCCAGAAGAAGCTCCAGACCGCGATGAACAACGGTCCCGATGACCAGAGGGCGATCATTCCGTATTCCACGTTTCGCACGATGTACGGTTACGAGCACGTCAATTCCCTCGTCGTCCGCCCCGGGGATCCCTCGCGCCAGGAGGAACTCAAGAAGGAGATATTCCGCGTCTTCGCGCGGAAATACAATTTCGATCCCTCGGATGAACGGACGCTCTTCATCTGGGATTTCATCGAAGCGGAGAAGATCGGGCAGAAAATCGCGATTGGGGTGACGATATTCCTTGGATCGGTCGGTTTCCTGACGCTCCTCATTGCCGGCGTGGGTGTTGCGAACGTGATGTACGTTGTCGTGAAAGAACGGACCCACGACATAGGCGTCAAAATGGCCCTTGGCGCCCGGAAGAGCTACATCCATATGCAGATAGTGTTCGAGGCACTCTTCCTTTCTTTCCTGGGGGGGGCGATCGGGACATTGATCTCCGTTGCCGTTGTCACCGTGGTCAGGCTGATCCCGACCGACGGCGATATCGGGGCGATGCAGTTTCTCGGGAAGCCGGTTCTCTCGGCTACGATCATCCTCCTCACCGCGGGCATACTTGCCGCGATCGGACTCCTGGCTGGATTCTTCCCCGCCCGCCGCGCTGCGGCAGTCGATCCGGTCGAGTCACTGCGCTACGAGTGACGTCCCTCCTTGATTCGCTCGGTTCTAATTGTTAAATTAGTAAATATTTGTCGGTTCCCGTCCATGAGAAGGGAGAGGAGAGTGAAACGTCCGATACTCTGCATCGTATTTCTTATCGTCATCGCCGGGTCCCTTGGACAGGGACAGGATGAAGGGGGCCGGAGCAGGACGTACGTTCCTGTCACCAGGTTTGATCCCGCGCGGGACGCGGCGAAGGATATCCGCCTTGCCGTTGCGGAGGCCCGGGGCTCGGGGCGCCGCGTGCTCGTGGATGTCGGAGGGGACTGGTGCGTCTGGTGCCGCCGGCTCGATACGCTCTTTACGACCCACAGGGAGCTCGCAGAGTACCGGGATGCACACTACGTGGTTGTGAAAGTGAATTGGAGCAAAGAGAACAAGAACGAGGGAGTCCTCTCGCGCTATCCCCGCGTGAGCGGCTATCCCCATATTTACGTCCTGGGGAGTGACGGGTCGCTTGTTCATTCGCAGGACACAGGGAAGCTGGAAAAGGGGAAGGGACACGACCCGGACAAAGTGATGGCGTTTCTGAAGAAGTGGGCGCCGAAAAGCTGACAGTCACCGCGCCTGCCTTGCCATGACAAACAACAACCAACAGGGAGAGAACATGCGAGGAATACGTGTTGCAGGCATTGCGGCGTTGATGGCTCTTCTTGCCGCCCCGTTTGTCCTGGGGCAGGGGAAAGAGCAGGCCCCCAACTTCAGCCTCAAGAACTCGGCCGGGCAGGTGGTGGAGCTTGCGAAACTCCGCGGGAAAGTCGTCGTCGTGAATTTCTGGGCGACCTGGTGCGGTCCGTGCCGGGGGGAGATCCCCGGTATGCTCGATGTCTATGAGAAGTACAAGGGGAAGGGGCTGGAGATCGTCGGAATCTCCGTTGACAGGGACGGCTGGCAGGTCATCAATCCCCTCGTCAGGAAGATGAAGATCACCTATCCGATCGTCCTGGGAAACGAGGACGTAACGGAGGCCTACGGGAAGATCGAGGGGGCGATCGAGGCAATTCCGACGACGTTTTTTGTCGACCGGAACGGCCGTGTTCTTCTCCGGCACGTGGGAAGCATGCCGAAGGAAGACTTCGAGAAAGCGGTGAAGAGTTTTCTCTGATGTCCCTGAAGGGTCACAAAATCCCGCCAAAGGACGTCGGGACAAGAAAAATCCAGTCGCGCGTGCGGACTGGATTTTTTTTCGGGGTTGGATGAAGCGGTCAGGTCAGCATTTGCTCCAGCCGCAGTTGTAGCACACGACGCATCCGCTCACGTGTTCGACGTTGCTCCCGCACTCGGGGCATGCCATCGAGACGCCCTGCGGCGCCTTCCCCTCCCCCCGGGTCGCATGTGAGGGTTTCGCCCCGGCGGGGGCGGCGGGAGAGTTTCCGTTCCCTGACCTGATGTGGTCCCGGTTCTCGATGTAGTGCTCGATCACTTTGCCGATTGCGTCGGGTGTGGAAAGGATCTGCCCTCCGTGTCCGTCCCAGACGGGGGACGGGCCCGAGATCCCCTTGAGCTGCTTCACGATCTCCCGGGGTTCGATGCCGGAGCGAAGCGCGAGGGAGATCAGCCGGCTGATGGCTTCGGACTGGGCGGCGGCGCTCCCCCCCGCCTTGCCGATTGTCGTGAAGACCTCGCAGAGGCCCGATTCATCCTCGTTGATTGTGACGTAGAGGTATCCTTCGCCGGTCTTCATCCGCTCGGTCACCCCCACGGTCATCTGCGGGCGCTGGCGCGGCGAGCGGGGGTGCTTTTCATCGGAGCGTGCGGCTTTTGATCCCTCCTGTTTCCGCGCGAATTCCTCCGTCTGCAGTATCCCCTCCCGGCTTCCCTCGCGGTACACCGTGATCCCCTTCAGTCCCGACTTGTAGGCCGTCATATAAATGTCCGCGACCGTCTCGACGCTGACGTTTTCCGCGAGGTTCACGGTCGAGGAGATGCTGCTGTCGACGTACTTCTGTATCACTCCCTGCATCTTGACCCGGAAGTACGGATCGATCTGGTGCGCCGTGATGACGTGAGGCGGCAGGTCCTCGTCCGAGCCGAACATCTGCTTGATGAGCGGGTGGTACACCTTGTATTCCGAATACGTCTCCCCGTCGTGGTTTTTCACCTTCCGGCGATAGCTCGTGCAGAATATCGGTTCGATCCCCGAGCTGGTCTGGGCGACAATGGAACCGGTCCCCACGGGAGGCATCGTGATGACAGTGCTGTTCCGTATGCCGTTTGCCTTGATGCTCTCCTGTAGCTCTGAGGGAAGTCCCTGGACGAACTTGCTCCGGGAATACCCTTCCCACGAGAAGAGCGGGAAGGGCCCTTTCTCGCGCGCGAGCTCGACGGAGGTCCTGTACGACTCGTCCCGGATGGTGCGCATCATCTTCTCGGTCTCGTCAAGGGCGTCCTGCGTATCGTACTTGATCTTCATCATCAGGAGGGCGTCCGCCAGCCCCGTGATGCCGAGCCCGATTCGACGGTCGGATGCCACGGCATTCCTGATCTTTTCGAGCGCGTGGTTCTCCATGTTGTAATCGATGATGTTGTCCATGAACCGGGTCGCCACCCGGGTCACCTCTGCCAGCTCCTTGTAGTCGAATTTTCCCTGGTCGTCGACGAATTTGCTCAGGTTGATGTTTCCCAGGTTGCATGCGGTGTAGGCGGCCAGGGGCTGCTCGCCGCACGGATTGGTGCTGCTCAGCGGGTTGGCATATTCGACGTTGTGGTAGTCCCTCATCGTATCCCAGAATATGATCCCCGGTTCGGCCGATGCATGCGCGTTCTTGATGATCTTGAACCAGAGCTCTTTCGCCTTCACCTTTCTGTAGCTCTTCCCGTTCCAGCGGAGCATGAACTCCGTGTCGTTGATGACGGCGTTCATGAACTCGTGCGTAATGAGCACGCTGATGTTGGCGTGCTGCACTTTAATGCGCCGCGGGTCGTTCTTGATCGTGATGAACCGCTCGATATCCGGATGGTCAACGCGCATGGTCAGCATGAGTGCGCCGCGGCGGCCGGCCTGCGAAACAGTGTTTGTGCTTTCGCTGAAAAGGTTCATAAACGCGGTCGCGCCGGGAGAGTGGTCGATCGTGGCGTTGACCGCGGCCCCTTCGGGGCGCAGGACGGAGAGATCGGTGCCGACACCGCCGCCGGTACGGTAGACCATCGCCGATTCAGTGATACAGCGGTAGATGCCTTCGAGACTGTCTTCCTCGATCGGGATCACGTAGCAATTGGAGAGCGTCGGTCTGCGGCGTGCATCTTCCCGCCCGGCTCCGTGCATGACCCGCCCTCCCGGGACGAAGCGAAAGTCGAACAGAAGTTCCAGGAAACGATTGTACCAGTATTCGTGGTCCTTTTCAACGGAGGAGAGCGCCTTGGCGATGCGGTCCCACATATGCATCGGCCCCTTCTCGTTGTGCGAAAGGTACTTCGACCGCAGCACATCTGCGGCGAGATCGTTGTCCTTGTAATAATCGCGGCAATCGAGGGCGAGATCCATCACCGCCTCGGTCATCGCCTTCGAACCTTTGACGGCGTGCATCGTGTTCCTTGTGTCCACGGAGGGAAGGGGGGGAGTTTCCTTGTGGGCCATAGGGGAGATCCTCGGTTTAGAAAAAACAGAATGAAAACCATCCCCCCCCCGGGGGCAATGTCGTGATGAATCGCGGGGCGGAAGGTAGAAGCAACGGCGGAAAATATAATACGTTGACGGAGTGAAGTCAAGTTAATATTTTCCGGAGGGACCGTTCCTGCTGTGTGGTAACGACTTAGGGGACTGGAATTTTTGTCCCCCGGGGAGAGTCCCACCGTGGTGCAAACATGACTCACCGAAATTGAAGGCCGGTATTGCATTTTACGCCGGTCCACCGTATTTTTTTTGGCCTGTTTCTTCCGGCGTCTTTTTCCCGCCACCGTGCTCACGTGCCATCAGAGGTACTCCGGTCATGTCCGCCGCAGTCCAGTTTACGACGATACCTGAAATGTTCGACAGGCTCACAACGCGCTTTGCCGGGGGAAAAAAGCCTGTGCTCATGTACAAGTCGGACGGTTCCTATAAAGGCATTCAGTATAAGGAGTTGCGGAGACAGGTCGAGTTGTTCGCCTTCGGCCTCGGATCCCTGGGATTAAAGCGCGGGGATCGCGTCTCAATCATATCGGAGAACAGGCCTGAGTGGATCATCGCCGACCAGGCGATCGCCGGACTCGGAGCGGTAAGCGTCCCCGTCTATCCTACAATGACGGCAAAGCAGATCGAGTACGTATTCAATGACGCCACCGTCAGGTTCGCGATCGTATCGAACCAGTTCCAGCTCAACAAGGTGGCCAAGATCTCCGGAAACGTCCCGACGCTGGAGAAGACGGTCGTAATGGGGGAGAAAGGGCTCCCGGTCTCCCCCGGGACGGTCGGCTTTGCCTCCGTCATGAATTCCGGGGAGGACTTCGAACGCGAAAACCCCGACCACTTCCGTGCCTCGGTGAAGATGGTGAAGCCCGAAGACCTCCTCACAATCATCTATACCTCCGGGACGACGGGGAACCCCAAGGGGGTGATGCTCACGCATAGGAACCTCTGCAGCAACATATTGAGCGCCGCAGAGGCTATCCCGTTCGGTCCGACAGACCTGCTCCTGTCGTTCCTCCCCCTGAGCCATTCGTTTGAGCGGATGGCGGGATACTACACCGGTCTGGCATGCGGCGCGACGGTCGCCTTCGCGGAAAGTGTCGAAACGGTGCGTGAGAACATGCTGGAGGTCAGACCGACGATTGTCACCACCGTTCCCCGCCTCTTCGAGCGGATACAGAGCCGGATCATGAAGCAGGTCGACGCCGGTTCCCCCCTCAGGCAGAGGCTGTTTCGCTGGGCCATGCGCGTCGGCCGGCAGTACGCCGAGGGAACCAGAGAAGGGAACGTCCCTCCTGTGATGAGGCTCAGGCACGCGCTGGCGGACCGGCTGGTGTTCGCCAGGGTGAAGAGCAGGACCGGGGGACGGATGCGGTTCTTCTGTTCCGGCGGCGCGGCTCTGGGAAAGGAGTTCGGGGAGTTCTTTGAGGCGGTCGGGCTCAGCATCATCGAGGGATACGGCCTCACGGAGAGCTCCCCTGTCATTTCCGTCAACCGCCTGGACAATTACAGGTTCGGTACTGTCGGTCACCCGATCCGGGACGTCGAGGTCCGGATTGCACCCGACGGGGAGATACTCGCGCGCGGCCCGAATATCATGAAGGGGTACTGGAACGACAGGAAGGCGACGGCCGAAGTGATCGATGGTGAAGGATGGCTTCATACCGGGGACGTCGGGATGATCGATGCGGAGGGGTTCATACACATCACCGACCGGAAGAAGCACCTCTTCGTCAGTTCGGGGGGGAAGAACATCGCTCCCCAGCCCATCGAGAATCTGTTCCTCACGAACAAATACATCGAGCAGTTCATGCTCATCGGAGACCGGAGAATGTTCCTGACGGCTCTCATCGTCCCGGATTTCGATGCGCTCAGGGAGTACGCCGACTCCCGGGGGATCACGTATACGACGAACACGGATCTCGCAGCGCACCCCACGATCAACGAGCTGATCCAGACCAACATCCATCAGATCCAGAAGGACCTTGCAAACTACGAGCGCGTGAGGAAGTTCACGCTGCTGGACCGGCAATTCAGCATCGAGGAAGGGGAGCTCACTCCCACGCAAAAGGTCCGGCGCAGGGTCATCGAGGAGCGGTACTCCCGCCTCATCGATGGGATGTACGACGGGATCAACTGATCCGCCTTCTCGCTTCGTTGACTTTCACCCCGTTTTTGAGTAGATTTTGGCCATTCAGGCGCAACTTCCCCCTCACCCCGGTGTTTGGAGAGATGAGTCCATGGTGCAGTACATTCCCATTGCCATAATGCTCGGCCTGGGCGTGCTGGCGGGGCTGGTGTTCACGAACATCAACCGGCTTATCGGTCCGAAGCACCCCACCGAGGAGAAACTCTCCACGTATGAAAGCGGCATGGAGCCCGTGAAGAGCGCGCGTGAACGCTTTTCCGTGAAATTCTACCTGGTGGCGATGCTGTTCATTGTGTTCGACATCGAAACCGTCTTCATGTACCCGTGGGCGGTCCTGTTCCGGAAGCTCGGCGTCTTCGGATTCGTCGAGATGATGGTCTTCATCGCAATCCTGCTCGTGGGACTCGTGTATGTTCTGAAGAAGGGGGCGTTGCGTTGGCACTAGCGGCTCTGAACAATGAAGGATTTCTGACAGCACGCCTGGATGACGTCATCAACTGGGCGCGGAAGAACTCTCTCTGGCCGATGCCCATGGGGATATCCTGCTGTGCGATCGAGATGATGGCGACCGCCTCCCCCAGGTTCGACATATCCCGGTTCGGTTCCGAGGTCATGAGATTCACTCCCCGGCAGTGCGATGTCATGATCGTCGCGGGGACGGTGACATACAAGATGGCGAAGGTTGTGCGGAAGATCTATGACCAGATGCCCGATCCGAAATGGGTGATCTCGATGGGGGCGTGTGCTTCATCGGGTGGCATGTTCCGTTCCTATTCGGTCGTCCAGGGGATCGACCAGTTCATGCCGGTTGATGTGTATGTCGCAGGGTGCCCTCCCCGTCCCGAAGCGCTCCTTCTTGGTCTGATGGAGCTGCAGAAGAAAATCGCGGGAGATACGACCGTCGCCAGTTACATGCGCGGGGAAAAGATCTATATTCCCGAGGGTGCGCCGGAGGTCCAAAAGGACCGCACCCCGGAGGTCCCCGCATGACCCCGTCCATCGTGGAGAGACTTCTCTCCGGAGTTCCCGGCTCCGTGCGGGGGGCCGTCGAGTTCAGGGGGGATCTGACCGTGACGGTCCGCCGTGAGGATATCGCCCGCGCCTGCGAGCTTCTGAAGACCGATCCTGACCTGGCGTTCGACATGGTGATCGACGTGCTCGGGGTTGACATGTACCGGCCCGAGGAACGGTTCGAGGTGGTCTACAACCTCTACTCTCTCAGGAACAGAGAATACGTGCGCCTCAAGGTCCTTGTGGACGAACGGGATCTCACGGTGCCGACGGTGACAGGGGTATGGGCCGGGGCGAACTGGCACGAGAGGGAAACGTACGACATGTTCGGCATCGTTTTNNTTTTCACAGGCCATCCCGACCTCCGCCGCATGTTCATGCCGGAGGAATTCGAATACTTCCCGCTCCGGAAGGATTTCCCGACGATGGGGATTCCCGATTCACTCCCCCTCCCCCGCAGGTAGCACCATGCCCGTCCGCGCCGCAGAGGATTCCAAGAAGAGCAGGATATTGTCAGCCCTGGAAGACCAGGACACGACGGTCATACTCGATGATCCTCTCGAGAACGAGATGATCCTCAACATGGGTCCGCAGCACCCGGCCACGCACGGCGTGCTTCGTCTCCTTGTGCGCCTGGATGGTGAGACCGTCATGGCGGTCGTCCCCGAGCTGGGCTATCTCCACCGGGGGTACGAGAAGATCGCCGAGGCGAGCACCTATCATGAGTTCATCCCTCACACGGACCGTCTCGATTACCTCTCCCCGATCTCCAACAACGTCGCATACTGTCTTGCGGTCGAGAAGCTGGCGGGGATCGACATTCCGGAGCGCGCGAAATACATCCGGGTCCTGGTCTGCGAGATGGCCCGCATTGCTTCACACCTCGTGGCCGCGGGGAGCATGGCGATGGATGTCGGTGCACTGACCGTCCTGCTCTGGACATTCCGCGAGCGGGAGAAGATCCTGGATATCTACGACGTGCTGTGCGGCGCCCGGTTCACGACAAGCTATGCACGGATCGGCGGACTCCAGCAGGACTGGGACGACCGGAGCACGGCGATGCTGGAGAGGTTCCTCGGTGAGTTCAGGGCCGACCTGCTGGAAGTCGAGAAACTCCTCGGGACGAACCGGATATTCGTCGACCGCTGCGAGAATGTCGGCGTACTCACGAGCGGGGACGCCATTGCGATGGGGATCACCGGCCCGATACTCCGCGCCGCGGGAGTGCCGCGCGACCTTCGCAGGGACAAACCCTACCTGGTGTATGACAAGCTTGATTTCAACGTCGTCACGCTCACCGAGGGGGACGCGCTGGCCAGATTCTATGTCCGCATAGGGGAGATGAAGGAGAGCGCACGGATCCTGCGCCAGGCTCTCGATGCCCTGCCGGCCGGGCCGTACCGGGCCGACGAACCGAAAAAGGTCGTCCCCCGGAAGGACCGCATCTACACGCGCATGGAGGAGCTCATCCAGGACTTCATGCTCGTCAATATGGGCATCGACCCGCCGGTGGGGGAAGTATATCAGGGGATCGAATCGTCAAAGGGGGAACTCGGCTTCTACATCGTGAGCGACGGCACCGGGCATCCCTGGCGGATGAAGATCCGCTCCCCCTCGACGAACAATCTCTCGGCGCTCCCCCTGATGCTTAAAGGGTGCATGATCTCCGACATCGTCGCAGTCGTAGGGTCGGTCGACCCGGTGATGGGTGAAGCTGACAAATAGGCGGAGAAACAGGGACACATGCTTTCAGAACAGAGTCTGAAGAAAATCGAAGAGCTGAAGAAGCGCTATCCGCGCCCTCAACCCGTCGTGCTGGCGGCTCTCTGGATGTGGCAGGAGGAGCACGGGTGGATCTCCAGGGAGGGGATGGTCGAAGTCGCCCGTCTCCTCGGCATCCCCGAGCATCACGTGTACGGCGTCGTGAGTTTCTACACGATGTTCAACGGCACTCCTGTGGGGAGGCACAAGATCGAGGTGTGCACAAACGTCTCGTGCATGCTCAGGAACAGCGACAGGATCCTCAAGCACATACAGAGCACCCTGAACGTCGGCGTCGGCGAGACGNNTCACTCTCGTCGAGGCCGAATGCCTGGGGTCGTGCGGCACCGCACCCATGATGCAGGTGGGGGACGAGTACTACGAGAATCTCGATGAGGCAAAAGTGGACGCGATCCTCTCCTCGCTGAAATGACGATGGAACCGCTGATACTTCCCCCTGTCCCCGGTCTTCGGGACATCGGCGTCTACGAGGCCCACGGGGGCTACGCCATGTTGCGCAAGGCGCTCGCCATGAAGCCGGAAGAGGTTACCGACGAAGTGAAGAAGTCGGGCCTTCGCGGGCGCGGAGGCGCGTGCTTTCCCACGGGGCTGAAATGGACGTTCATGCCCAGGCAGACCGACAAGCAGAAGTACCTCTGCGTCAACGGCGATGAAAGCGAGCCGGGGACGTTCAAAGACCGGCAGATATTTGAATTCAATCCCCATCTTCTGATCGAAGGAGCCGTGATCGCCGCCTACGCCATGGGCGTCGGGACAATCTACCTCTACGTCCGCGGTGAATACAACAGGTGGATCGCGATGGTACAGAAGGCCCTCGACGAGGCGTACGCGCGGGGGTACTGCGGGGAGAACATACTCGGATCCGGGTTCAGCACATCCTTCACCGTTCACCGGGGTGCGGGGGCCTATATCTGCGGCGAGGAATCCTCGCTGATGAATTCCATTGAAGGAGAACGGGGCTATCCCCGCGTGAAGCCCCCGTTTCCTGCTCAATACGGGCTCTGGGGCTGCCCGACCACAATCAACAACGTCGAGACGATCGCGAACGTCCCCGTCATCATGCGGCTTGGATGGGAGGCGTACAGCAGGATCGGCCATCCGAAACACCCCGGTCCCATACTCGTCGGCGTGAGCGGTCATGTGAACAACCCCGGCGTGTTCGAACTCCCGACCGGTGTTCTTCTGACCGATATCATCTACAAATTCGCCGGAGGCGTCCCCGGGAACAAGAAGATCAAAGCGGTCATTCCCGGCGGGTCTTCCACCATGATTCTCAGGGGTGAAGCGCTTGAAGGGGTCACGATGGATGCGGAGGGGCTCAAGGCCGCGGGGTCGTCGGTCGGGACGGCTGGACTGATTGTCATGGACGAGGACACCGATCTCATACGCGTGCTCACCCGGATCGCGGGTTTCTACCACCATGAGTCGTGCGGCCAGTGCACTCCCTGCCGTGAGGGGACCGGCTGGATGCACAAGATTCTGAAGCGCTTCGAGAAGAGCGAAGCGACGATGGCGGATCTCGACTTGCTTCTCGAAGTGGCGAACAACATCGAAGGAAACACGATCTGCGCGCTCGGTGACGCGGCAGCATGGCCCGTCCAGAGCATGATAAAGCGATTCCGGGAGGAATTCCAGCGCAGGGTAAAGCCCGCCGTCGCACAGGGACCCGCCGGAAGTGGCGCCTTCACTGACGCCGGAGGCGGGACGACGAAGCCGTCTGCTCTCACCAGTGTCCCCGCATGAGCCACCCCATTCGCGATATCACGGTCGAGATCACACGCCTTTCGGAATCGACGCGCGACGTCCCTCTCCCGGCCTACGCCACGGAGGGCTCTGCGGGGATGGACGTGTGCGCTGCTGTGGAGGGTGAATTCGTCCTGAAGGCGGGGAGCACGTCCCTGATCCCGACCGGGTTTGCGATCGCACTCCCCGCCGGCTACGAGGCCCAGATCCGGCCTCGAAGCGGACTGGCGATCAGGCACGAAATCGGCATCATGAACTCTCCCGGGACGATCGACCCGGACTACCGGGGTGAGGTCAAGATCGTTCTCACGAATTTCGGCGCGGAGGATTTCCTCGTCCGCCGCGGCGACAGGATAGCGCAGATGGTGATCACCCGGTATGCGCGCGCGGAATGGTCGGAGACCGGGTCGCTTGATGAGACGAACCGCGGGGCCGGGGGATTCGGACACACAGGGAGGTGAGATGCCGAGTCGGCGTGACAGGAAGCTGGCTCATGAGCCGGCCCCTCTTGAGACCGGGGGGGGGCCCCCCGCGCCGCGCGCGCCGGCGGAGACGGTCCTGCTTGCCGCGGGTGTCCTGCTGATTGGGCTGCTTGCCTTCGCGGTCTATCCCTCCCTTTCTCCGTTCGTCATACTGGCGGGACTCCTCTTTCTACTGTACCCGACCAGGCGGGAGCAGGTCTACAACCGGCTCCTCTGGCTCGGCGTGTTCCTGTTCGCCGTGTGGTTCTTTTCCGCGATCATCGGCGTCCTCGCCCCGTTCCTGATTGCGTTCTTCCTTGCCTACATACTCAATCCGGTCGTCGTGTTCCTCGAACGCCGCCGGGTCCCCCGCTGGCTCTCGACGCTCCTGATCATGCTTCTCCTCGTCGGTGCCGTGGTGGCCTTTGGTCTGTTCATCATTCCTGTTGCGCTCGAGCAGTTCCAGGCCCTGACCGCCGGCGCAGGTGCGCTGGCGCAGGACGCGAGCCGGGCGATCGAATCAGGGGCGGTCGTGAAGTTTCTGGGGCGTTTCGGCATGACCGGTGAAAGGGCGAAAGAGGTCCTCGCCCAGAACCTGACGCCGAAGCTGGAGGAGATGCTGACACGGCTGTTCGCGGGGCTCTTCGACGTCGTCAGCAGCGTGAGCTCCGTTGCACACCAGCTCCTCAACATCATCATCGTCCCCTTCGTCCTGTTCTACCTCCTGCTTGATTTCCCCCTGGTCCTTCACCGCTTCGCGATGCTTGTGCCGAAGAAGTCGCGCCCCCGGTTCGTCCAACTGGCGTCCCGGGCGGACGATCTGATGGGGCAGTACTTCCGCGGCGCGATACTCGTCGCCGCGATACAGGGGACCATATCGGGTTTCGTCCTCTGGCTCGCCGGCGTGCAGTATGCGGTCGTGCTCGGGCTCATGACGGCGGCACTCGATTTCGTCCCCTACGTCGGCCTCGCCGTCAGCCTCATCGTCGCATCGATCGTCGCTCTCTTCAGCGGGGGGGCTGTCGGCACGAAGGTCCTCGTTGTCGTCATCATGTACCTGGGCCAGAAGATCTTCGAGGCGGCGGTCCTCGGGCCGAAAATTCTGGGGAGCCACGTCGGGGTCCACCCCGTCCTCCTCATCCTTTCCCTCCTTGTGTTCGGCTATTTCATGGGATTCCTCGGGCTCCTCATTGCCGTCCCCCTGACGGCGCTTCTCCTTGCGGGGGTGAAAGAATGGGAAGCGGCGCGGAAACGCACAACAGCGGGTGAGTAAGAGGCCCTCATGCCGGGTACGCTCTATCTCGTTGCCACGCCGATCGGGAACTACGACGACATGACGTTCCGGGCTCTGAACGTACTCAAATCGGCCGACCTTGTCATCTACGAGGAACGCCGTGAGGGAGAGCGGCTCATGCGCCATTTCGGCATCGAGAAGCCCGTCGAGACGCTGAACGAACACAATGAGGCGGCCGCCTCCCACAACATACTGCAGCACCTCCGGACGGGGAAGAATGTCGCGCTGGTATCCGATTGCGGCACGCCGGTGTTCTCCGACCCGGGCCGGATACTTGTCGAGAAAGCCATCGCGTCCGGCATCCGCATCGTCCCCGTCCCCGGCGCCTCGTCTCTGATGCCGGCGCTGACCGTATCGGGCTTTTCCATCGATCAGTTTCTCTTCTACGGCTGGCTCTCGCCGAAAAAGGAGCGGCGCCGCACAGAGCTGCGGGAGCTCGTGCAGGAGCGGCGGACGATCGTGCTCATGGATACGCCGTACCGCCTGGTTCCTCTCCTTCGCGATATCGCCGACGTCTTCGGCTCCTCGCGCCGGATGTGCCTCGCATTCGATCTGACGCTCCCGGCAGAGCAGGTGCTCTATGGGACTCCCCCCGCGCTGTATGCGGCCTGTTCGTCAAAGGAGATGAAGGGGGAATACGTGATCGTGATTGAGGGGCGGGCGCGGGACCGGAAAAAATGACGCTTTCACCCTGGCTCTACCCGGTGCTCTTTACGGGAGGTGTCGCCGCGGGATGGATTGATTCGATCGCCGGCGGAGGCGGACTCGTCACGATCCCGCTGCTCCTCTGGGTCGGATTGCCCGCGCAGATGGTCCTGGGGACGAACAAATTCCAGTCGAGTTTCGGCAGCTTCACCGCAGCTCTTCATTACACCCGTCGGGGGGTTGTCTCCCTCCATGACGCGCTCCCCGGCATACTCTTCACGCTTGTCGGCGCTGCGCTCGGATCGATCGCGGTCCAGCTCGTCTCCGGAGCAGTCCTGAACGGCATGATCCCGTTTCTCCTCCTGGGGATCGCCGTGTATCTGCTTTTCACCCCGTCTCTGGGCCGGAAATCAGCGGACCCGAAATTCTCCCGGATCACCTTCTACATGCTTTTCGGGATATTGCTCGGCTTCTACGACGGTTTCTTCGGCCCGGGTACCGGCAGCTTCCTGATCTTCGTGTTCATCCGTTTCTTCGGGCTCGATTTCCTGCGGGCATCCAGCGCGGCGAAGATCGTCAATGTCGCCACCAATGCTGCGGCGCTGCTGTATTTCGGGGCGCACGGGCAGGTGCTTTGGACCGTGGCGGCGCTAATGGCGGTCTTCAACATCTCGGGAGCCGTCTTCGGCGCCCACCTCGCCCTGCGTCACGGCAGCGGCTTCGTGCGCAAGGTATTCCTGGGGGTGGCCAGTGCGCTGATCGCCAAATTCGCCTACGATACTTTTACCTGAGCCGGACGAAGTGAATTATGATTCAGAAGTGCACTGTCAACAATGAATCTTGTATCGTTAATTATTTCGGTCTAAGTTATCAAAACCTGATTATTTAGGGCTTTCGCAAGCCTGGGTTATCATCGTAGGTGCTGACAAATAGGAGGAGACCATGAAAATAAAATCGCTGCTGGTCGCCGTGGCGTCTATCGCTGCGGCTTCCCTGGCCCATGCCGACATCAATGTCGGCGTGACCGTGTCGGCCACCGGCCCGGCCGCGTCGCTGGGCATCCCCGAGAAGAACA
>PMDK01000051.1 GCA_003154425.1 Ignavibacteriota bacterium
TGCTTCGACCCAAGGATCTCCGGATCTCTCACCGGCAGCTCTCCCGCACACAGGACGTCGAGGCCGGGGACGATATTCTTGTGAACGGCCTGCTGCATGGTGGCATGCCCGGTCAACACCTCGCTGAGCCCGGGGGTGAGTTCAAGGCCCAGGAGCCGGTGGAGGGCGGGGCGTCGCAGATCGCTGTCCACGATGAGCACCCTTCGTTCCGACTGTGCAANNCCTTTCGAGTCCTGTCCTCCGCGAGTGCGAACTCGAGCCTGGCACGGACCCGCCTGTAGGATTCGGCCGCGGGCGAAAACGGCTCGAGCAGGGAGACCAGTGTCCGTTCGTATTCCTTCCCGTTAAACGACGCCTTCTGAGGCTGCGGGGGGGGAGCTTCCTGATTCGACTTCTTCCCGATCCGCGCGGAGGAGGAGGCCCCCCATCCCCTGATCTTCGCGATGCCGGACGCGGGCTTTCCGCGGCCGTTAAGCCCGTCGGTCCGCCCCACAAAGGAAAGGAGATGGTATCCTTTCCGTTTCAGGTCCTCCGGGGTGTTGACCCTGACGTCCAGATACTCGCGAACGAAGACGACCGTCAGTCCGACCGCCAGTCCCAGGAAAACGCCGACCAGAAGGTTGAACGGAACATTGGGGGACACCGGTGACGGAGACACTACCGCCCTGTCGATGATGTCGACGTAGCCGAAGTCCGATTTCTCGCCGATCGCCGCGTCGTTGTACCGTTCCTCGACGAGGAGGTACAGTTTTTCGGCGCTCAACCGGGTACGCTGAAGTCTGGCGAGCTCAATACTCTTCCGGGGAATGCCGCCGAAATCCGTTTCATACTGATGGATCTGGTTGGCGAGGGCAATTTTCTTCGCTTCGAGAGCCTGAATCTGCATCTGGGTCTCGAATATCTTCTGCTTCGCTCCTACCAGGAACCCCGCGGGGTCGTTTTGCGCGGCGCCGGTCTCGCCGGCGGGGAGAGTCTGCAGGTAGTTCACAGTTCTGTCGTCGAGCTTCTTCTGCAGGTTGTTGATCTGTCCCTCGATCGATTTGAGTTTTTCCGAATATGCTTCCTTCGCCGCCCCGGAGTTGGCGGGGTTGGCCAGAACGTCGCGCTGAACCTGGAGTGCGGCGAGCTGTTCCTGTATGAGCTTGATGTACGGGTCATTTGCCTGCTTCATGACCCGCACGAACTCCTTCTCCTGCTCGGGGAGCCGCTGTTGGTACGTCTGAAGCGTCTTGGCCAGCGCATCAAGATCGATGTCGATCGCATCCCGGTTTGCCTCAAGCTGAGACAGCTGCTGCGTGACGCGCGTCGCCGTCGCATCGAGTGACACGACGCCGGAAGACTCCATGTACTGTTTGAGGACGGTCTCGATCGAGTCAAGCNNAAGTCGACCGGGACCTGCTCGAGCTGACCGAGAATTCCTGGTACACTTCCGCGTAAGTGTTGGCAAGGAGCGCCGCTTCGCGCGGATTCGAGCTCCTCGCGGTGATCGTGATGACGTCCGATTCGCGTTCCGGGGCAAAATCCATCGCCTTCCGGACGCGCAAGGCGACCACCTGAAGTCCCGCCAGTCTGCTCAACGAATCATTGGGAGTGTTCCTGATCGCCATCGCCACAGGGGTGAGCGTGGTTCGTTCATCGTCGAGGTAGGGATTTTGCATGATTTTCTTCGCGACCGATTCCGCCATCGATGTCGTTTTCAACTCTCCCAGCTGGTTGGCAATCTTGTTCTCCGCCGGGGTCCGGTTGGCCTCCGAAATCGAGTAGGACGTCCCGAGCTGCCGGATATTCAGGAGCACGAAGGCCGTCGACTCGTAGATAGTCTTCGACGCCACCGTGTAGATGACCGACGCCAGGAGCGCAATGCCGAAGAACGTCAGGATGATCTTCCGGCCGCGCAAGACGGTGGAGAGGTAATCCTGTACCGAGAATGAATGGGCCCTATCGTCGGATGCCGCGTAGATGGGATCCGGGTTGAGTTGAGTCATTGGGTTTCTTCCTGAAATTGATTCTTCCTGATTTCCCGGAGTTCCGGCAGCGCGCCACGCTCCGTCACGCAATGTTCTCCGGCGGGCGGCTCCTCCGGGTAACTGCAATCACCCGCGCCCCCGCCGGTCCGCGGCGGGGATGCTACGATCAGTGTTTTGTGTTGTAGATCACCGTCGAGACCGTCGCCGAGATTACGGCCACGCCCCCCACAATTGTCAGCAGTTCCCTCATCGTCGACCAGCTCGTCTGGTCGATGAAAATCGTGTCTCCTGGCTGGAGTATGAGCGAGGATTCATTCACCCGGTAGAGATCTTCCAGGTTGACGAAGGACTCGGACTTGCTGACCCCGTTATCCGTCTTCAGAAAGCGGGTGATCTTCACCGAATTGAGTTTCGCGTCCGGGGATGGTCCCCCCGCAAATGACAGCAGCTGCACGAGATCAGTCTGGATCGAGACTTCGTACCGCCCCGGATGGGTCACCTGCCCCCAGACGTTCACCTGCATTGTAAGCTCGCCGGGTTTCGCAATCGAATAGTTGGCCGCTATAGCAAACGCGGGTTGGCTGAGCGCGATCCCGCTTTCGCGCCCCTGTGCACGACTCTCGGGCCCGGGAAGGAATGTCATGGAGCAGATCGTGCACAGCACCGAGAGGACATGGGTTAACTTCATGATGTTCCCATCCGCATTGTTATTGAGTGCCGACATCGAGCTTCATCTTCCGTTGCAGGTTCGCTCACTTCACGAACGCCATTTTCCGGATGAACGACAACCCTTTTGAGGTGGTCAGTCTCACGAAATAGATCCCGGACGCAACCGGCGCTCCCCCCTCCCGTCAGCCGTCCCATTTGAACCAGTACCTCCCGGCGTCGATCTGTCCGGCGTACACCGTCCTGACCTCGGCGCCGAGTATGTTGTACACGACCAGCCTGATCACCGAGGCGGCAGGCACATCAACCGGAATCGTGGTTTCCGGGTTAAAAGGATTCGGAAAGTTGTTGCCGAGAGCGAATTCCTTCGGGAGCAACCCGTCAAGCTGGCTGCGAACAGCCTCCGGCGTTCCCACCACCAGGCGAAACTGAGAAACATCGGTGGCAGGCGTGAACGTGTATACACCACCCGTACGGAGGTCGATCGAGCGGGCCCGCCCCTCGTCGATCAGAGCCACCAGGAACTGTCCGGGGACCGAAGCGACATCCCTGAACGAAAGCTGCACAGGGGTGCGCAACGTGGTCCGGACCTCGAATTTCCAGGTCTCCACATTCTGAACCGGCGGTCGTATATCGGTCGCAAATTCTCCGTTTGCGGCATCCCATTCCGGACGTGCGAAGACGAGTGCCGGGATCCCTTTCATCAGCCTGGGGCGATGGAAATCAAGGGCGTTCCTTCCGGCGCGGACATCGGGCAATACACCCAGTGTCGTCACCTGGTCCACGACCCCCCCGGCCTCGAGGTCGACCCTGATTCTCCATGTGCCGGCGGCGGCCTTCGCGGTTCCCGGTGCGGACCTGAACGGGACATGGAGGAAGGAGAGGCTGTCTGTGTTCTCGAAATAG
>PMDK01000028.1 GCA_003154425.1 Ignavibacteriota bacterium
CCCGGAACGGGGTCGTCCGCACATCCCCCGAGGCCGCCCAGAACCGCCCGCTCCGCTTCGGTGAGCATTTTCTCACGTGCGCACCAGAAACCGTGGACGTACGGAAGATCGGTTGCGGCGATCCATTCTTCGACGAGGTCCAGGGCTTCGGGACGTTCCAGCACGCTCCGGATCGCCGCATCTCCGGCAAGGAGCGCGGCATCCGCCCGCGCAAGCATTGCGTCAAGGCTCCCGGCCAGCGGCATGATCCTGGGCTCGATGTCGAACCGCTCGGCGAGGAGTATCTTGGCGAGTATGATGTCGGAAGCGGATACGGGCTGGACGGCAAGCGTTTTGACGGNNGCAGACACAGGCTGGACGGCAAGCGTTTTGACGGCTTTCACCCCCTGGCGGAAATGGATGACGATGGATTCGTTCCCCGCCTGTGAGGAGACGGCCGATCCGGGGACGATGAGATACTCCGATGCGTTTCTGGCATAGTCGATCGGGGAAAGAAGCGCGCCGCCCAGTCCCCTGTGCTCGAGGCGCTGTGCGAGAGACGCCGGGCTGTCAAGGACGATCTCGAACTCTCCGGCCGAGCGGAGCGCCTCCCGGAAGGGGCGGCCCGAGATGTCGCCAGGTATGCCGATCAGTGTGCGGGAGCTCATGGGGGGAATATACCAATTCCCCGCGTCCGAAAGAAGGGGGGGCCAAATACGACAGGAGCGCATACGGACCCCGCATGCGCTCCCTCAATCGAATGATCCTTCCGGAGATTTCCCGGCACACCCCCCCTACGGGGCGGTGGTAAACGTTCTTGACGCCGATTGACCGTAGTACACGTCCCCTGTGGCCGCGACAGGGACGCCCGCCAGTGCAGTGATGAAACCCGCGGATCCGGCCGCGGCGTCAACGCTGCCAAAGGGTCCGAACCCAAAGACAAACCAGGAATAGGACGTCGAGGCGGGGAGACCGAGACCGAATGGCTTCATATTCGGAATTGTTGCGCTCGTACCCGAGGTAAGGACGTAGTACGTTGGAGTGCTCCCTGCCCCCTGAAATACCACAAGATGGACTCCCCCTGTCATTGCAGTCCATGAGAACGTGACGGTTGTGTCGACGCCTGTGGCGGCGTTGACAGGAAGGCTCACTTCCGGGGGAGCGACGAGGGTGATCGACACGCCTGTTGCCGCCGTCGCGAGGCCGGTCTTCCAGAAGATCTCCGTGCCCCCCCCCGCCTTGGTGGCAGCTGCCTCCAACAAGAGCGTTGCACCGGAAATCCCGGGCGTGTAGTAACTCAGGTTCGCATTGGCGTTGCTTTCAGCAAACAGACCGATGACGGCCGACTGAGAGACCCTGGCGTAGACCACCTTGGCTCCGAGCGTATAACCGGAGGGGACTGTGACGGTTCCCGTAAACTGGTTGGTCGACACCGTCTGGAGCGTGTCGAACTGGTTTGTCAGTGAGCCTCCGTCGTTGACCGCGATCCCGTTCCTGACCCCGTATCCCTTGTATCCCGCTGCGACAGGGAGCCCGCCAGCGTCGGTCGTATACTGGAGCGCATAGAGACTCCCTGTTGTCGCTGTCGGACCAAACCAGCTGAGACCGACGGGGCCGAATGTGCCGTTCGCCGCAGTACTCGTGTTCCCGAGCACTTCGGCGGAAGCAAACACGACCCTTGTGATATCGCTGGCCCCCTGATTGGGTGTGAACGTCCCTCCGGAAATCTTGCCGCTGACACTCCCGGTGTGGCTTGTCCCGGGGGTCGACCCGATGAACAGGAGCGTGGGATCCGTCCGCGTAAGTCCCTTGTACACGAGCGCCCGTTTGCTCGCCGCATCGACGACGCTGATATCATAGGGTGTCGTCACGTTTGCAATGCTGAAATTGCCGCTTGCATCACTGTTCGTGGATGCCTTCCCTGTGACCACGACCGGGACGCTCGCCACGGGCTGTCCGTTCTGTCCGACCACCTTTCCTGTCACCGTGACAACGAGTCCTGCTCCGCCACCCGAAGGCCCGGTGGAGCTGCTTTTGCTGCACCCGTCTCCGATCAGTACTGTGAGAGCTAGTGTGAGCACGGCTCCCCCGGAAATAAAGATATGTTTCAGCATGCACTTCCTCCTGCACTATTGAGTATGGATGTATGTGAAATTCCTGTTCCCGTAATAATCCTGGTGACCCTTCCGACGACCCCGCCGGTGATCGGCTGTGTTATGGCGCCGTCGTAAATGTCCTTGCGCTCGATATGCCGAGGAACGCGTCAGTCGTGAGGAGAGCCTGGTTTGTGAGCACGCCGAGGAACCCCGTGGCTCCGGCGGCGTCATCGGCGCTCCCGAACGGGCCGACGCCGATCACCCTCCACTGGTAGGCGGCGGAAGAGGGGAGACCGAGGCCGAGTCCTTTCAGGTTGGGGATCGTGGCGCTGGTCCCCGATGTCAGGACGAGATACGTCGGGTTACCTGCACCCCCGGTGAATTGAACCAGGTGGACTCCCCCGGTCATCGCCGCCCACGAGAACGTAACGGTCGTGTCAACCGCCGTCGCGGCGCTCACGGGGAGGCTCAATTCCGGCGCCGCCGGCATCGTGATCGCCACACCCGTGGCGCCGGTCGCGATTCCGTTTTTGAAGTAGATGGTCTCGGCCCCTGATTTGGTCGCAGTGACGGAGAGGAGAAGCGACCCCCCGGCAATGGCGGGCGTGTAGTAACTGAGCGCCGCGTTCGGCGTTCCGTCGCTTAAGATTGAGATCAGCGTTGTCTGCGAGACTCTGACACTGAGGGATTTCCCGGTAAGCGTATATGCGGAGGGGACCGTCACGGTCCCTGTGAACTGTGACGTGCCGA
>PMDK01000192.1:0-7066 GCA_003154425.1 Ignavibacteriota bacterium
AAGAGATGAATATGATCTGGCATAATTTCAAGAGCTATAATCTCAAATGTCTTTTCCTTTGCAACTTCTTGAATAATGGAAAACAGCCTTTTTTTAACGTCGCCAATGAGAATCTTTCTGCGTCTTTTAGGACACCAGACAAGATGATAGTTTAAGAGATATACGTGGTGTGCTGAATGTCGATAGTTCATGTTGATAGTGTACAACAGTCTACATCAAAAGTCAAGCATTCATCACCCGAATGAATTCGGGTGCTTTCTGGAATTTAGGAGCTGTAATCCCGATAATGAAGAAATCCTGCCTGACCCTCTGTCTGCTCGCCGCATGCGCCGGCGATCTGGAGGCTCAATTTGCCGATCCCTCACGACTCACTGATGCGATACGTCCGCTCTTTGAGCGCATCAACCTCGTTATCGACCCGACGCTGGACTCATATACTGGAGAAGTCGGCATCGAGGTCACGGTCAGCACCGCGACGGACTCCATCCGGCTTCATGGCGAAGGATTTCAGGTCACGCGTGCGACGATCGACGGGAGGTCCGGTTCCCGGCGTGCCACCGTTGTCTTCAGGGACCACGGCTATCTCGTGGTTCGCAGCAAGAGCGTGCTCGGACCGGGCCGTCACACTTTGCGCTTGCAGTTTGCCGGGAAATATAAGAGCGGTCCGGAAGGGATCAGCAAATTCCGGCGCGACAGCCTGGAGTACATCTGTACGCAGATGGAGGCAATCCATGCCCGGAGCGCCTTCCCCTGTTTTGATGAACCGCATTTCAAGATCCTCTATCAGGTGTCGCTCAGGGTGCCGGAACAGATGTTCGCCGCCTCCAATATGCCGGTGCGAACTGAGAGTCGATCGGGAGGATTTCGGACGGTCGTCTTTGATACGACCCGGCCGACGCCGAGCTATCTGCTCGCGTTCGTGGTGGGTCCGTACGACACTCTGGCGGTCCCGGGGACCCCGATCCCCGTCCGTCTCATCGGACCGCGCGGCTTCTTGAAAAAGCCGCCGCTTGTCGCGAAGCATCTTCCCCGTATCATCCGGACTCTCGAAGAGTACGCGGGGATACCATTTCCGTTCCCGAAGCTTGACCTTGCGTATGTGTCCGGGTTCGGAGGGATGGCGATGGAGAATTCCGGCCTGATAATACTGATGGACTCCTACGGTGACCCCGATTCCCCGGACAGGACGGTGCCTCAGAACCGGGTCGCGCTCTTTGTGACGGCACACGAAATTGGCCACATGTGGCTTGGCGATCTGGTGACACTTGACTGGTGGGACGATATCTGGCTGAACGAGGGGCTGACAGAGTGGATGTCAAAGGCGGTGATGGAGGACCTTTTTCCGGACCTTTCGGTCGAAGAGGACATCAAGAGCGACTTCTATTGGTCCAGAGACGTCGATGTTGCAGGCACCGTCCAGGCGATCAGGCGCTCATTTCGCGGTGATGAAAACGTCGAAGCCTCGATGTCCAGCCAGTCGACATTATCATATTCTAAGCCGAACGTTGTGCTCCGCATGGTCGAAGGATGGGTTGGCAGGCCGCTCCTGAAAATCATTGTCCGGAACTATCTCCGATCCCACGAATGGAAAACGGTGACGACCGGGGACTTCCTCGCCGTTGCACGTTCGGCGGGGGGGCCTGAGGTATCCTCGATCCTTCAGGATTTTGTTCTGCGTCCGGGAATCCCCTCGGTTGAATTCGAGCGTAGGGGCGAGGACAGTCTTGCCGTAAAGCAACAACGATACAGGGGGCTGGTAGTCCCGACTTCCGACGAGAGTCTCTGGCACATTCCGATCAGAATGCGGCTGGAGCGAGGGGGGAAGGAATGGAAGCAACAGTTCTTGCTTGCCGGACGGGATACCGTTCTCAGGCTCGCAGGGTCCGGGCAACTCTCGCGGCTCGTCCCCAACGTTGGGCAGGCCGGGTATTACATATCCAGGATCCCCCGGGATCTCGCGGAAGCCCTGCTTGGGGCCGGAGATTGCTCGCTGAGAGAAAAGGAGGACCTGCTCGCCGACCTCCAGTATCTCAGCCGGGCTGGTTCGATTTCGCCCGTGGACATTATCAAGCTTGGCGACAGGATACATCCGTCAAACGATAGTTCACTTGTCAACTCCTGGCTCTCTCTCCTGACCAATATGAAGTACACGTATTCGCGCGGAACTCAGGATTCGGTCTTTTCCCCGTTCTTTGAAACACAGGCACTGCCGGTGCTGGAGCGCTTTGGCTATGCGCCGGTTCAGGGGGAAAAAGAAACCATCCCGGAAAACCGATGGAACGCACTGGAGCTCCTTTTTCACAGGAAAGACGTACACAAACGATTTGCGCGCGTCGCGCGACCAATGCTGACGGACCCGAACAGGGCGTTGACGGTTGAGGATGCACGTTATGTCAACAATCTGGCCTTTGACGAGGGGACCGACTCGTTGCAGAGCGCAGTATTGGAGAGACTTCTTCGGTCGGGCAATGACGAGGAACGCGGAATCCTGGCAGGCGTCGCCGGGTACCACAGGGGGGAATCGGCCAGACAGAGGAACATTGATTTTATCATGAGCTCCGGGCCCCAGCCGGTCGAGCGCTATGCAATCCTGGCACGAATCGATAGGGCCCTCCGTCGTTCGGGCGATACCCTCGGCCACCGCCGTTATATGGAGTGGCTGCACGATCACGAGAAGGAGCTGAAACCCCTCGTGCCGGTCGATCGGATTGAGATGTACCTTCTGCCGCAACTTGTATGGAGCTTGGAGGACGTCCCGTTGTTTGAAAGACTCTTCCCGCCTGACCGGTACTCCCGCGGCTTCCAGGATGAATACCGGGCGAACCTGGAATGGATCAAAGAAACGGCCATGCTGCAGGAACGCTATGGCCGTGAACTGCGTGAGTATCTGGCCAACTGGAATAGCCGAAGGGGAAACCGATGAAGACCATCCTCGCCGTCCTGCTTCTGACCGTCTCTGCATACGGCCAGCCCCTGAAGCTGGACCCAGATGTGTTCGCGAAGCGCCGGCACGCGTTTATTGAGAAAATGGAGCCTGGGAGCGTCGCGCTGTTTGCCTCCAAGCCGGAATATGACCGGAACCTGGATGTCAAATACGAATACAGGCAGGAGAGCAATTTCTACTATCTTTCGGGATTTGAGGAGCCCGAGTCAATTCTCCTGCTTGCTCCCTCGCATCCCCGGTTCAAATACGTCCTGTTCCTGCGGAAACGGGATCCCAGAAGAGAAACCTGGGAAGGGCCCCGCTCGGGCACCGAGGGGGCGAGAACCGTATTTCACGCCGACACGGCCTTCGTGATCGAGGATTTCGACTCGCACATCTGGGATTTTTCCAACAATGACGGGGCCCTCTATTATGGCTTCGGCGTGAATCCTGAGATTGACGGCAAGATCAAAAGCCTCTTTGTTGATGGTCGATCCGGTCGTAACAAGGCGATCCTTGACCCGGCGACAGTCGTGGATGAGATGCGGCTGGTCAAGAACGAGGGGGATTGGTCGATGGGTTTGAAGAAGGCGATCGACATCTCTGTCGAGGCACACAACGAAGCATTCAAAGCGATCCGCCCGGGAATCTACGAATACGAGGTTCAGGCCCTGTTCGAATACGTGTACCGCAAGAACGGATCCCCCAGGAACGCCTATCCTTGCATCATCGGTTCCGGACAGAATGCAACGATTCTTCATTATGAGACGAACACCCGGCAGATGCAAAGGGGAGAACTGGTTCTCATGGACTGCGCCGCGGAATACGGCGGGTACGCCGCTGACATCACCCGGACTGTTCCGGTGAGCGGGACATTCACAAAGGAGCAAAAGGAAATATACCGGATTGTTCTCGATGCTCAGAACGCCGGAATGAAAATGGTGAAACCGGGGGCGACGCTCGGGGTGATATCGGCGGCAATCGATACCGTGCTTGCTGAGGGGCTCCTGCGGCTGGGACTCATCAAGTCCAGCAATGACCGCCGTCTTTTCTCGCTCCACGGTTACTCCCACTGGATCGGGTTGGAGGTACATGACGTCGGGGGATACACGCGAAAAGGGAAGGAGATCACTCTGGAACCGGGCATGGTCTTCACCATTGAGCCGGGGCTCTACATTCGACCTGCGGTGTTTGATCTCATGAAAGAGAGAGGGTACAGCGACGGCGAGATCGGACAAATCCGTGCCAGAGCTGAGCCGTACCTGAATATCGGGGTGCGGATCGAGGATGACATCCTCGTTACCCCGGAGGGATATCGGAACCTCTCGGAAGGGGTTCCCCGGGGTATCAGCGAGGTGGAAGCGCAGATGAAGCGACGATAGCGGCTCCAGCTTAAGCACGTGTACCCGTATCGCACACAGTACGTTTTCAGTACAATTGCATCGCTGTTCTTCTTCGCGCCGGCATACTTCTCGTTCTTTCTGTTCACCAATCCCGATCCGGCAAAAATGGAAGCAAAATAACACAACCATCCGGTGATTCCATGGCACGACGCAAGCGAGTGAACGCCTCGAAGACAACGAGGAACCAGGCTTCAAGAACCAGGTCGACCCAGGCTATTCGGTTTGCCCACCCGTTCTATGATACGGCCGATCCGGAGCAAAGGCCGAAGCAAGCCTCATTCGGGCACCGGATGCTGGAACACATTCAAGGGACGCTCCACCCGATCCCCCCGGTCAGGGGGACCGGAATGATGGCACTGGCGGACATCATCGGGAAGCCCGGGACCGATGCGATCGCCGCCGCAAACCAGATAACCATTCACGTTGCGGGAGACACCGGGGTTCCGGAAACGGATCACGAGACGAATCAAGTCGTCGTCGCTGATGCGATGGCCAGGGATTACGACCCGGCTCATCCGGAGGCCAGTCCCGCGTTCTTCCTGCATGTCGGAGATGTCATTTATGGGCCCGGCCAGAACTCCTACCGTGATCAGTTCTACAGACCGTACATGCACTATCCCGGGAAGATCCTCGCAATCCCGGGGAACCATGACGGGGAGTCGGACGCCAAGATCAGGGATTTCCTGAAGTATTTTTGTGCAGCGACGCAGGTTGTCCCGCCGATCGCGGGGAGCATATTCCGCCAGACGATGACGCAGCCCGGTGTGTACTGGTGCCTGGACGCCCCGTTCGTGCAGATCATCGGCCTTTATTCCAACTCCGCGGAGAACCCCGGGTTCATCTCCGGTCCGAGAATCGGTCAGGCGCAGAAGCAGTGGCTCGTCAGGACACTGAAGACCATACGAGCGGCCAGGGACAGGGGACAGCGCAAGGCACTCCTCTTTGCCACACACCATCCCCCGTTCAGCAGCGGGGGACATTCGGGAAGCGCCGGGATGCTTGCGGATATTGACGACGCGTGCACCAGGGCCGGCATCATGCCGGACGCGTTCTTCTCCGGCCACGCCCACTCCATACAGAGGTATACGAGGACCGTGCAATTCGCCGGCAGAACAGTCCCGATCCCTTATGTTGTCACCGGATGCGGCGGGCACGGGGGGCAGACGGTCGATCCGGTCCCGCAGGACAAACGGGGGAATCCCGTGTACGAATTCTCATACAAAGGGTGGGGGTATACGACGGTGCAGATCAGTGCACACGCCATGACAATCACCTCGCATGGCGTGGATCCCCTTACGGCCAAAGTGATCGACAGCATAAGCGTCAATCTGGTTTGAGAGAGGCGGGCCCGGAGCGGCATCTACTCACTGCAAAAGCTGCTACCGTTCTCTCTCCTTCGTTGCACATTAGAATTCTATCAATCTGCCGCATTTCAGGCCTATTGAAAGCGAAATTGCATTTCCCCGGGAAATAGGCTAGATTCCCACCGGCTTGCTATGACACAGATCGGCCGGCAGTAGCTCAGAAGCCGACTCTGTTTGGACAAGAATCCTGTTTTTTTGCTATTTTGCCCGTTGGACGGTGGTTCTCCGCAATGAGCAATTCTCACCTGGGATGCAGTCGGTAACCAGTTCTATTCCATAGTGTGTGAAACAAAAGAGCACGCCTGACGTCGAATAAATCGAAAGCGGCGTAAACACCTTTTCGTTCGAGGATTCCTACAATGGGACTCAAAGATCTGTTCATCAAGCCGGCTGAAGAAAAGATACCCGAGAAGCCGGATGATGCGACTCCGTTAGCAGCGGGTCCCCTTAACCCGCTTGCCAGGGAGCGGCTTCCCAGGACGGCTCCCGTGGCCGCAGACCTCGACACCGGACCCTTCACCGAGCAGCTGAACGATGCGCTGGACAAAGCTGATCTTCCGGGGCAGCAGACCTACCTCGCCTTCTCCAAGGCCCTGAAGAACATGGAGAAGCTCCCCATGGACGAGGCGACCAAGTTTCAGGCGGCGTTCGCGACGCTTCAGGCGACAGGCTCCGACGTCAATCAACTCATTGGATCGTTCAGCTACTTCGGCGGAATACTCGACTCCGAGAAGGACAAATTCGAAGAGGCGCTGCATGCCACAATCGGCGATTCCGTTGTCGAGAAGGAAAACGAGATCAAGAAACTGACCGAAGAAAACAATGAACACTCGGGCGAGATCAAGAAGCTGACCGAGACGATCACAGCAAATCAGGGAAACATCGAGCGCCTTCAGAGCGAGCTGACCGAAGTCAACGCCAAGCTCAAGCAGAAGGAGAACAGTTTCATGGAGGCGTACCGGATGATGAAGCAGCAACTTCAGTCGGACGCCCAGAAGATCAACATGTATCTGGGTCCGGCGATCGCCGCACAGGGATCCTCAACCTCGAAACACAAAAAGTAAGGAGATTGATATGGTAGACTCATCGCTGCTCCCATCCACGGTGTCCACGACGGGAATGAAGTCGTTCTGGAGCCGNNGGAATCACCGGATTGTTCATACAGATTGATCCGGTGGGGATCATCGAGACCTATGTCGCCCACCTGCGGAAGCAGCTCGAGAACCTCGAGGGCCAGATCGAGACGCTGTCGGGAGCCAAGCGGAAGCTGTCGGACGCGATTGACCGGGCCAAAACGGAGCTCGACGATCAATTGAACCTTGCGAAGGCCGGACAGAAGAAAGGCCTGGGAGCCGCCGAAATAGCCGTCTATACCA
>PMDK01000192.1:7166-36914 GCA_003154425.1 Ignavibacteriota bacterium
ATCAGGCGATGGAGTCGATCCAGAATGACATCAGCATGAAAGCGGGCGCGATGGAGCGGTTTATCGAGGAATCGGGCGAAGTCATGCAGGCGATCGATCTTCAGAACGGGGCCTTCGAAGAGAGGGGGATGAAGCTTCTCGAGAAGTGGGAGACCGAAGGGCTCCCGCTGCTTCTGACCGACGGCTCCGAGAAGCTGAACCCGCTCGACCAGTCACGTCCCGTCGACGCAAAGCTCGTCGANNTGCTGAATAAATAACATTCAATGACGGAAAGGATGCATTCATGAATCGTCTCACTGTGTTCTCGAAGCTTGTCGGGGGACTGCTGATCGTCGGCATCATCATCGGTGCCCTCTACTACCTCGGCAAGAACCCGGATGTGGCGGAAAAGATCGCCCCGACGGGAGCACCGGCCAACGGTTCCCCCAAGAAGGAATCGAAAGCGGCACGGGGTGAGAAACTGATCGTCGGCATCAACACCTGGGGAGGATTTGCCGGAGCGGTCTATTATAACGGCGGATTCAAGGCCTCGAAAAACAGCAAGTTCTACACCGAATACGGCCAGCTCGTCGAGTTCAAGCTGATCGACGACTTCAATGCCAGCCGTGAGGCATGGAAGAGCGGGGATATCGACGTCCTGGGGTTTTGCACGATCGATGCCTTCACGACAGAGATCAACGGCCTGAAGCAATTTGAGCCTCAGGTGATCGGTCAGATCGACTGGTCCCGCGGAGGAGACGCGATCGTCGTCCGCCGGGGGATCAACCAGGTCTCCGACCTGAAGGGGAAGAAGATCGCCGTGGCGCCGATGACCCCGTCGCACACGCTGCTCCTCTGGCTGATGGATGCCGGCGAAGTCGGCTGGGGTGACGTGACGATCATTCCGGTCTCCAACGGGATCGATGCGGCCGACCTGTTCAAGAAACAGCAGGTGGACGCGGCGGTTGTCTGGTCGCCCGATGATCAGGATTGCGTAGCCAAAATCGAAGGGTCGAAGGTCCTGGTCAGCACGAAGAAGGCTTCCCACATCATCGCCGACGTCTGGCTGGCCACGAAGTCGACCGTCGAGAACAAAAACGATGCTCTCAAAGCCTTCGTCGAAGGGACGCTGAAGGGAAATGGCGCGATCAATACGGATCCTCTCGTGAAGAAGGAGGCAGCCACGCTCCTGGCGGAGGGCTTCAACCAGCCGCTGGATTTTTGCATGACGGCGATCAACAATGCCCGTCTTGCGACCCTGGGTGACAACCAGGATTTCTTTGATGTCAACGGGAACTTCGGCGGCGTGACAGGGGAGAAGCTGTACATGAAAATGGCGCAGGCGTTTGCCCGCACNNAAGGACAACCAGGGACAGTACTATATCACCGGCGGGGTTCCTCCCTGGCGGACAGTCGCCTATCCGGCCTTCATTCGTTCAAGCAGGATCGCGGGGGCGGACCAGGCTTCCGAGGAAGGTGCGAAGTTCTCGGCGCCTACCCCGGAACTTGCCACGGTGACGCCGATCAGCACGAAGAAGGTCACGATCGAATTCGCCTCGGGTGCCTCCGCCCTGACCGACGACGCCAGGAACAAGATCGATACGGAGTTTCTCGACCTGGCAAAGGGGTTCCGCGACGCCCGTATCCGGATCGAAGGCAATACTGACAACGTGGGAAGCTATGAGATGAACAAAGCGCTCTCGCGCAGAAGGGCTCAGGCGGTTGCTGACTACCTCAACAAGTGGTTCGGCAGGAATCGCTTCGTTGTTCTCGGCAACGGTCCTGACAAGCCGGTCGCTGACAACGACACTCCCGAAGGCCGGCAGCGCAACCGCCGGACCGATTTCGAGCTGCTCGGTCAGTGAACAGGAGCCCTGGAGTCGTCGGGGGATCACCAATTCATGGATGGAGATTGATTCATGCTCGAACTGCGTGAGGGTCTGCCGAAACGGACCCGCCTGCTGTATGAATTTGGAGGGCTGATCGTCATCGTGATCGCATGGCAGCTGGTCGCGATGAAGGTCGATTCGATAGCCATCCTTCCGTCTCCGATGGAAGTCCTCCGGTCGTTCCCCGAACTCCACTTTCACGATCTCATCGTGCTCAACACCGCGTATTCGATCAGGATCAATCTGCTCGGATACGTCTGGGCGACCCTCCTCGCTGTCCCCCTGGGTTTTGCGGTGGGTCTGTTCACCCCGGTGGGGGCGGTCTTCAACCGATTCCTGGAGGCTATCCGGTACATCCCGCTGACGGCGGTGACCGGGCTCTTCATCGCCTGGTTCGGCATCTACATGAACATGAAGGTCCAGTTCCTCGCCTTCGGCATCTTCGTCTACCTCCTTCCCGTGGTTGTCGCGCGGGTGAAGGAGCTCGATGAGGTCTACGTGCAGACTGCCGAAACGCTCGGCGCCAGCAAATGGCAGATAATCCGGAAGGTGTTTCTCCCCGGCGTTCTCTCACGAGTGTCGGATGACATCCGGGTTCTGACGGCGATATCCTGGACGTACATCATCGTTGCCGAGCTCATCAACAACGAGGGGGGGATCGGAGCTCTGATCTTCCGTGCCTCCCGGCAGAGCAGGCTCGACAAGGTGTTTGCGTGCCTTTTTGTCATTATTCTCATCGGGGTGGCTCAGGACAAGATCTTCATCTGGCTCGATCGCCGCCTCTTCAAGTACAAATATGCGAACGACAAATGACTGCGACGCAGGGAATCATCGAGTTGAAGGATATCGGCCAGTGGTACGTGGACGAGAAAGGTCAGAAAACCGTCGTCATCGAGGATTTCAACCTGATGGTGGAGAACGTCCCGAAGAGGGGCCAGTTCATCTGTTTGCTCGGACCTTCAGGCTGCGGCAAATCGACTGTGCTCCGCTACATTGCGGGTCTTCAGAAGCCGTCGGAAGGTCAGGTGCTTCTCTACGGGAAGCCGAGGAAGGAGGAAGATCACGTGGGGATGGTCTTTCAGCAATACAGCTCGTTCCCGTGGCTGACGGTCCTGGACAACGTGACGCTGGCACTCGAGATCAAGGGGGTTCCCAGAAAGCAGCGCAGGGAACAGGCGATGGCGTACATCCAGGCGTGCGATCTCGAGAAGCATGCCGAAAAGTACGCACAGTATCCGATTCTTTCCGGTGGCCAGCTTCAGAGGGTGGCGATCGCCCGGAGTCTTGTCTCCAACCCGAACCTCCTGCTGATGGATGAACCCTTCGGAGCCCTGGACGTCAATACCCGTCTTCGGATGCAGGAGATGCTGATGACGATCTGGGAAAGGCTCTGGCACATCAACACCGCGACGACGATCGTTTTCGTAACGCATGATATCCCTGAAGCGGTGTATCTGGGAACGGACATCTATATCATGCAGGCAAACCCGGGCAAGATCGTCCATCACATTGCGATCGATCTCCCTTTCGATAAAACACGCCAGGTGAAGAGAGATCCGCGGTTCGTGCAGTACGTGTACGGAATCGAGGACAAAATGATGGCCCTGTCGCAACAAAAAGGGGTCGCTGTTTCGGGTTGACCTGTCCCGCAAGTGCGTCAGGTTCGGTGTTCTTCGTTTGATCTGTTCCCTCCGCGTAAGGAGTTAACCCCTTTTTCATCCTTCTGAGCTATTCCCGTTTGGCGGAATCATCGTTAAGCTTGTCATCAAACAACATGAAAGGACGAATGACTATGAGCAAATCGAGGCTCGGTTTCTCCCTGCTGTGTGCCGTGATATTCACGGGAATGGCAGCCTTATCCATCGGCTGCATGGGCACGATGGGGACCATGGATGGAAGTATCGGTGTCAATATCGGGGATCAGCCGGTGTGGGGACCGACAGGGTATGATCGGGCCGACTACTATTACATCCCCGATGTGGACTCGTACTACTCGGTCTCCGAGCATCAGTATATATACAGGGATGGATCAACCTGGACACATGGCGCGTCGTTGCCGTCCAGCTACGGTAATCACGATCCGTACCATTCCTATAAAGTCGTGATCAATGAGGACAAGCCGTATCAAAACAACGATAGCCACCGGGCAAAATACGGATCGTTCAAAGGTGTGAAGGACCAGCCGGTGATTCGCGACAGCCATGACCCCAAGTACTTTGTGAACAAGGATCATCCCGAGCATGATAAGTGGGTCAAAGAACATAATCGTTGATTGAGGTTCCCGTACATGAGGCCGGGGTGAACGTCACCGAGTTCAGTCAGCCCCTGGCATCCGAAAGAAAGATCCCTGCCGGCTTTCGCGGGCAGGGATCTTTTTTTAGATCCCCCGGGGGATAATGTCTATGTCTCTCAAATTGGCTTCAATTGTCGGTTTCCTCGCCATGGTCGCAGCTCTGGTCGGGCTGATTTATGGTCATTCTCTCTTGGGAGAGAGTCCGGTGCCGATCGGGGTCCAGGTTCTGGCCGTTGCCCTGATGATCTGGGCTCGCGTGACATTCGGTGGGAGGAGTTTCCATGCGGCGGCAAATCCCACGGAAGGCGGGGTGGTGACATCCGGGCCCTACAGGTTCCTTCGCCATCCGATCTACGCGGCTGCCCTCTACTTCACCTGGGCCGGTGTGCTTTCACATATCTCGATCCTGAACCTGGTCCTGGGCATTTGTGCGATTGCNNTCTAGTTGAAAAAAAGGCGCCGGCATCTGCCGGCGCCTCTGAACGCTCTGGCTGCAGCCCGGGCTCGCTCTCCGCGATCGGACTATTTGGCCGGCTTCTGGAACAGCGCGTCCTTCACTCCGGTATTCACCTCGAATTTCTCGAGCTTGAACTCCATCGTCTGTCCCATCATGCTCTGCTGGAGGCGTGTCGGGACGAGGTAGCCCTTGAAGTCCTTGTAGTCCAGTAATTCTGTCGATTGTTCCGTCGGGCCCTGCGGTGTGTTCATCATCGTGACTTCACGGCGCTTCAGGAAATCCGTGACGCCAAAGTAGTGCTTCTGTACGGGGGCACCCTCCTTGGTGAAGGAGACTTCGAAGCAATCCGCCCCCTGGATGGTCTTCGTCCCTGTCACTTCGGCTTTGTAGCCGAGCGCCTTGTACAGGTCGTAGAAGTTCATGGCGGCGTCAACCTTTGTTCCTTCGAGCTGCTCACCCGACAGGTCATTCACCCCCTGCGGGCTGGCCGTCCATCCCTTCTGTCCGTCGAAGCCCAGCTTTTGCACCATCCCCATCATGCCCGTCTCCTGGTACAGCTTGCCCGGCGCCTTTTGAGTAGACTTCACTGAGAGCGTCATGTTCTGCATTGATCCGGAGAATTCAACGGTCTTGTCCTTCAGCGCAGCCATCCTTGCCTTTCCCCCTGTCTTCTCGATGAACCTCGCGAAGATCTCGTCGGGCGTCAGCGTTACGGCGGGGAGGGCTTTGGCGACGACCTTGTTCCCCTCGTCGTCATACATCACGACAGGACCGAATGCGGCAAGCTTGTCCTTCACGTCCTTCGCCGAGCCCACAACCGTGACGAGCATCTTGTCCGGGGCAAGGTACGCACGTGCCACGCGCTGCACATCCTCCGCACTGACGGCATCGATGTTCTTCAGGTAGGTCCTGTAATAATCCTTCGGGAGTTTATAGCGCTCCATCTCGATGGCATAGCTCGCCACACGGTCGGGAGTTTCGAGAGAACGGACGAACGATCCGCTCAGATAGTTCTTGGCCATCTGGAGCTCCTTTGCGTCCACCTTCTGGTCACGGATCCGCCCGATCTCGTAGAAGATCTGAGTCAGCGCACTGTCGGTGACTGCGGTCTTGACGGACGAGGAGGCCGTGAAAGCGCCGATCAGCTCATCCGGTCCGATGGAGCTGTACGCCCCGTAGGTGTACGCATGCTTTTCGCGAAGGTTGACGAACAGCCTGAAGGCTCCTCCGCCCAGGATTGTGTTCATCACACTCACCGGGATTACGTCCGGTGAGGTCCTTTGCAATTGCACCGTCTGTGCAACGAGCATCACGGATTGGACGGCGGCCGTCCTGTCGACCAGATCCACGGTGATCTTCTCGACCGGTTTCGGCATTTCGTACGTCGGTGCGGGAATGGTCCCCCTGGCCCACGAGCCGAAGTACTTCTCCACGAGTTTGATGATCGCGTCTTTGCGTACGTCCCCCACCACCGCCAGGATGGCAAAATTCGGCTTGAAGTACGTAGTGTAGGTTTCCAGGCATTTGTCGCGCGTGATCCTGCCGATCGTCTCTTCCGTTTCAATCTCGCCGTAAGGATGCGTCGTGCCGTACAGGGCAACCTTCTTGACAAGATCGGCGACCGCGTTGGGCTCGGTCTTCCGGAATTTCAGGCCTGAGATTGTCTGGGTCTTCACCTTCTCCAGCTCATCCTGCGGGAAGGAGGGATGAAGGGTGACGTCCGCCATCAGTTCCATGATCTGCTCGGTGTACTTCGCGAGACCTCCCGCGAAGACCGATGTCCCGCCCGAGTTAAGATGCGCCCCGAGCATATCGACCTGCTCATCGATCTGGTCTTTTGTCCGGGTCGTTGTCCCGTTGCAGAGCAATCCGCCGGCAAGGTCGATCACGCCCCTGAGATCACCTTCGCGCGCGGGCTTCCTGTCGATCAGAAGCCTCATGCTGACGGTGGGAAGCTTGGTATCGGTGAGAATGATCACCCGCATGCCGTTGGTTGTTGTGATCAGCTCGTAGTCCGGGAAGGCGACTGCGGGCGCCGGACCGGGGCCCGGCACGACGTTCCTGTCGAGCTGCGCCTGGAGCATCTGCACCGTGAGGACTCCAAGCATCAGTAAACCTGCAAAGATCCGTTTCATTGTGAGCGCTCCTTTGTGCTACTGTGTCTTGGTCTTGGGAAGGTAGTACAGGACTGTCCGCGATTTGTCCACGAGGTACTCGTTGGCGACCCGCTTGATGTCGTCCCTGGTCACCGCCATGAAGCGCTCGCTCTCCGAATTGATGAGGTTCGTATCGCCAAAGAAGAGGTGATAGTCTGCGAGCTGCATCGCTTTTCCTATGACGGTCCTGTTCTTCTCGACGAAGCCCGTCTCCTTCTGGTTGCGGATCTTGGTGAACTCCGACTCGGTGATGAGATCCTTCTTCACCCTGTCGATCTCCTGCTGGGCAATAGTCTCGAGCTCATTCGGAGACTTTCCGAAGTTTGCGATCCCGAAGATCAGAAACACCGAGGGATCTTCCAGCTCGAATGGGATGGACTGGACGACGGCCGCGATCTTTTCCTTGTCCACAAGGCGCTTGTTCAGCCGCGAGCTCTCGCCGCCGGAAAGGAGTGTGGTGAGCATGCTCAGGGCGTAATAATCCTTGGTTCCCTGCCCCGGCATATGGTATGCTTCGATCGCTGCGGGGAGCTGGATGTTGTCGTACACGGTGTCGCGGACTTCGACGGTCTGCGGCGGCTCCGTGACCTTCGGCCGGTAGATCTCACCTGTGCCCCGCGGGATGTCTCCGTAGTATTTCGCGACAAGTCCCTTCGTCTTTTCTATGTCGATGTCCCCTGCCAGGACGAGGCAGGCGTTGTTGGGGACATAGAACGTCTTGTAGAACTGGTGGAACTCGTCGACCGTCGCGCGGTCGATGTACTGCGCCGATCCGATGGGAACCCACCGGTACGGATGCACCTTGTACGCATGGGAAAACGTCTGCTCGAGGAGCGACCCGTACGGCCGGTTTTCAAGCGACTGTTTTCTTTCTTCCTTGACGACGCCCCGCTGGGTTTCGATCCCCGTGGAATCGACCTTGAGCTGGAGCATGCGCTCCGACTCCATGTACATGGCCAGTTCGAGCTGATTGGAGGGAACAGAGATATAGTAGACGGTCTTGTCGAAGCTGGTGAAGGCGTTCAGTTCGCCGCCTGCATTCTGTACCATCTTGAAGAACTGCCCGCGTGGAATGTGCGGCGACCCTTCGAACATCAGGTGCTCGAAAAAGTGTGCGAACCCAGTCCGGTCCGGCTTCTCGTTCTTGGATCCGACGTGGTACGCCATGACCTGCGCGACAATGGGGACGGACCTGTCCTGATGAAGGATGACATGAAGTCCGTTCGGGAGGTCGTATTCGACGAACTTGATGTTCACCTGCGCACACGCGGTTGCAGCAGCAAGAACTGCGAGCATGATCGCAAACGTGATTCTCTTACTCACGGTGATCTCCTTTCTTGAGACGGGATTGTCTGAGACTGATAGCGTAGAAGGCGGCTGGGGCAGTCGGCCAGGAGCATACCCTGGGCCGGAGGCAAGGTACGGAGGGGACCGGAGATTGTCAATCAGACGACAAATAAGGGGGAGGGGAGAATCCCTTTTACGAAAGGCCCAATAGTCAGCCAAATCGGAAGGTTTTTGAGGCATACCCCCCCCGGGCACCGGTGATGACGCGCACGATGTACCTCTCCTCCAGAACTTTCCTCCCCCGGTTACGTCCAATAAGATGAAGCCTGAATCGATCTCCTTTGGCGGGGTGAAGGAATGACACAGGAACAGTCGCAGCGAGGAACTTCAAGGGTGCCCGGCGACGGGAGCCGCGAGGACCTCAGGGAGAAAAATTTCAGCGGCCGCGTTCACCGGGAATACAGGGATCTTAAGGACTCGATGTTGACCGATGACCAGCGTGCACGGTTGCGGCGGGTCTGGGCTCCGGTGCGCTGGATTGTCGGCGGGTGGTGGCTGTTCAGGGGGTTGATGGTCTTCCTTACGCCGACGCGCAGGGTTCTCCTTCTCATCGGACTCGTTCTGGCGCTGACACGGGTAGACATACACGGCGAAAGAGTAAATGCGGACGGGAGCTTTGTCCCGGCCGGACTCATCCTCGTCCTGTTCGTCCTGATGCTCGAACTGAAGGACAAACTCCTCGCGAAGTACGAGCTTCAGGACGGCCACTCCGTCCAGCGTGCCCTGATGCCCGAACGGAGTCCGTTCGTCCCGGGCTGGCGGCTCTGGCTGTTCACCCGCCCGGCAAATGACGTGGGAGGCGATCTCGTGGATTTCGTCGGGACCGAACGAGGGAAATCAGCTCTGACGCTGGGGGATGTCGCGGGAAAGGGCCTGAAGGCGGCCCTGCTCACCGCCAAGCTGCAGGCGACGTTCCGGGCTTTCGTTCATGACAGCCCTTCACTTGTCGATCTCGTGTCCAGAGTGAACGCGGTCTTTCGGCGTGACAGCCTGCCGCAGGTGTTTGCCTCCGTCGTCTCGGCGAGCATCGAACCGCGGTCGGGGACGGTACGCATCGTGAATGCGGGACATCTCCCGCCTCTCATCATCCGTCATCACGGTGTGGAGCAAATGGGGAAGGGGGGACCTGCCCTGGGGCTCATCGATTCAGCGGAATTCAGCGAACAGGCTGTGGATCTGGGGCCCGGGGAGATCGTTCTCATCTATTCCGACGGGCTGATCGAGACCCGGAATGCGGCGGGTGAGTTCTTCGGCGAAGAACGTTTGCGGACCCTGCTGCCGGGATCATGCAAATGCGGGGCGGACGAGCTCGGAGAACGGCTGGTTGCGGCCTGCGACCGTTTCCAGGGCTATGCGCCCGCACATGACGACCTCTCGCTGGTGATCCTGCAGCGCGCCTGACACAACCTCGTTATTGACTTTCCCGGGCAAGACTCCTGGTTTTACCGTGGGGACATTCGAACAGGCTCTTCTTCGCGTGCTGCCCGTCATGGAAGTACAAGTCTGAACGGCAACCGGAATGCTTCTCTGCCTGAATAGGAAGGATTCTATGCGAAAATCCTTGTCGAGGGGAACACCTCTGCTTCTGGTAATGTGTTTGTGCTCACTGGCCCCTGATGACCATTCGCTTGGTAATGCCGGCGTGCGGCGGCGAACCCCACTCTTGTGATTGGATGATCGGGCTCCCCCTCTCCCGATGGATCGGAGCCAATTCCCGCCTTCTCTGCATCAGAATCAAGGGCCGCTTTTGGCGTTGCGGATCTCCGGCAGGTGCCGCTGTAACGCTTTTTATTTCAATGACTTCCCGTCCACTGAAGGCGGTTTTGAAGCCCACTTCTGGGTGGCAGTTCCACTCCCCCTCCTCCGAAGTCCCCTTGACACCTTGAGAAATATCTGCTAATTTGCTCAATCTAATAGAAATCCAATCTCGGGATAGGCCGCCGCTGCCAACTGAAGTTTACGCGAAAGCAGTCGAGCCAGTCACGCGCACATTTTCACACAATCAACCGTCGGAGGTCTCATGCGAAGGTCTGTACTCTGTTCCATCCTCGGATTCTTGCTCATTGCGGCAGCCTCGCCAGAGGGCTACGCCCAGATCCCGAATTCCGGCTTTGAAAGCTGGACGGCGGGGAATCCGGATTTATGGCTCACAAACAACACAATCCTCTGGGTACCGGTCACGCAGACCATTAACGCTCGCTCTGGTTCATCGGCCGTTGCCGGCACCGCCGTCCTGTACGACACGTTCGTCGTCCGGCCCCTCATCACAGCCGGAACAAGCGGGACCGGGTTTCCCGTCAGCACACGGCCGGCTGCTCTTCACGGGTGGTACAAATTCGTCCCGGTGGGAGCAGACAATTTGGTGATCAGTGTCGCCTTGACGAAAGCGCGAAGCGGTGTCGGCGCGGGAGCAGCGACCTTTGCTGCCGCTCAAACAGCATTCACGGAGTTCGTCGCAAACATTCATTATGCTACCGCGGATGTTCCGGACAGCTGCTTGATAACCATTTCCATAACCGGCAGCGGTACCCAGCCCGGTTCTCTTTTCGTCATGGACGACCTGGCGTTCGGAGCGGCGACGACGTCGGTCGAGGCCGCCGGGAGCGTCGTTCCCCGGGTGTATGAGCTCTCCCAGAACTTTCCCAATCCCTTCAACCCTTCAACGCTGATTCAGTACGCCATCCCCCGCTCGGGCCGGGTCCGGCTCACGGTGTTTGACATCCTCGGCAGGGAGATCGCAACCCTGGTCGACGCGGAACAGGCTGCCGGCACATACAGAGTTCGGTTCGACGGATCTTCCCTTTCAAGCGGATCGTATTTTTATCGACTGCAGGCGGGAGAGTACACCCAGACCAGAAAGTTTTCGATGATTCGATGACGAATCGATCACGCGACGCAACAAAGGGCCCGGTAAACTTCTCGCCGGGCTCTTTCCTTTATGTCTCCTCCTTGCATCTGTCAATTCGATTGCATGTGTCTTATTGTTCGCGTACCTTCAGTGCACAATCGACCAGGATGGCGCCTGTCTTGTTTTAGTGTCGCAGCACACTACCTGAAAACGAGGATCCCGTGGAACGCCCGTCTGCTGAAGAGGACTCCCTCATACTTCGTATCGACGGTTGGCTTGGAACGAAGTCCATGACCGCCATTGTCGTTGCCAGCTCGGTGCTCCTCCTGGCCTTGGCACTTCTGCAATATCTCACCGGAGTCAAAACGACGGTGGCCCCGTTTTACCTCATTCCCATCAGCGCCGTGACGCTCCGGGGTGGCCGCCCGACCGGTCTTCTTTTTTCCATAGCCGCAGGGGCCATTTTCCTGTTGCTCGAACTTCCATATCCGCTCAACCGGTACATCTGGCTGGAACTGTGGAACGACCTGCTCCGCATCGGCCTTTTTGTGGCCTGCGCCCTTGCGCTCGCACGGCTCAAAGCAGACATCCTCAGGGAAATGAAATTGAAAGCTCATCTGCAGGAAGCTCTGGCGGGGGTCAAGCAGCTCAGCGGACTTCTCCCGATCTGCGCCTGGTGCAAGCGCATCCGGGACAAGCAGGGAAACTGGGAGTTGATCGAAGAGTATGTCACTGTCCATTCCCATGCCGATTTCACGCAGGACATTTGCCCCGATTGCGCGCGTAGACATCCCGAGGGCGCGCCGCCTGTATCTGTCTGAAACGCTTCTTCTCTGAGAGCTGAAGCCTTCCCCCCCCCCTAGCCTTGCACAGTCGTTCTCTTCACCCCGTCGTTCTCCCCTTTGCAATCCCTTTCCACTCCTGGCATTTGTGATCAACCGATTCATTTTGACGAAACATTCCGCAAAAAAACGCGATTAATGGCCTGTTTTCGCGCCCCATTGACCACTTCCACCCAACAGGAAAAAAAAGTCAGAAATGACTCGCAAATTTCCTCTTATATAATTATTATGGCGCTCACAATTCTGCTAGGTTTCCGTCCCTCCAGAGACACTGGACGCAATATTTTTTTAGTCTGCGAATCATCAGGAGAGAAATCATGTCAAACCAAGGACGCCTCTGTGGTGCGCTTCTTGCACTTGCGACACTGGCAGCATTCCTTCCGTTGTGCGCACAGATTGCTTTCTCAGGCACTCCCCGGCATGTCGTCGTGTCGGGTGGTGTGGCTGCGGGCAACGCGCAGGATAGTGCCCACGGATGGACATTGGCGTGGGCGATCAGCACGTCCAACTCGACGAGGGTTTCGGGGGACACGATGTATCTCCATGCCGGGACGTATCTCGGAAGGAATCAGGTTGACGTTTCCGGGACCCCCGGCAGTCCGCTTATCTACCGGAACTGGAACGGCCAGAGAGTTCAACTCTTCGACAACAACAGCGACCTCAATGCGGTGTGGTGCCCCTGGCAACCGACCGGGAGTTACGTGTGGCTCTGGGGAGTTGAGCTTGCACACGGCAATCCGGCGAATGGAGGGGACGCCGACCTGATAAGCATCCAGGGTTCTTACGACAAGATCATCAACTGCACTATCCACGATGCTCTTTCACTCGGAATAGATGACTTCGCCACCGGTGCGGCCGGCACTGAGATAGTGGGAAATGTCTTTTACTACAACGGGCGCGGACCCATCCACTGGAATGGCAGTCCGTACAAGAGCCAGCCGGGATACGCGGCGTACGTGCAGAACAAAGTCACCTCCGTACAGAAGCTCTACCGCTACAATATCGTCGGCTGCCAGTGGGATTGCGGGATGCAGTTCTATGGGTCGAATGAGACACAGATGAGCAATATCAAAGTTTACCACAACGTCTATTTCAATAACGGGAATCTCTGGTCGGAAAGCGGCACGACTTCCGCCGATGAACGATACAAGCCGAATTTCTACTTTGGTCCCGGTGAGACGGGCGGGGGGCCGATGGACAACGACACGGTGAGAGGAAACATATCGTGGTACAGTGTGCATCCCGCGAGAGGGAACAATGTGTTCCTCGGATATAACGGGGACGGCTATACGAATTTCGCAGTTGATTCAAACTACTTCGTCTCTCCCAATGCCGGGGGAAGCTACACCTCCGTCGCATTCTCAAAGGGGATCAACGCAAGCGACGGTCTGACTTCCTTCAAGGGGAATGTCCTTGTGGGCTCGTATTCGGGGGGGAGCCTCAGCTCTGTGTGGCCGACGGGCAATTACGGAAATCAGTATTATCCCTCCGGGTCTTTCCCGGCCCGGGCGACAGAAATCCGAATTGAGCCCAATCCCTATGAAGCAAAGAGGGCCAACATCACGATCCTTAACTGGGGGGGGGCAGCGACCGTCAATGTCGATCTTTCCCCGGTCTTGAAGGCCGGAGATGTCTACCACATCAAGAGCGCGACAGACTTTTACGGTCCCGACATCGCGGGGGGGACATACAACGGCGGCCTGGTGGCGATCGATGCCAACAGCCCGACCATGGCCGCCACGGTGGGCGGCTACCAGCCGTTCCAGCCGGTCAATCCCGCGCCGTATTTTCTGTCGCTTGTTCTCCTGGGCCCGAACGTCTCAACGGTTCTCAACTCTCCACCGCTCTCCCCGCCGGCGGCGGTGACCACGGCGGCAAGCAATATCACCTCGACGGGTGCCCGGCTCAATGGCACGGTCAACCCCAACGGGACCGGAACGACGTACCACTTCGAGTACGGGTCAACGACAAGCTATGGATCATCCACATCGTCGGCGAGCGCGGGCTCGGGGTCAAGTGCGGTCAACGTGAGCGCAACCCTCAGCAACTTATCGACGAATTCGGTGTTCCATTTCCGCCTAGTCGCGGCAAACGGCGGCGGAACCAGCAACGGCAACGACGTAACGTTGACAATTGGAACGCCGCCTGTCCCGCTGCCGGTCGTGGTCACGGGGGCGGCGAGCAGTATCACCACGACGGGCGCCCGGCTCAATGGCACGGTCAACCCCGGCGGAAGCGGAACGACCTACCACTTCGAGTACGGGTCGACGACAAGCTACGGGTCATCCACGCCATCGGCAAGCGCGGGTTCGACGTCCAGTGCCGTGAGCGTGAACGCGACCCTCAGCAATCTGTCGACGAATTCGGTGTATCATTTCCGGCTCGTTGCGACGAACAGCGGCGGAACCAGCAACGGCAACGACGCGACAGTGACGATCGGGACGCCGCCTGGACCGCTGCCGGTGGTGGTCACGGCGGCGGCGAGCAATATCACTTCGACGGGCGCCCGCGTCAATGGCTCGGTCAATCCGAACGGAGCGAGCACGACCTACTACTTCATGTTCGGCCAGACATCGGCCTATGGATCCTCGACCCCTGTTGCGAGTGCGGGTTCAGGATCGGGCGCTGTGAGTGTAAGTGCCGCGCTGACCGGTCTGACGCCCGGAACGGTGTACTACTATCAGCTTGTCGCCGTGAGCAATGCCGGGACCATTTCCGGAAATGATTCGAGTTTCGTGACGGAGAGCTCCTCCGGATCTGGCAGCGCCGACACGTATGATCTATGGCAGAATTACCCGAATCCCTTCAATCCCAGCACGAGCATCGTCTACGTTCTCCGGAAAGCGGCGGATGTGAGTCTCAGAATATTCAATACGCTCGGGGTCGAGGTTGCCAGCCTTGCCTCCGGGTTTCAGGCGGCGGGAAGGCACGTCGCTCACTGGGATGCCACGGGACTGGCAAGCGGCATCTACTTCGATACCATGGTGGTCGACGGGGTCATTTCCACCCGGCGGATGATTCTGATCAAATGAGTTCCCGTTCATTGATTGTCTGGCTTTTTCTTCGTATGTTCGGATATGAAAATCCACATCAAGGACATTGTTATCGGGGACAACGGTCCGCTCGTTCTTTTCGCCGGCCCCTGCGTCGTCGAAAACAGGGATATGATCCTGAAGATTGCGGAACAGATCAAGCGGACGTCGGAACGGTACAAAACTCCTGTCGTCTTCAAGGCCTCGTACAAAAAGGCAAACCGCACGAGCGGGAAGTCGTTCACCGGCATCGGCATGGATGAGGCGCTGAAAATCCTCGCTGAGATGAAGAGGGAGGTCGGGCTTCCTCTGCTGACCGACATTCACACGGAAGCCGAGGTGGCGGCGGTGGCGGAGGTGGCTGACGTACTCCAGATCCCGGCGTTCCTCTGCCGACAGACGGACCTGCTGCATGCGGCCGGGCGCTCGGGAAAGGTCGTCAATATCAAGAAAGGGCAGTTCCTCGCCCCTGAAGACATGGCGCATGCCGCGGAGAAGGTGGCCGAGACGGGGAACAGGAACATCCTCTTCACGGAGCGCGGCACGACGTTCGGGTACCACAATCTCGTCGTCGATATGCGCTCCCTGAAAATCATGCGGGATCTCGGTTACCCCGTGGTCCTCGATGCAACTCACTCGGTGCAACTCCCCGGAGGGGACAAGAAAGCGGCGCAGACCGGCGGGCAGCCGGAGTTCATATTCCCCCTTGCGCGTGCAGGCGTCGCCGCCGGGTGCGACGGACTTTTTGTTGAGGTCCACCCGAACCCGGCGGCCGCGCTCAGCGATTCGGCCAGCCAGCTCAAACTCGACCTCTACGACGAATTACTGCGCCAGGTGACGGCGATTGATGCTCTCGTGAAGAAGTTCTGAAGCACGCACGGGCTTTCTGCTTCCCCTCTGTACGCCCACCTGCCACAAATCTGCCGGAAGCCACTCTTTGTTCCGTTCCCTTAACCTCCTGTCTGCGGTGGACTTACCGGGTTTCATCCCGTGAACCATGCCACTCTGTGGCACCCGTCTGTGTGCGATGCTCTCCGCGGTTTCATCCCCTTCTCGTTTCAGAGTAACAGCTTACGGCTCCGGAGGAACCTGGCACTGATTTCGCCAGGCATTCCGGGTGAGAGCGTTACTATTCACAACAACAGAGGGGGAGACAATGAAATCACGCACAGTCCTGGTATCCGCCGCACTCGCCGTTGCGCTGTCCGTCGCCGTGACGGCCAATGCTCAGCCCGAAGAAGGCCGTTATGCGAGATACGACTTTCAGAAGCTCATGAAGGCATTTGACGCATCACTGCACAGCGATGTCCCGGGAATTGTCGAATCGACGATCTACAACCTGGTCCAGTACAAGAGCTTCTTCCCTGACCGTGAGTATTCGCGGCTTGTTCAGGCGCTGAGCGACGTAGCGCGGAGCAGCGGGGATTCAACGATTGCGTACAAGGCGAGCCTGGCCGGGATGTATCTCTCCTACGGCACGAAAATGGACGACAACTCAGTGTTCAGTCCTTACAATCACGAAACCGCTTTCAAGGTTGCCGCTGACCAGCTTGTCAGGAAGTTCCTTCTTTCGCGCGGCTCGGAGTAGGGGGGGGAGAAAGAACATCGAAGGGGTGTCCGGGAGAGCGTCGGCCGATCACCCCTTCGGGTTCTCCCGGGCGGCCATCCCCGGCCTGCTGAAATTCATGCGCTGAAAACCTGGCTCCAGAACTGTGCGTACTGATTCCATTTCATGAAGTTGATCCCCCAGTGGGGGCTTGCGCCGGTAGTCCAGCCTGTGACGCGTCCTTTCCCGTAGGCGCGGGAAGCGAGGAGAGGATACCATGAGCCCTGGTTCTGGATCTCCATGATCGCGTCAGACCCGTCGCGGAGTCTCGTCTCGTTGAAACCGAGAAGCGCCGGGAGCGTCGACCAGTTGATCCCTCTGACGGCGGGGTGGTCCGGCATGGCACATCTCACCTCGTATCCGGCGGTCGACTCGATCAGGTCGTCGTGGGGAAGACACACGACCGGGAATATGTCATGAATCCGGGACCGCCCCCATCCTCCTTTCCCGAGTTCTCCGCCGAAGCTGTACCAGCCGCCGTTCATATGAAAATGCCCCCCCTGTGCGATCCATCCCCGGAGGATGTCGAAACGGTCGGGGAACGTGACCGGCCGGTCCCCCCACTTTGCCCGCTGGAAGAAATCCGGGTGGAGCATGAGGCATTTTGTTTCCACGTCCGCGAAGACAATCGATGTGCACCAGCGGAGCCGCTCCTGGAAATCCTCCGGCGACATGTGGTACAGCTCCCATGAAGGCTGCGATATCACCTCAGCCCGGGGAATCGTCCGGAGCGCCTCCACGAACGGGCGGGCGTAGTTCAGCATCTCGACGTCCTTCTTTTCCGATTTGAACGGTGACTCCACATACGTCTGCCCCAGTTGAATGCACCAGTTCCCCACGTGCCAGATATGGATCCGGTTCGGGTAATTCATAGGTACCTCTCCTGATGGGGGTTCGAAAGGATGACCAGCTAAGGTATGCGGGAAGAAGAGGAAAATCAATCCGCCGGCCTCCGGATGAGGGGACGGTTGACTGTCTCCTTATCATCTGCTATTATTCCCCCGGTCATTGCCCGGCGCCGCCGGCGCCACGAACTCCCGTCTTCCCGGGTCCCGCCTTTCTTAGGCGGGGCGACATGTCGTTCTTATGCCCCCATCCCCTGACATACTGAGCGCCGGATCTCATCCCGTCCACCTCCGCATCAAGCGCGGGAAACTCCTGACGCGCCAGCTGACGTTCGAATCCACTTTCACGCTGGGGCGTGCTGACGGCTGCGGTGTTCAGTTTGCAGATGAGATTGTGAGTTCCCGCCACGCCTCTGTCGGGTGGAATCAGGATTCCTGGTGGCTGGAGGACCTCGGGAGCACAAACGGTATTTTCGTAGGCGGAACACGGATTACAGGGAAAATCCCGCTCCCGGCGGGGAAAGATGTCCGTCTCGGGCGAAAAGGACCGGTGCTGGTGTTTGATGTGGACGTGCGCGCGGGGGAGCTCTCACCGGGCGGGCCGGAGCCGGCGATCGGCAGGACGCAGGCGATCCGGCGCTACTTCGAGGCGTCGCCGGGGGGGAGGGTCGGCGACCGGACGCTTGTCATTCGCGAAGCATTCAAGACAGTCCGCCGCCGCTACAGGGTGCGGTACTGGGTGGCCATAGGCGCGGTCACGATACTCCTCGGCCTCGCTGTTCTGGCCATCGTCGGATACCAGGCCCGTATCGAACAGCTGCAGAAGCTCCACGCGACGGCGGCCGATGTCTTCTACGCCACCAAGGCGCTGGAGTTGCAGCTCGCGAAACTCCGGATCGAAGTGGAGAAGACGAAAGACGAGAAGTTCAGGGAGGAATTCCGGCAGAAAGAGCGGGAACAGCAGGAACTCCGGGCGAAGTACATCGACTTCCTCGATGAGCTCGGCATATCCCGCGACAAACTCTCTCCCGAGGACTGGCTCATCTACCGCGTGGCACGGCTCTTCGGGGAGTGCGACGTCAGCATGCCCGCCGAGTTTCTCTCGAAGGTGAAAGAGTATATCCGCTACTGGCAGAGAGGGCACCGGCTCGCGAAGGCCATCGAGCGGTCGCGACGCGACAACCTGGCCCCGTTGATCTCCGGCACGTTTCTTCTCTATGACCTCCCGCCGCAGTTCCTGTACCTGGCGGTTCAGGAGAGCGGCCTTGATACGCTTCAGTGCGGGCCCGAAACCCGGTCAGGCATCGCCAAGGGGATGTGGCAGTTCATCCCGATGACCGCGTGGAGGTACGGCCTGCGGACGGGTCCCCTCATCGACATCAGGAGAGCCGATCCGCACGATGAGAGACAAAACCTCAGGAAATCAACGGACGCCGCGGCGCGCTACCTCCGGGACCTGTACGATACTGAGGCGCAAGCTTCGGGGCTTCTTGTCATGGCCTGTTACAACTGGGACGAAAACAGAATACGGGAAATGCTGAGCACGATGCCGGAGACCCCGCGTCAGAGGAATTTCTGGAACCTCCTCGGCCGGCACACGCTTCCCGACGAGACATACAACTACGTCTTTTACATCGTCTCCGCTGCGGTCATCGGTGAAGACCCCCGGCTCTTCGGGTTCGACTTTGACAATCCGCTCCGCATCGGTCCCGTCGATTCGTTGCGCGCCGGGGTGGACCAGGGTCCCGCCGGGAACCGGATCTCTCCTCCCTCCGATCATTTCAGCCGGTAGATCTTCCCTTCGAACGAACAAAGATAGAGCTCCTCTTCGTCGTCCACTCACGAATTTGATGATCCAGGTTGACGATCAGGAATGTATAAAATGACAGATAAAAATGTCGGTCCGGCCTGCCGCCGCCTCGCCAAGGAATCCACTCCTCCGGGCTGTTGACAGGACCCGGCGTTTGGAGTAGATTTGCGGTAGTAGACATCGGCCGAATGCTGAGGAGGTCACCATGAGCTCTCTGCGCCTGCTTATCACTTTGAGTCTTCTCGTCGCGATGGGCGTCCACTACGCGACTGCCCAGAGCAATCAGCCTTTTGATCTTCAGGCATACGAGGCCTATCTCTCCTCGCACAGGGATCTGAATTCCACCCAATTACTGGCGTTGCACTCCGCCGGCGGGTTTGCACAGCGCGCTCCGGTCACGCCCGGTGCGCTGGCGAATTTTCACGGCATCGACTCCTGTTTCCCCTTCACCCCGTACGAGAAATCGTTGCTCTCGGAGCACGGATTCGTCGTAAGCGATCGCCTCCGGTACCCGTCATTCGGGAGCGCGCTCTACGACATCTACAACCGTGACCTCCCGCTCTTCGTGTCGGCCGATGCGATTCTTCATGCTGTCCACGCTTCCTACGACGCGATTCTCGTGGATGCGGAGAACCAGCTCCTCATTCCGAAACTCGATTCGCTCCTTTCTTCCCTCAGGGTGCAATTGCCCGCAATCAGCGCCGCGTACGCATCGGAGGCCGCGATGGCGCCGATGATACGCGACCTCGACGTGTATCTCACTGTCGCCTACGCGATGCTGAAGGGGTCGGCCGATCCGTTGTTCCCCGAAGACATATCGGCGGTAAACTCGCTGGAGAACCTGATTGCGGCTCAGCAGCCCGCAGCGTATCCGCTCTTTTCCTCGACTGATCGGCTCCTCGATTTCAGCCAGTTCACTGTCCGCGGCCACTACACACAGTCCGTCGCTCTGGGCCGGTACTTTCAATCGATGATGTGGCTCGGGAGGACCGAGATATACCTGCTGAGCCCGGCGAACGTGAATCCGCCGCAGAAGCCGGCGGACATCCAGCGGCAGACGATCGATGCGGCTCTCCTGGTGGAAGCGCTCGATCGCGCCGTCGCGTTCCCCCGTCTGGAAGAGATCGACGCGGTCATTCGAATGTTCGTGGGAGAGTCCGACAACGTCACGCTCCCGAACATGAAGACGCTGTTGCAGAGGGGACAGATCGGCAGCGCGCGTCAGTTGCTGGATCCGCTCGCGCTTGCGGCATTGCAGGACACCCTCAGGAACCAGCCCTTCGCGTTCCAGCGGATCAACTCACAGATCCTGGCGAGTACAGACCCGACGAGGCCTGACAATATCCAGCCTGCTTCTTCCGTGCTCCTCCTCGGGCAGCGATTCGTCGTCGATTCCTATGTCACGGGGAACGTCGTCTTCGACAAGATCAGCTACCAGGGGGCCGCCGTGTGGCGGGCTCTCCCCTCGGCGCTGGATGTGCTTTTTGCGCTGGGAAACGACGCGGCCGCGCAATTGCTGGTCGGGCAGCTCGACGCGTACCATTATGGAACGAACCTCGCAGCGCTCCGCTACCTTATCGATGCGTACGATCCATCGTTCTGGAACAGTTCACTGTTTAACGCGTGGCTGGAGATGATCCGCTCCTGCAATCCCCCGGCGAACCGTTCGGCGCTTCCCCCCTTTATGACGACGGCTTCCTGGTGGCAGGAGAAGATGAACACGCAGCTTGCCTCGTGGGCCGAGCTCAGGCACGACAATCTGCTCTACGCCAAACAGTCCTACACCGGCGTTTCCAGCTGTTCATTCCCCAGGAGCTACGTCGAACCGATCCCCGGGCTTTACGATGCCGTACGGGCATTTGCGCAACTCGGGAAAACCCGGCTCATTCCGCTCCTGTCGGGCGGGTCCGCTCAATATGTACTATCCTCGTATTTCTCGAGGCTTGACGGGGTGGCTGATACGCTCGGTTCGATAGCGCGAAAAGAACTGGGCGCGTCCCCCCTGAGCGGCGATGAGATTCTGTTCCTCCAGCATATGCTTTACACGGTCTCCGCCGGCTGCACCACATCCCCCGACGGCTGGTACTACGATCTCTATTACGGGAACGGCGGTTTTTTCAAGCAGGACTTTGTTGTTGCGGATGTTCACACGTGCCCGTCCGATGCGGCTGGCAATCTGGTTGGCTGGGTGCTGCATGTCGGCACGGGACCCATCAACATGGGAGTCGTGACTGCGACGACGGCGGAGGCCGGCACGGCGGCGTACATCGGGCCGGTGATGAGCTACGCTGAACATGTCACAAGCAACTTCGCCCGGCTCACGGATGAGCAGTGGAGCAAGTCGTATGCGCTCTATGGATCTTCCCGGCCGTCATTTGTGAACCTGTATCTGGCCGACAGCACCGGTAGTTCGAGAGGACCGGGAGAGTCGCTCCTGACCGGCATACAGCCGGACTCTCGCGCCGCTCTTCCCCGGGAACCGGTCCTGTTCCAGAATTATCCCAATCCCTTCAATCCNNGTCCGGGAAACCCAGGAGCGTGGCTACCATCAGGTGAATTTTGATGGTGCCGGTCTCTCAAGCGGAGTGTATTTTTACAGGTTGCAGGCGGGGAGTTCTGTCGCGACAAAACGGATGCTGCTTCTGAAGTGATTGGGGGGGATGTTCTTACGGTCTCTCCCGCAGGAGGTGGACCGGCCCGAGAAGCCCCGAAGGGAGAAGCGGAGAGTCCTTCGAAAAGTGTCTCCAGGTGGCAAACGAATGTCGCCCCGGCGGGGGGGACGGATCTTTTTTCAGGATCCAGTCGGGCCAGCGGACGAGATTGCCGCGTTTTCCGAACTCCCCGTTCGGCGGGAGATTCTCGTCTCCAATCAGGCGATTGGGCCAGAGGTTTGCCACGGTGACCTCCAACCGGTTCCCTTTCTGCTTCAATGCACCGGTGACATCGACCCTCCAGGGCGCGCACCAGAGCACTCCGGCCTCCTGGCCATTGAGTCTGACACTTGCGATGTCCTTCACTTCTCCCAGGCTGATCCATGCCGGGCGGCGTGACTCTTTCTCCTCTCCGGCGTCTGTCGGGGGAGCCGGGAGGAGGTCGAATTCGATCCGGTACACTGCCGTTCCCGAATAGTACTTCACCCCCTCTTCCGGTCTCCGTGTCCAATCTTCAAGGCCGGCGAATGTGACTCTCCCCGGCCCGCCCGATTGCGGATCGAACGAGACATCCCACGGGCCGCGCGGAAATGCCAGCGTGTCCAGCGGCGGGAAATTTCGCTTTGCGGTAGCGTTCCCCCCGGCCGCTCCCGCGAATATGACGAAGAACGACTGATACGGCTCGAACTGCAGTTCGATCGTTGTCCGCCCCCCGGAGGAACTGAACTCCGGGAGACTCCTCGTTGTCCCGCCGACCGGGTCCCACAACCGCGGCTGCTTCTGCTCGACACGGAATGTGCATCGCGTCCGGAGGGCTTCTGCTCCGGGATTTGCGACGAAATAGATCTCCGTGTCGCGTTCTCTTCTGTGCGTATAGCGGAGCGTTGCGTCGGATTCGAAATCCGGGGGCACCCCCGCCTGCGCAAGAAACCCGGTGACGACCGAGAAGTCGCCGTATTGCTCCTGCTCCCTGGCGCCTGTTCCGCTCATGAGGGAGTCGCTCCTCTTCCACGATTCGCCGTGCCAGATGACGCGCCCTTTTCCGAAAGCGTGTTCTGTGACCCGCTCTCCGTCACAGTCTCCCCACGCTTCGGCGGCAAGGCTCCTGACCTCGGCGTCGCACGCGGGGTAACCGGAGAGCCCCGGTGACTTGAGGGGCCTGGGTCCGATCACCGTCGCCCCGTCCCTGACGAGCTGATCCACTTTCTTCAGGAGCTGCGGCGTCATCGTCTCCTTCACCGGCAGGACGAGGACCCTGTAGCTCATGCCGTCAGGGAGCGTGAGCCTTCCATCACTCACCGACATGTTCCGGATAAGGACATCGGGAGCGCACCCGTCGAAATTGTATCCTCGCCTGTCGGGAGGATTTCCGCGCAGGGCCGATGCCGGCGGCCGGAAGACACTGGGAGCTCCCTCCGCTGCAAGGAAACAGACGTCGGCGACAGGCAGCCCCTGCCTCAGCATGAACTGGCAGCGGGAGAGATAGGTGTGATAGGCGGGGACCATGTCCCACCACGTTTGAGTCCTCTCCCAGTGGACGCCGTACGGCCCCATGGTCATGCCGGGACGGATATTGAGCCATGGCTGGTGCTGGTACCTGTGGAACACGAACCGGTTCACCCCCGAGCAGAATGCCCAGTCGCCGAGCGCCTTCATCGAGCCCGGATACGCCTGCCACTTCTCTTCGTCGGTCGAGGTGAATGCCTCGGCTGCGACCTCCTCCCGACCGCAGGTATGTGCTATGGAGCTCGCCTCGATCACGCTGTAGCTCGTGTTGAATCCATACAGCCAGAATTCACACATGGGGACATCGGCCAGCGAACCCAGGCTCATGTCCGAGCACGGGGTCATGTCATACGGCTCGATGGAAAGCGTGAATCCGTCGTGCCGCCCGAGTTCCTTGAGCCGCCCCGCGTGGTTTTCAAGAAGCAGTTCGTTCGCGGTCTGCCTGAAATCCCAGAGGAACCTCTCAGAAATTTCGTGGCTCTCCACGACGCCTCCGGTGAGAACAGGGAGATACGGCAGCAGATCGTACCCCCGCCTCCTTCCGAACTCCTCCCGGAATGCGCCGGTCCAGTTCTGCGAGCTCATCTCCCAGCTGTCGATATGCAGCATCGTCCAGCCGGCGCCCGGGGTCCTCTTCCTGTGGCCCGTCTCGCGGAGAAGCGTGCCGATAAACGCGCCGTAGTGTGCGTCCAGGGCCGCCGTATCGAGCTTGTCGCATTCCAGCCCCAGCCCGGGGACCGGGGCGGGGCGCGTGTTCGCCCCCGTGCTTGTCCGGGCGAACCTCACGATCGTCCATTTTCCTTTCGGGACGTCCCATGCCAGCCTCCCGTCCGGTGAGAAATGGCCGGTCAGGTCGATGACTTCTGAACGCCTGATAGTCGCGCCGGCGGGAGACTCCGGATATGCCGCCGCAGATGAGAGAAATGGTTTCACCCCCCGCTGCGAAGAGTAGGGAGCCCTGAAATAGAGCGCCTTCTCATCTACGTCCGGTATGCTGTCTCTTCTCGCCGGAGTCGGGAATGCCAGTACCGCGACGTCCCGGTAAAATTCGTTCTTGGCCTTCTCAAGATCAGCGGGGAGATGTCCGTCGCCGAAAAACGCCACGCGCCGTTCCGGGCGTGGCAGCAGACCCTCGAATCGCAGCGGCCCGGTAACCTCGAGCGGAATTCCGACGATGTGCTGCATCGACTGTTCCGGCCTGACCCATGGACCTCCGCTCCCCGACCAGCCCGGCCCGGACATGAGCGTCACCTGTATGCCGCACCGCTCCGCCTCGTCGACAACGTGCTTGAAAAGTCCCCTCCACTCCGGGCTCATGAACTTCACGGGCCCCTGCGGGACCCCCACGTTTACCTCCATGATCATGACCCCGCCTATGCCGGCCTTCTTCATCGCTTCAATGTCCGCCGTTATCCCCTCACGGCTCAGGTTCCCGTCTGTCCAGACCCAGTAGACCCATGGACGAACCGAATCGGGAGGCGTGCGGAATCCCGCGGCGAGACGTTCGACCCCCTCCCCGGTTCCGCGGTCACTCCCCCCGGCTGCTTCAGATGTCGAGTGTGCGGCGGTTGAAATCCCCGCTATCGCGACGGCCAGACGGACTCCTCTCACGATCGATCTATTCATGGCGTCCAATGTATGGCAATTCAGTGAGAAGCTCAACGTCGCCGTCGCTCTTTCCCTCTTTCGCGCAATTCCCCCCCCCGAGCCCCTCCAGGGAACCATATCCATGATACAACCGTTTGCTGGAAGAGGATGATCCGAAATACCTTTCACAAACAGCGGAGGTCTCAATGTTCATGTCACGGGAAATCATGCACTGCAAGCCGGGGAAAGTCAAGGACCTGGTGGAGAAGTTCAAGATATTCTCCGAAGCCCTGAAAGGCATGGGGTATCCGCCGCTGCGGATCTACACGGACGTGAGCGGTGAAAACTACTGGACGGTCGTGGCCGAGCAGGATGTCAAGAGCCTTGATGAAATGGCCGACATGTCCAGGAAAACGATGTCGGATCCCAAAGTCGCCGCGGCAATGAAGGGTTACCACGAGCTGGTAAACGACGGCCGTCGGGAACTATACAAAACGGAATAGCTTCCCCTCCACGGGGATTGATTCTGACCCGGAAAACTGGTTGATTATACGGAGTTCTTCGGAAAGCCCCTTCTCTCTGCCGGGCGGAAGGGGCTTTTTCATTCCCCGGCCATCATTGCGTGGTATGTCATGCGCAAAACGGTCTCCATATTCTTCCTTATCATCGCTGCATCGACAACGCTGAACGCCGGGGAACCCTGTGAGCCTGTCCCAGGAGGGTTCATCTCGGGGAACGTCAGGATCAGGATTCTGTCCCCGACGCTCGTCCGCCTTGAATATTCCCCTTCGCTCTCCCTCGCCGATTCGATGACCGCCGTGGTCCTGAAAAGGGATTGGACCGCTCCGGAAGTAACCGTCCGCCCGGAGACAGGGTGGATTCTCCTCCGGACGGAGGGGATGACGGTCAGGTACCGCCCCGGGAGCGGGCCTTTCACGCGTGATAACCTCTCAATAGAATGGAAGACGGGGGGACTCACGGGGAAATGGGCGCCGGGGGATTCCGACTCCGGGAACCTCGGGGGGATCAGCGCGAGCCTGGACGGCGCGCGCAAAGGGAAGCTCCCGAAGCAGCTCCCCGGCATCCTGAGCCGCTCTGGATACTTCGTTCTCGATGACAGCAGGACGCCCCTCTGGAACGGCGTGACACAATGGATCGCCGCCAGAGGTGACTCCGGGAACCAGGACTTGTACTTCTTCGCGTACGGAAAAGACTACCGGCACGTTCTCAGGGAATACTCACTCCTGTGCGGCCCGATTCCGATGATCCCGAAATACGTCCTCGGTTCATGGGCCACGGACCTCAATTATGAGTATCTCCCCGGCTCCAGGATCGTGGAAGATTACCATTATACAAGCGACAGCGTCCGATCGATCATTTCGAGGTTTCGAAGCCTGGGGATCCCTCTGGATGTCATGGTCCTCGACTTCGCCTGGCACCTCCACGGCTGGCACGGAAGCTACGATTGGAGCCCCATATTCCCGCACCCGGAAGAATTCCTGAAATGGACTCGCTCCACGGGGATCAGTGTCACGCTGAACGATCACCCCGGATATGCGAAAGAACTGGTCCTCTCCAACGAGGATAGCCGTGCCGGGGCCGTGCGGAAAGAACTCAACATCCCTCTCCCTCAGGATCCGACGATAACGATCAACCTTCTCGGGGAGTGGAAATTCAGCACCGACTCCACGCTCACCGGCGACGGGGCAGGATGGTGCGTCCCGACGTTTGATGATTCCCGTTGGGCTGAGATCCCGGGCGACAGGCCGTGGGAAGACCGCGGGTATCCCGGCTATGATGGCGTGGCCTGGTACCGGAAATGGGTCGCGATCCCCGCGGAGATTCGCTCTCAGCACCTCTTCGCGGTTTTCGGCAGCGTCGACGATGAATACGACATATTCGTCAACGGGCAAAAGGCCGGTCACCACAGCCCCTCGTGGAACGAGCTGACATCGACCGACATATTGCCGTTCGTCAGGAAAGGGGAGAAGAATCTGATCGTTCTCCGCGTGAACGATTGGGGAGGCGAAGGGGGGCTCTCCGGTCCCACCGCGATGGTCACCGACGTCATCCGGCAGAAAGGGATGCGGTTCAACCTCGCGGAAAAGCGCCAGGCTGAAGTCTTCATGAATGTCCTCCACAAACCGCTGATAGACCAGGGGGTGTCGTTCTGGTGGGTGGATGGAGGGAGCGGCTCGTCGGAGATGGAGGGGCTCAACGGCCAGATGTGGTCGAACCGCGTCTTCTATGATTTCACCCGGGAGCACACCGGGAAACGGTCGTTCATATTCAGCCGCTACGGCGGATGGGGGAGTCACCGGTACCCGGCCCTATTCACCGGGGACACATACGCCCAGTGGGACGTCCTCGCATTCGAGGTCCCCTTCACGGTGCAGGGGGGAAACATCCTGATCCCGTATATCACGCACGACATCGGCGGGTTCATCGGGAGGAACATCAGTCTCGACCTCTACACGCGGTGGCTGCAGTTCGGAGTCTTCAGTCCGCTCCTCCGTCTCCATTCCGCACACGAGAATCCCCGGGAAGGGAACGCGCGGATGCCCTGGACGTACGGTGCCGAGGGAGTGCGTATCGCCCGCGACCTCTTCCGTCTCCGGTACCGGCTTCTTCCGTACATCTACACGATGACGCGGGCCGCCCACGACGAAGCTCTCCCTCTCGTACGTCCTCTCTACATTGTGCATCCTGATCTGGAGGAGGCCTACCACCATCCGGACGAGTACTATTTCGGCGATGCCATGCTCGTCGCTCCGATCCTGGATTCAAGCGGCGTGCGCAGCGTCTACCTTCCCCCCGGCCGGTGGGTGGACTATTTTACCGGGACCCGTTACCAGGGAGACCGGAATCTTCAGGTGAAATGTTCGCTCGAGACCCTTCCGCTTTTCGTCCGCTCGGGGTCCATCATCCCGCAGCAGCCCGACATGGACTACACGGACCAGAAGCCGATGGATTCTCTGATTGTCGATGTTTACGCCGGCGGGAATTCCAGCTTCTCATTATATGAGGACGACGGACTCTCGTTCGACTACGAGAAGGGAAGGAGCGCATTCACCCCCTTCTCGTTCTCGTCCTCTGGATCTGTCAGCACATTGGCAATCGGGCCGACGAAGGGAGAGTTTACGGGTCAAACCGTGAGCCGGTCGTACCTGGTCAGGGTGGTCGGAATCTCCAAACCCTCGTCTGTAAGCGTCAATGGGAGAAGGATCAGTCCGGAAGGACCGTCATCCGATCGCTTCACCTGGGACGCAAAACGGGAGCTTCTCATTCTGAACCTCGGCCGGAGGAATATCCGGAGCGCCGTATCTCTTGAAATTCGATAAATCAGCATTGGAGTATTGACATTCTTTTCTGTAATTGACACTGACGCTCTCAATTTGTACATACTCCTGCTGTTACTGTAACTCCATGAGCAGCTTCCGGATCTGAATGGCATTCCTCTCCAAGTCGAAATACATTGCCGGGCTCCAGTGCTCCAAGCTTCTCTGGTTTCATTACAACGCTAAGGACCAGATCCCGCCGTACAATGAGGCGACTCAGGCGGTGTTCGATCAGGGGCACCAGGTCGGGGAGCTGGCGAAATCCCTTTTTCCCGGAGGTGAAGAGATTGCGGGAAGCCATACGGAGTTCGAGGAAGTGTTGCGCCGGTCCTCCCAGGCGTTGAAGCTGAGAAGGCCTCTCTTCGAGCCCGCATTCAGGTACAGGAATGCATACGCGCGCGCGGATATCCTCTCGCCGGTCGGGCCCGACCGGTGGGATATCATCGAAGTGAAGAGCTCGACAGGGATGAAGGATGTGTACATTCAGGATCTGGCTCTGCAGAAATACACGTACGGCGGGGCCGGGCTGGACATACGCAAATGTGTTTTGCTGTATATTAACAACGAATATGAGAGGCTGGGAGACGTCGAACCGAAAAAGCTGTTTGCACGAGAGGATGTCACGCTCCAGGTTGACTCGCTCATCCCGAAAGTCGAAAAAAACCTGCTGAAAATGGCGGATATCATCCGCATGAAAAAGTACCCCGACATTCCTGTCGGACAATGGTGCAGTGATCCGTATCCCTGTCCGCTGACAGACCTTTGCTGGAATTTTCTGCCGGAGCCAAGCATATTCGATCTCTCCCGGATCGGAGAAAAAGGGTTCGATCTTTTGAAGAAGGGGATTACGGATATCGCCGATATCCCCGATGGGTTCCGGCTCAGCGGGTCACAGGCAGTGCAGGTGAAGGCGTTCAAATCCGGACGCCCCTCGATCAACAGGCCGGAGATCAGAGAATTCCTCCGGAAGCTTGCCTATCCCCTCTATTTTCTGGACTTCGAGACATTCGGTACGGCCATCCCGCTGCTCGACCATGTGCATCCTTACCAGCAGATCCCCTTTCAATTCTCTCTCCACATCGTGAAGAAGCCGGGTGAGATGCCGGCACATCACGGATTTCTCTGGGAGGGAAAAGGGGACCCCCGTCCGGAACTGCTCGGAAAGCTCTTCCCGCTCCTTCGTGAGTCCGGTTCTATCGTGAGCTACAACGCGTCGTTCGAAAAACGCATGCTCAAAGAATCGTGCCGGACCTGTCCTGATTTCGCGATGCCCTGTAAGGCGGCCGAACGGCGGTTTGTTGACCTCCTGGGGCCGTTCCGGTCTTTCCACTATTATCATCCCGACCAGAAAGGCAGCGCTTCGATGAAGGAAGTCCTGCCGGCGCTGACCGGCCAGGGTTACGGGGAGATGGAAATCGCCGACGGGGGGACCGCGAGCCGTGAATACCTCAGGGTGACGTTCGGCGATGTTCCCGGAGAGGAGAAGGCGAAGGTACGGGATCAACTGGAGAAATACTGCGGACTCGACACATCGGGAATGATCGCAATCGTGGATGCACTGA
>PMDK01000095.1:0-263 GCA_003154425.1 Ignavibacteriota bacterium
CATCTGGGCCACTCATCGGGCTCTTTCCGCTCCTTGATGCCCGGCCGGGAGGATATTTCTGGGGGTGGGCTTGACTAGCATCTTCATCCGGCGGCTCGGAGGTTGAGGGAGGAGGTTGACTGGAAGGGGTGACTGACTCGTTCGGGTGAGATTAACAGGTTTTCGAGGACGGCACATTAGCCCATCTATGGAGATCGGCGGGTGGCTGCCCCGCCTGAATGATACACCCCGACAAACGGGGCTACAACTCGCGCCTGCCGTCG
>PMDK01000095.1:345-654 GCA_003154425.1 Ignavibacteriota bacterium
ATGGCGATCACGTCTTGCGGGTGGGCCACCACGCACAAGAGGCCCGCCTCGCGGCGTTGGTCGCGGCAGATGGCGCAGGGATCGTCCTCGGTGAAATCCCAGCAGCGGCTGCACAGGCGGATCTTGGCGCGCAGGTCGGTGATGGCGCTCGACAGGGCCGCAGCGTCCTCGGCCGGGGCGCGCAGGATATGGAAGGCCAGCCGCGCCGCGGTCTTCTCGCCCACGCCCGGCAGCTTCGCCAGCTCAGCCACCAACCGCCCGATGGGACCTGCATTGCTCAATGGGTCTTGATCTCCTTGGGGGCGGTGC
>PMDK01000095.1:748-27364 GCA_003154425.1 Ignavibacteriota bacterium
CGGCGTGATCGAGCGCGGCTGCGATGGAGGGCCGGTGGCCGAAGGCCTCGCAGGTCCGCCGCCAGACCGAGGCAATGTCGGTTTCGGGCGGCAGTTGAGCGGCGGGCTGGGCCGGCGGCGCAGCTTTGGGGCCGCCGCCGGCGGGCGGCGTGGGTGGCGGCGGCGCGGAAACCGCGGCCAGNNAGCGGCTCGGCGAAGCACAGGTCGAGCAGCGCCATCTCGACGATCAGCCGTGGCGTCTGCGAACGCGCGGCATCCTCGACCGCTCGCGCCCAGCGCTCGAACAGCGCGGTGCAGAGGCCGCGCGGCGCCTGGCTCGCCAGCTGCTTGGCCTCGGCGATCTCCTCGGCCGTGGCGTCGAGCACGTCCTCGGCGTCGGGGACCAGGGACACGACCTCGAGATCGTGCAAGAGCCCGAGAAAGCTGCGCGCGAGTTGGACCAGGTCCACGCCGCGGTCCACGGCTTCGGCCAGGCTGCGCAAGGCCCGGGCGGCGTCATGGGCCAACACGGCCGTGGCGAGCTGGTGGAGCAGGCTGCGATCCGCGACGCCCAGCACCTCGGCCACGCGTTCGCGCGTGATGGTGTCCTTGCCGACATAGGCCAGCACCTGGTCGAGCAGCGAAAGCCCGTCGCGCACCGAGCCCGCGGCCTCGCGCGCGAGCAAGCGAATCGCGTCCGGCTGGCAGTCGATGCCCTCGTTGGCCAGGATGCGGCCGAGGTGATCGGACAGGGCGCGCGTGGAAAGCAACTTGAAGTCGTAGCGCTGGCAGCGCGAAAGAATCGTGGCCGGGATCTTGTGCACCTCCGTGGTGGCAAAGATGAAGACCACGTGTGCGGGCGGCTCCTCCAACGTCTTCAAGAGCGCGTTGAAGGCGCTGGTGGACAGCATGTGGACTTCGTCGATGATGTACACCTTGTACGCACCCCTGGCGGGCGCGTACCGGATCGATTCTCTCAGGTTACGGATCTCCTCGACCCCGCGGTTGGAGGCACCGTCGATCTCCAGGACATCGAAGCTCCGCCCCTCGGTGATCTCCCTGCAGCTTTCGCACTCATTGTCGGGATTCTGATCCACCGGCGCACTGCAGTTCACCGCTTTCGCAAGCAGCCTGGCCGTTGTGGTCTTCCCGACGCCGCGCGGTCCGCCGAAGAGGTATGCGTGCGCGATGCGCTTTGTCGCCATGGCGTTCCGCAGGGTCGTGGTGATGTGGCCCTGTCCCACCACATCTTCAAACCGCATCGGCCGATATTTCCGCGCCGTCACAACGTACTCGCCCATGCCCTCACTCAGCCTCTCTGCTCTTTTGCCTGCTTTTTGGCATCCGCTCCGGCGGGCAGCCGCCCTGGCGCGAAGACGTGCCGGAGTCCCTCTTCGATCGTGCTTACCGGAATCAGTGTCAGTCCCTCTTTCACTTTCGCGGGGATGTCCGTAAGGTCTTTTTCATTCTCCCGCGGGATCAGGACCCTCCCGATGCCGCTCCTCTGTGCCGCGATAAGTTTTTCGTTGAGTCCACCGATCGCCAGGACGTCACCCCGCAGGGTGATCTCGCCCGTCATTGCGACGTCGCTCCGCGCCGGCCTTCCGCTGACTGCGGAATAGATGGCCATGGCCATCGTGATCCCGGCCGACGGCCCGTCCTTGGGAATGGCCCCCTCCGGAAGATGGATGTGGATTTCCTTCCCTTTGGAGAACGTCGCGGGAATTCCGAGGTTCCTCGCGTTCGAGCGGAGATAGCTCAGCGCCGCCTGGGCGGATTCCTTCATCACGTCGCCGAGTTGGCCGGTCAGCGTGAGTTTCTCCGGGCCGCTCATCAGCGCGACGTCGACGTTAAGGAGCTCTCCTCCCACGCTCGTCCACGCCAGACCTGTCACAGATCCCACCCTCTGCCCTTCCGCGCGCGGCCTGTTCCTGTAGCGGGGAACCCCCAGATAGTGCTCGACTTTCTTCGGATCGACCGTGAACGGGAGGGCCGGTTTCTTTTTCTTCTTCCCCCCGTTCTTCTGTCTCTCCAGGACCAGGTCCTTCGCAACTTTCCTGCAGACCGATGCGATCTCCCGTTCGAGGTTGCGTACCCCGGCCTCCCTTGTGTAACCCGTGATGATCGCGTCGATGGCCGGATCGGTGATCCCGATGGCCATCCCCGCGATGCCGTGCTCGGACAGCTGCCGGGGAATGATGTGCCGGCGCGCGATCTCCCGCTTGTCATGTTGCAGGTATCCTGCAAGCTCGATGATTTCCATCCGGTCCTGCAGCGGCAGCGGGATGGCGTAACGGACGTTCGCGGTGGTGATGAACATGACGTGCGAGAGGTCGTAGTCAATGTCCAGATAGTGATCGTTGAATGCGACGTTCTGTTCGGGGTCCAGCACCTCGAGCATCGCCGAGGAGGGATCACCGCGGAAATCCATGCTCATCTTGTCCACTTCGTCCAGAAGCATCACGGGGTTGATCACGCCGGCCCGCTTCATCGACTGTATGATCTTCCCCGGCATGGAACCGATGTACGTCCTGCGGTGCCCACGTATCTCCGCTTCGTCCCGCACACCCCCCAGGGAAATGCGCACCAGCTTTCTTCCCAGCGCGCGGGCGATCGATTTTGCCAGCGAGGTCTTCCCTACCCCCGGAGGACCGACGAAACAGAGGATCTGTCCCTTCATCTCGGCCACCAGATTGAGGACCGCGATGTGCTCCAGGATCCTCTCCTTCGGCTTTTCGAGACCGAAGTGATCTTCGTCCAGGACGGTTTTCACGTGGTCGATGCTGAGGTTGTCTTTCGTCCTTTTGTACCAGGGGACGCTGACCATCCAGTCCAGGTAGCNNGTCGATTCAGGGGAAAGGGGAGGGGTCTTCTTGAGCTTTGCGAATTCCTCGAGCGCTTTCTCCTCGGCAAGCTTCGACAGCCGGGCTTTGCGGATGTCGTCGCGGAGCTTCGTGAGTTCCGGAGACGCCTCTTCGTCGCCGAGTTCATCCTGAAGTATCCTGATCTGTTCCTGGATGAAGAACTTCCTCTGGGACCTGGCGATATTGTCATGAACCTTCGTGTCGATCTCTTTCTCGATCTTGAGAACGTCGTTTTCAGAGTTCAGGATCCGTATCAGCTCATGCAGCTGTTCGCGCATCCCGCGGAGTTCGATGATCTTCTGCTTGACATCCACGCTCTGCAAAATGTTGGAGGCGATATAGAACACTCTGCGCTGTGCGTCCCGCGTGTTCTCAAACGCGACGAGGACTTCGCTCGGAACGTTCCTGTTCAGGTGCACATACTCCGCAAAGAGACTGGAGGTGTGCCGCAGAAGGGCGTCGAGCTCGGAGTCCATTTCCCCGGCGGCGGAACCGATGGTGAGCTCGGCCTCCAGGTACTTCGTGTTGGGCACGAACGTTCGCACGGAGGCCTGCGCGATCCCGTCGACGAGGATCTTCATGAGTCCGTTCGGGAGCTTGAGGATCTGTATGATCTTGGCGACCGTCCCGTCATGGTAGATATCGTTTTCACCGGGTTCTTCCGTCACCGGGTTGCGCTGCGCGGCGAGGAAAATGTACTTCTGCTGCTCCAGCGCCTCGTTGACCGCCCTGAGCGACGATTCCCTCCCCACCAGCACGGGAAATATCATGTAGGGAAAAACGACGACGTCGCGCAGCGGGAGAACGGGGAGGCGTGAGGGGAGCTCGTTGTGGCGGTCACCGGTACGGGTTGTTTCGGCGGTAGATTCCTGGGACATGTCCACATTCGACCGGGGGTGATGAAGACAGAAAAAGGTGTCGAATCGACACCTTTCGCGGTATGTACTGAAATATACCAACAGCGTGGACGTTTGTCAAGGCGGCCCGCGCAAGGGGGTGGAGGAGCATCAGGACGGGTGCGGGGGAGGGAGGGACGATATGCACACGGGGTTCACCAGGCAGCCGGTACGTCCGCCTCGGCAAGGTGCGCCATAAGGTGGTCGCTGTTCATGGGGGCGACAGCCGCACAGATCGTCTGTCCCCTGACCCACAGGACTATGGCCGCGCCGTCGGGTGCGGTGCAGCAATGCCTTCCCGTCCGGTCAAGATCGCTTCTGGCTTCCCGGGAAAGATGCAGTAAGTCTCCCTTCATCACGGATTCACGACAGACCTGATACAGGTAAATAAACTGGAGACCGTGCCTGTACAGAACGTGCGCGAGGCGCATGCCCCGGTAGTCGTTCACACTGCCTCCGACAAGCGTGCACTCTTTCATCGCGGGGATGAAGACCGGGAAACCGGTCTTCCCCTGAAAGTAGGCCCTTACGTACTCCGGACGGTCCGAGACCACCTGCGGCACAATCTCCCCCTTCAGCATTGCTTCGTAGTTGGAGGCGGACTGTCGCACGATGTCGCCGCCGGAGACAAACCCCGCGCTCTCGACCGTGCCGGCCGGGGCGTAGCGGGAGAGGACATAGACGATGGCGGCGAAGGAAAAGATGAATGCAACGACGGGAGCAGTGCGGGGGCGACGCAGAAACTCAGCGAACGGACGGGCGGGTGTGTATGCCGGAGGAATGCCACCGTCCCGTGTGAGCGCGAGTATGGAGGAGAGGACGTTGTCGGGAACCCTGGCCGGCCGGAGGCGGGCACGGATCAGCGCGGCGAGGCTTCGTTCTTCCTCATAATCGTGGCGACAGGAGGGACAGAGTTTTGCGTGTTCCTGAAATAGTGTCTGGTCCTTCCCGGAGAGCCGGCCGTCGACGGCGGGGGTGATGCTTTGGGTGAATTCTCTGCAGGTCACTGGCAGGCTTTCATCATGCACGCTCCCCTTCCCCACGTTTACTTTTCCTGAGCAAGGCCGCGCTGACGTGCATATTCCGTGAGCCGGCCCCGGAGGATCTTTCTCCCCCGGTGCAGCCGCGATCGGACCGTACCAAGGGGACATTCCATGAACGTGGCGACTTCTTCGTAGGTCAACGCCTCGATGTCGCACAGTATCACGACGGTGCGGAACTCATCCGGGAGCGATGCGATCGCACCTGAAATTTCATCGTCGAGGAGGTTGCCGAGCATGGATTCCTGCAGGTTATACTGGTCCGCAGTCCCTTCAACCCTGGTCGTGTACAGACTCTTGACGTCGTCGTATTCGACCTTTTCCGGCTCCCGCACTTCCTTCCTGTACCGATTGATATACGAGTTCTTCAAAATTCTGAACAACCACGCCCGGATGTTGGTTCCCTGCTCATAGGTGTCCCAGAAGCGGTACGCTTTGAGGTAGGTTTCCTGAACAAGGTCGTCGGCATCGGCGGGGTTGTTGGTCATGCGGAGAGCATAGTTATAGAGGAGATCCGTATGGGGGAGGGCCTCCCGCACAAACGATCGCTGCTTCTCGCTTGCTTGCATCTTCATCGGATTTCGACGAACGACCTTCAATGGGGGAAGGACAGTCTTTGGGGAAAAAGTACGACGCTTTCAGTCCGGGTTCGACGGGAGGGGTCTCTCCGGCGCCTCTTCTAATGAAAGACGGGTGTGAAATGAATCTGCAGCGCATCCATGATCTGCGCCAGTGGAAACACCGTGTCAACGGCGACGTGCGCGGCGCTCAACCGCCGGCCGGTCCCGTCGAGTTCCTCCAGGGCTCCGTGGAGACTGAGATCGCCGATTTCGCCGCAGCGGACCGTGATAGCCGCGGCGCTTTTATTCCTCTTGTGCGGGGGGGGGTCGTACATCAGTCCAATGTCCACGCGCCCTGACCAGCCACCGGATCCGTTGTGCAGTTCGACGCCGCGAATAATGATGTCGTACATCATCTTGCCGTTCGGGAGGAGCTGCCGGTACCAGTCCATCTCGGTGTCCTGGTACGATCCGTTACCGATCGCACGGATCGCAGTGAGGAGCGCAATGTAATTCAGTTTCCGGATGAAGAGCTTGTCGGGGTCACCCGGCCAGTGTCCCGATTCGATCAGAACCGTGCTGGTGCCCCACGACTGCATGCTGTCCCCGAACGCGCGCGGTTCGTAGGCGTCGTCGTATGTGGCGATGTGGCCGCCGATGAACTGACTGAGCGCGCGCGTGATAAGTGCGCCGATTCTCATCGCACGGAGCCTGACGGGAGGTGCGGAACGCTTCTCATCCAGCGCCGGCGCAAGAAGCGACAGCGCGGCCACCTTCGGCGTGACTCCGACCGAGGACAGGCCCTGGTCGTGGAGATTGAAGCCGAAGGCCGGCTTGAGCCGGCGCTGCGCATCACGCAACAGCCGCGCTTCAGGGGTGACGAGTGTGCGCGCATCCCTGTTCATGTCGATCTGCACCGACGTGTGACGCTGGATGTGTTCGGCGCCGTCGGGGTTTAGCATCGGGATCACGAAGACGGTTGTCTGTTCGAGCATTTCCGAGACCCAGCTTTCCTTCCCCTGGTCTTCGACGAGCATATTAAATACGTCCATGAGCGCGAGCGTCGCGGTTGATTCATCCCCGTGCATCTGCGACCAGAGGAGTATCTTCTTCGCACCGCGGCCGAACGAAATCTGGTAAATGCTCCTCCCCTCCACCGATGTCCCGAGCTCGCCCATGGAGAAGAGATTGTTGCCCCGGCCCACCAGCTCTCTCATCTCCGCGACAATTTCCCGGTGGTTGCAATTGGCCGGCCGCAGGTAGAAGAGCCTGTATTGCTCATAGGTCGAAAAGAGGTGTGTTGCCAGCGCGTTGGGCGTCATGTGTTCATCGGGTGTGAGGTTCGAGCTGCTCCAGGATCTCGAAATATCGCTTGATCAGATCCTCATATTCCCGGGCATACCCCTCCTGCAGGGCCTTCTGCATGTCCCTGCGGAGCCTGTTTCTCCCCTGGATCGTCGTGATATCGATGGATGCGGGACTTTCGCGCACGATGTCCTGCCCTGCCGTTGATGTCCGCTTTTTCTCGAAGTCGCGCTCGCGCGTGGACCGCTGCGCGTCAAGGAGCCGTGAGAGTATCCGGTCTTCTTTCCTGAGGGTCTCCGGATTGAAGTTCCCCGCGCTCAGGTCGGTCTGCACCTCGACCATCTCGCGCGCGGTCTGATTCAGATCCCCCATGAGCTTCTTAAGCTCACCGGCCGCGGCAGCTTCACGCGCGAGCTGTTCCAGCGATTTCCTCACCATCCCCTGCTCTCCCGCAAGCCTCGACATTTCAGCCGCCTGCGCCGGGGTCATTGCCCCGAGGTTCCTTGAGGCGTCGTTGATGCCCCCCTGCTGCGATGACAGCCGCTGCAGCCGCTGCATCAATCCCGCCATGCCCATCCCCCCTCCCCCCCCCTGCTGCATGGCATTCATCGAGTCCTCGACTCTCTGTGCCGCCTCATTCAGCGATCCCATGGCATCGGTCTGCTGGCCCGAGGCCGCCGACCGGTTCCGCTGCCCGAGAGACCGCATTGCATCGTTCATGTTCCGCAACGCGTCGCCGATGGACTTTCCCATTTCGGGAGTCACCCCGAACGTCTTCTCCGACAGCGCCGCGAGGTCTTCGGCCACCATGCCGAGATCGCGCATCAGTTCCATCTGGGCTTCTTCGTTGTCACGGAACCGCCTGCTCGCCGGATCCAGGTTCTCCGACTCGTTCCTGAGGGCCTCTTCCCTCCGGGAAAGATCCAGGAGATCGCGCATGGACCGGCGCATGGCGTTGAGAATCTGGCGCTGCTGGTTCCGGCGCATCTCCTGCTGCATTTTCTGGAGGTGGTCACCGAGCTTTGCCATCGACGAGAGAGCCTGTTTCTGACCGCGGGAGGCCTCCCCCACCTGCATGTTCTGCATGTCCCGGGAGATCCCTTCCATGCGCTCATCCAGGCTGTCCCGGCTCATTTCCTGCTGCGCGTTTTCGAGTTCACCCAGAGGCATCTCAGCGGGGTATTCCTCCATTTTCTTCTGCAGCTCTTTCATCTGCGTTTTGAGAGCGTCAAGATGCCCCCGCACTTCCTTCTGCGCCCGCTGCAGTTGTTCCATCCTGGCCTGATCCCCGGCGCGGGCGCTCTCGGTGTTCTCCCTCAGGACATCCTGCTCCTTGATCATCTGTTCCGATCGCCGCACGGCCTCGTCGACTTTCTGTTCGATCTGAATTCGCCTGAGAAGGCTTAACGTCCGCTCGATGCTCCTGCGGAATGTCTCTTCGGACATACTGAACTGCTGCATCGCCTGCCGGAGGACTTCGGGACTCAGTTGCTGCATGGCCTGCTGGAGCTGTTTCATGGCCTCGGCAAACTCAGGCGATGACATCTGTGCCATCATCTGCTGAAGCTCCTGGTATTTTTCGAGCGTTTCTTTCGAGAGCACCCTGTTCCTGGCGAGATCGGCGGCCATCTTTTCGACGGCCGTTTTGACAGAGTCCATTTTCGAACGCACTTCGTCGTATTTCTTAAGGAGCTCACCTGCCTTCTGGCGGTCCTGCCATTCCATCTTGTCGGCCGACGTACGCAGGGACTGCGTCAGCTCTTCCATCTCCCGGCGCGCTTCTTTTGCATGTTTCATGGCGTCCTCCATCCCTTCGATGCTGGCCTCGTGAGCCTTGTCGGCCTGCGCGAACACCTCGTCCATCGACGGGAGGCGGAGGGAGTAGATTTCGCTGATCGCCGACTTCGGACCGGAGATTATGTCGTTGTCGAACACTTCGACGAAGTAACTGACGATGTCCTCCGGCACGAGGTGCAGGCCTGCGATGGACCACGGGTACGCCACCAGTGCCTCGGAGATCGACCCCGGGGGGAGGGGGAGGGGAATGTACGTGAACTCCTGTGCGGGCTCTTCGTATTTCGATTGCACGAGCTTGTAGCCGAGACGCACGCTGCTGAACCCGTAGTCGTNNTCGTCGGCGATCTTCGCCAGGAGATTGAGGGGTGTCGTATCGGTGACGTCAAGGTTCTCGCCCGGCGCGAGAAGCGTGACCGTAGGAAACGCGTCGGGGATGATCTTCAGGGAGTACTCCACCGGGTCGATGCTACCGGTTCCGGTGCTGTCCCGCAGGCCGATGTGATAGGACCGTTCTTTCATCAGCACGAGCATCCCGTGTGCTTTCTTCCCCGTGACCTCGAGCGGGAGCACCGCGCTGTCGCTCAGAGAGATCTGTGCCGTTTTCAGAACCTTGTTTGACTCGATGTCGAACCGGATCCTCGCCCCCCGCAACGCGGCAACATCCCCCACGTTGTCGTCCTGCGGACGCTCCGGCAGCCTGCTGTAGGCCGGCGGGAACACCGTGAGGCGCAGCATTCTGATCAGCGGCCGGTCCGTCACCGCAAGTGTATAGTCATCCCCGCGGATACCCCGGGCGTGGACGTAGTACTCTGTGGTTTCAGTGACCGACGCGAATTGGTGGCGGAACTCTCCGGCAGCGTCCGCATGGAGAACCCTCTCTTCGTAGTAGAGATCCCCCCGTCTGCGGAATGCAATCGTGACCTCGCCGGGGGATTCTCCGAGGACACGCACACGGACCGGGACGCTCTCTCCCTTGATGAGTTCGCGGGAGCCGGGCTCTACGACGAACCGGAACAGGGAGGGGGAGGCGTAGGCTTCGTTGAAATGAAGGAGACGGTCCGCGGCGCCGAAGAAGGCGGTCGGGAAGAGTGCGAACAGGAGAACGCCGGAGAGAAAGCAGACAAGGAGGAAGCGGCCCATGCGCCTCGAGCCTGCACCGTCGACCGTCATCGCGAAGTCGATCCCTTCACAGTCGGCGCGGAGGTCCCGAAGCGAGGCGTCGATGAGGTCGCCGGAGTAGAGTCGCCGGGTATCTCCGTCCGCGAAAAGCTGGAGCGCGTTCACAAGCCGGTCGTTGATACGGGGGATGGCTCGCCCCACTTCGCGGGCGGTCTCCAGGTCGTCCTTTCCGGAAAGTATACCCGTAAGCCGCCCGAGAGGCCGGCCGATCCGCATCAGAGAGAGGATGACGGCAAGGAGAAGGAGCAACCAGAAGAGAAACGTCCTTCCCCCGGGGCCGAAATTGAACAGTTCTTCAGCGATGAGCGCCAGAAGAAGCGCGATCAGGAACCCGGAACCGGAGAAGGCGGCACCGTGGATGATGCCGGCGAGGTTCTGTTTCCTTCGCACCGCCGCCAGACGCCCGTGAAAGTCGGTATACATGCCGGTCGTGTCCACGCCGTCCCCCCTAGTGGGTCAATACCCAGACGACAAGATTCGTCCCGAAACGGAGGGCCTCCTGGCGCTTTTCCTCCGGATCGCTGTGCACGTCGGCATCCGCCCAGCCGTCGCCGGGATTGGACTCATAGGTGTAATAAAGAACAAGCCGCCCGCGCAGGAATATGCCGAATCCCTGAGGGGCTTTCCCATCGTGTTCGTGCGTTTTCGGGACTCCGGCAGGAAATTCAAACTGGCAGTGGTAAAGCCCGTACGAAAACGGGAGTTCAACAAGCTCCTCTCCCGGGAACACCTTTTTTATCTCGCGGCGGAACGGCTTGTTCATCCCGTAATCATCGTCGGCGTACAGGAACCCCCCGTTCTCCAGATAGGTCCTGAGCCGGCGCGCTTCCGACTCCGAGAACGAGATGTTGCCGTGCCCCGTCATGAAAAGGAACGGGTGGGAAAAGAGCCCGTCGTCTGCAATGTCGACGAACTGATACCGCGGATCGGTGTCGATTCCGGTCGCGCGGTGGACGAAGGTCAGAAGGTTGACTTCGGAGGAGGGATCATTGTACCAGTCGCCGCCTCCGGCGTATTTCAGCCGCGTGATGGCAAAGGCGCTGGTGGGATTTCCGGACTGGGCAATAGCCGCCCCCGTCCCGATGAGCAGGGCAAGCAACAGGTGCTGCACATTCTTCATGCAGCCAATCTATCAAAAGGCCGGAGAAGAATCAACCGCACCCCCGCTCGTCGGTTGCGTCCGGCCCTTCCGGAATTTTCTCAATCCATGATCTTACGCAGGAACGCAGGTTTTTCCGGGTCCGACTTGTCGATTTTTTCCCTGTTCCCTTCCTGCTCTGTGCGGTAGTGGGTCATGGGAATGTCGACACCCCGCCGGACATATGCAGGCTCGTCGTATTTCTGGAGCTCGGAGACGCCCGACGGAATTTTCTCGACAGTCTTCGTCACCCTGGTCATGCGGGCGACCGATGGCGAACTGCCCCGACGGTTGAAGCCCGTGGCAATGACGGTCACCATCACTTCGTTCTCCACGTTCCCGTCAATGACGGCCCCCAGGATGACGTTCGCATCTTCCCCCGCGGCTTCACGGATGATTTCCGTCGCTTCATCGACCTCCACAAGCGTCATGTTCGCACCGCCGGTAATGTTCACGAGTACTCCCTGCGCCCCGGAGATGGAGACATCTTCGAGCAACGGGCTCGAGATGGCCAGGTGTGCCGCCTCGACAGCGCGGTTTTCCCCCGTGGCGATCCCCGAGCCCATGACTGCGTCTCCCATCTCACGCATCACGGTGCGCACGTCGGCGAAGTCGACGTTGATCAGACCCGGAACCGTGATGAGCTCCGAGATCCCTCTGGTGGCGCCGTGCAGGACCTGATTGGCAATGTCAAAGGCCTCCTTCAGGGGCGTGTTCCTGTCCACGATCGTGAGAAGCTTCTGGTTGGGGATCACGATAAGCGTGTCCACCTGTTTTTTCAGCTCCTCCAGCCCGATGTCCGCCTGCGCGGCACGTTTCTTCCCCTCGCAGTTGAAGGGCCGCGTGACTATCCCGACGACGAGCGCGCCCAGGCTCTTGGCGATGTTGGCAACCATGGGGGCTCCGCCCGTCCCCGTCCCCCCGCCCATGCCGGCGGTGATAAACACCATGTCGCTTCCCGAGAGGGCACGGGTTATCTCGTCCCGGTCTTCTTCGACCGCCCTGTGGCCGATCGACGGATCGGCCCCCGCTCCCAGTCCCCGCGTCAGGTTTTTCCCGATCTGGATCTTGTTCGAGGCCAGGTTGCGTTCCAGAGCCTGGAGGTCTGTGTTGATCGCGAAGAAGTCGACTCCGTGGAGTCCTTTGTCGATCATGCTGTTGATCGCATTCCCTCCACCGCCTCCAACTCCCACGACGCGAATTTTCGCGCCACGATCGAGACCATTGTCGAGTTCGATCACCGGATGTTCCTCCTTCGTTGAATGAGACAAACTGTGTGTCTTCCGCTCCGGACGTTCAGAGCTGGTCAAACCATTCTTTCATTTTCTGCGCCATGCGTGTCATCGACTTGTCCTTTTTGCTGGGGTGGGCTGCTGCCGGCGCCCTGTCGCGGAACTTAATCCCGTGGTAGACGAGCCCGACGGCGGTGGAATATGCCGGGTTCTCTATTTCACGCACGAGCCCGCCGGAGAACCCCGTCGGGATGCCGATTTTCACCGGCATGCCGAGCACTTCCTTTGCGAGGTCAGATGTCCCCTTGATGAGGGCCCCGCCCCCCGTGAGCACCACCCCCCCGGAAAGGTGTTTCGAGTAACCCGAGCGCTTGATTTCAAGCGCTGCGATTTCCAGGATCTCCTCCATGCGCGGCTGAACGATCTGCGCGAGCAGCTTCTTGTCGATCTCGATCGGGGCGCGTCCTCCCAGGCCGGGGAGGACGATCGGTTCGTTGTCGACGACCGCCGGGACATATGCAAATCCGTGTTCTTTTTTCAGCTTCTCCGCCTGGTCGTTCAGAATCCCGAGCGCCTTCCTGATGTCGTCTGTGACTTTTTTGCCGGCGATGCCGATGACCGCAGTGTGGCGGATTGTCCGTTCCTCGAAGACAGCCAGGTCGGTCGTTCCCCCGCCGATGTCGAGGAGGGCGATGCCCACTTCCTTCTCCTCGTCGTCGAGTACGGCGTAACTCGAGGCTAGGGGCTCGAGGACCATGTCGCTGACCTCGAGACCCGCACGCTGGACACATTTATAGATGTTCTGTGCGGCGCTGACGAGGCCGGTGATGATATGCACGTTGGCCTCCATACGCACCCCCGCCATCCCCAGCGGGTCGTAGACGCCATCCTGGCCGTCGACGATGAACTCCTGCGGTATGACGTGAATGATCTTTCTGTCGGAGGGGAGTGCCACGCGCTTGGTGTCCTCGATCAGTCTGTCGATGTCCGCCTGGGTCACCTCGTGGTCCGCACCGCTGATCCCGATCACGCCGCGACTCTGGAAGCTCTGGATGTGGTCCCCGGCGATACCGACGATCACCGACTTGATCATGACCCCCGACGAAGCCTGCGCTTCCTGCACGGCGGTGACAATCGAGTTGGTCGTGCGGTCGATGTGGGTCACGACCCCCCGGGTCATTCCGTCCGAGAGCGCACGGCCGACCCCCAGGATGTTCATACGCCCGTGCTCATCGGTCCCTGCGACGACTGCACAGACTTTGGTCGTTCCGATGTCGAGACCCACGATGATATTATCCATGACTGTTTCCTGTGTGGAAGTGAAAGACGTTTACTGCCCCGGAACGCGGTGTTCCTCGTCCCAGCGAACGACCACCTGATCGGCAAAGCGCAGGTCAACGGTCTTCAGCTGCGCTGCCCCGCGCTGCACCACGACCTGCTTCCAGAACCCGTCGAATTTCAAGAGCTTCACGGCGATGTCCCCGCGGCCGAACAGGACGGGGACGCCGGAATCGGCCGTGAACAGGACATACGTGCTATCCCCCGCACAATAGACTTCGGAGATCATGTGCTCCAGGTCCTCCCCTATCCGCGCTGCGGTCGTGAGAATCTCCAGCGCCTCCCGGAGGCGCCGGGTCCTGATCTGCCGTCCGGGGAGGCAGTCCGCTGCCGGCAGTTCGCCGGTGACGACCGGCAGATCAAGCGCGTGCCCGGACCGGATCGGCGGAAGCACGTACCCCTCGGCGTCGACATACAGTATCCGGTCGAGGATCAGGGCGGCGATCGGTCTCCGCTCGGTCACCGAAATGGCGATCCCGTCCGGGATTTCCCGGGCGACCGAGACACTCTTGATGAACGGGTTACCCTGCACCCTCAGCCGCGCTCCGTTCAGGTCGATGTCGAAGAGCCTTCCGTTCTTCACAATCGCCGCCGTTCTCACGATGTCGCTATCCGCGACGAAAGTGTTCCCTGTCGTCCTGACCCGGAGGACTCTGAAGTCATGCTTCCAGGAATTCGCCGTGACGGCCATCGTGACCACCCCCAGGAGAAGCAGCGCGGTGAGGACGAGAACCCAGCCTGTGCGCCCCCGTGCCGATGTGAACGGTCTGTCCATGTGTTCAGGCAATCGTACGCATCGTGTCTGCTTCGGAAACGGGTGGAGAGCTTGTCAGTGCCCCTTCCCCTGTCTCCGGAGAGAAATGAATTGTTCGCCGAATTTCCAGATATCTCCCGCTCCCATCGTGATGACCATGTCGCCCGGCCGGGTGATCGTCATGAGGTAGCCCGGCACGTCTTTCTTCTCCGGCACGTAGTGCACCTGCTTGTGACCGACTTCTTTCGCCGCATTCGCGATGAGCTCGCCGGTCACTCCCTGAATCGGCTCTTCGCGTGCCGGGTAGACGTCGGTCACGATGAGCACGTCGGCGTTGAAGAACGCCCGCCCGAAGTCGTCGTAAAAATCGCGCGTGCGGGAGTACAGGTGCGGCTGAAAGACGCACACGGTGCGCCGCCGCCATCCCGCCTTGGCCCCCGCAAGCGTCGCCTTGATCTCTGTGGGATGGTGTGCGTAGTCGTCGACCACGGTGATCCCGTCGAGTTCCGCCTTCACTTCCCACCTGCGAAAGACCCCGGTGAACTTCTCGATCCCCGCCTTAACTTTCGAAAACGGTACATGCAGTTCGAGTCCGACGGCGGTCGCCGCCAGCGCGTTCTGGACGTTATGAACGCCGGGGATCTGGAGTTCTATGGACCCCAGCTCCTTCCCGTCCTTCAGAACGGTGAACTTCGTCATGTTCTGGCGGTGTACGATGTCGACGGCCTGCAGATCTGCCTGGCCGTTGAGCCCGTATGTCACGATCTTTTTCCTGATCTTTGGCATGATGTCCTGCAGCGCCGGCTCGTCCAGGCANNCAGTCAAGGTGGTCGGTTTCCAGCGTCGTCAGCACCGCTATCGTCGGTGTGATTGAAAGGAACGACCTGTCGAATTCATCCGCTTCCACGACGATGAATTCCCCCTTGCCGAGCCGGGCGTTGGAACCAGCAAGACCGCGGAGCCGGCCCCCCACGATCACCGTCGGATCGATCCCCCCTTCCATCAGCACGAGGCTTACCATGGAGGTCGTGGTGGTCTTGCCGTGCGTCCCGGCTATGCCAATCCCGTATTTCAGGCGCATGACCTCTGCGAGCATTTCTGCACGCCGGATCACGGGGATGTTCCGCCGGTGCGCTTCCACCACTTCCGGGTTGTCGCTCCCGACCGCCGACGAGTACACGACCGCGTCGACATCGGGCGCGAGATTGCCCGCATCGTGTCCGATCATCACGCTGATACCGAGCGACTGGAGACGTTCGGTGTTCTCGCTTGCGGCACGATCGGACCCCGTGACGGCAAAACCCTCGGCGGTAAGGATCTCGGCGATTCCGCTCATGCCGATCCCTCCGATGCCGACAAAATGGAGTTTTCTGATCGATGAAAACATGTTCGTGTTATCTGTCAGTGAGGCCCCGTTTTTGCCACCGGGTCTTTTTCCTTCTCGGCATCGTCCCGGCAATACGGGACATTTCCGCCACCAGTTCCCGTTCACGTTCGTAACGCCCGACCCGGATCCGGAAGACACGCCGCCGCTCTTTCAGCTTGAAGACGACGATCTGGAACCGTCCTCCGGTCTGCACGCGCGGTTCGCGGCCGATGTGCATCCACTCGATTTCCGCAAAGGGGATGCGACGTTCCTGCCACCGGTGTTTGAACAGGATGGCATCGTTCGTGATGATCAGCCGGCGGTTGCGGAGGTAATTGAGGCCGAGCGTGACGAACGACATCAGGACAAAAAAGACGATCACATACATGATCGGATCGTTCAGCACGTAGAGGAACTCCCGTTCGATGAAGTTCCCCCGGATCCCGCCGTAGAGCACGAGTGTGACAAGATAGATGAGCGCCTGGAGATAGTAGAAATCGAGCTTGTACCTGAATGTCTTGTCGTGTTCCATGGATGTTATCATGCTCGTGCAAGTCGTTCGACAGCGTCCGCCAGCACACCGGCCGCCCCGGGCCTGCCCAGAAGACGGGCAGCTTCCCCCATCGACCGCAGCCTTTCCCTGTCGTTGATGAGTCCTCTGACAGCCTGAGGGAGGAGCGTCCCCGCATCGGCGTCAGGCATGAGAATCCCCGCTCCAGCTTCTACCATGGCTTTTGCGTTTTCAGTCTGGTGATCCGCCGCGGCATACGGATACGGGATGAGAATCGACGGTACCCCGGTCCTTGTCAGTTCGGCCAGCGATGTTGCCCCCGCACGGCAGATCGCCAGATCGCATACCGCGTACGCGCATTCCATCCTCTCGATGAACGGATACATCTTCACTCTCTCCGGGAGCTCTCCGAGCGTCCGCCCGAGAGCTTCGAAATCCTCATCCCCGGTCTGCCAGACGATCTGTATCCCCTCTCCGGCAAGACTCCCTGCCAGAGGAGCCATCGCCGCGTTGATTGTGGCGGCGCCCCGGCTTCCTCCAAAGACGAGCAGCGTCTTCTTTTCAGCGTCGAGCCCGAAGAACCTGGCCCCTTCCTCCCGGGTGACCCCTCCGAGGGCGTCCCGCGTCGGATTCCCCGTGAGGCGGAGGTTGTCCCTGCGACGCAGGTACCCCCCTGTCCGTTCAAACGCAATGTGGACCTCGTCCGCGCGCACGGCAAGCATCCGCGTCGTCGCTCCCGGAACGCTGTTTTGCTCCTGGATCAGCGTCCGAACCCCGAGCATCTGCGCCGCGGCCACGACAGGCCCGCACACGTACCCTCCGGTCCCTATCACAACGTCAGGCTTCTTCCTCCAGACGAGAATGATTGACTGCAGGAGCGCCACAAGCACCTTCAACGGAAAAAGCATGTTTCCTGCAGAAAGCCTCCGCCGGAATCCGCTGATCCATATCGTGACCAGCGGATAACCACGTGCCGGCACGACCCGCGATTCAATCTTTCCTGCCGTCCCCACGAACACGATAACGGCGTCAGGATGCCGGCGCCTGATCTCATCGGCGATCGCCAGGGCCGGGTAGAGATGACCGCCTGTTCCCCCCCCGGCAAACACCAGTGTCAGGGGCCTTCTGCCCATCATGCCCTTCCGGCGGCGCCGTGCTGCACGGGCTCCAGGGGACGTATGCCCGCAGAGACGGTGCTCAACCTGGGATGGAGGTCGGTCTGCATGGAGATGTTCAGCAGCACACCGACGGCCGCGCACGTGATGAGCATCGCCGTCCCTCCATAGCTGACGAACGGCATGGGGAGCCCCGTGGTCGGCAGTATCCCGAGTGTGACCCCGGCGTTTATCAACGCGTACAGCGTGATGGTGCAGGTGATCCCCATGGCCAGCAGCCGGCCGAGTTCGTCCTTTGCGTGCCTCGCTATTTTCATGCCGCGCAGGAATATCAACAGGAATAGAACCATGAAAAAGAGCGTGCCGACGAGTCCGTATTCCTCCCCGACGATCGAGAAGACAAAGTCACCGTACGATTCCGGAAGAAAATGGTCCCGCTGGTGGCTCCCTCCCGGGCCCAGGCCGAATATCCCCCCGTTGCCGAATCCGATGATCGCCTGCGTGAGCTGGTGCTTGGCGTCCTTCGTCCCCGCGCCGTCTCCCATGCCGACGTAACTCATGATGCGNNGCACGACCGATAAAGAGCATCGCCAGGCTTATTGCAAAGATCATTGCTCCGGTGCTGAAATTAGGCTGCGCCAGGACAAGCACCGTCACGGCGCCGATCCAGATGAACATCGGGAGGAATCCCTTCCTGAAATCCTTCACCAACTCCCCCTTCGCGGCCATGAGCACGCTCAGGTGGAATACCAGCGCGAACTTTGCGAACTCGGACGGCTGCAGTCCGAACCCTCCGATCTGGAGCCACCGGGTCGCCCCTTTGAACCTCCCTCCCAGTGCGAGCGTGAGGAGCAGCAGGGCTATCGATACAATGAGCGCCGGCTTCGTGAGCTTCCTGTACTTGTGATAGTCGATTTGCATAAAAACGAAAATCGCGCCGAAGCCGAGCAGGACCTTGATCGCGTGACTTCCAAGGACTTTTCCGCTTTCCCCCAGCCGGTCCAGGGCCCACGTGGAGCTGGCGCTGTAGACCACGCCGAGGCTCAGGACCATCAGCGTGAGGACCGCGAGAAAACACACAAGATCGATATGGTTCCTCTCCTGTCGCACAGGACTCTCAGCTTCCGGAAGCCAGAGACATCACCGCCTCCTTGAACACTCTGCCGCGGTGTTCATAGTTCTCGAACCAGTCGAACGACGCGCAGGCGGGGGAAAGAAGCACGATGTCGCCCGGGTGCGCAAGACGTCGGGCCGCCGACACCGCCTCGCCCATGGTGGCGGCAGATTCGACACGCACCACGGGCGCAAATGCCGCGCGGACCTTGTCCGCGGATTCCCCGATGGCAACGACGGCTCTGACGTTTTCCTGCACGGGTTCCCGGAGCCGCCCGTAGTCGTTCCCTTTGTCCCTCCCCCCCATCAGGACGATGAGGGGCCTGTCAAAGGCCCGGAGGGCATACCAGACAGAATCGACATTGGTCGCTTTCGAATCATTCACATACACGATCCTGTCGAGCTCCCGCACAAACTCAAGACGATGCTCCACCCCCTTGAAGTTCCTGAGCGTCGACCTGATCGACGCCGGAGGAACCCCCATGACGATCGCCGCAAGGGACGCTGCCATGGCGTTGGCCAGGTTGTGTTCTCCCCGGATGCTGATCGCATCGGCCCGGACGATGTCGTGTCTTTTTCCCCCCGTGGCCACCGTCAGCACTCCACCGGAGAGGAAGGCGCCTCGATCGAGGTGCCGCCGGACGCTGAAGGGGAGGAGCTCTACCGGGGGGGGCACGTCCCTCGTCACGGCCGTGCGCGTCACATCGTCATCGGCATTGTAGATCAGCACATCGCCCGTCCCCTGGTTCGCGAAGATCCGCTCTTTGGCCGCAATGTAGTTCTCAAAACTGTGTCCGTATCTGTCCAGATGATCCGGTGTAATGTTCAGGATCGCCGCGACCTTCGGCCTGAAGGAGCGGACGTAGTCGAGCTGGAAACTGCTCACCTCCAGGACCGCCACCGCATCGCCGTTCAGGTTGCCGACGACCTCTGAGAACGCCGTGCCGATGTTTCCCGCCACCACCGATGCCCTCCGTGCGTCGCTCAACATCCTCCCGGTGAGGACCGTGGTGGTGGTCTTTCCGTTCGTACCGGTGATTGCCACGACCGGCGCCGGACAGAACCAGCTTGCGACCTCGAGCTCGCTCACCACGCCGATCCCCCGCGCGAGCGCTTCTTTCACGAGCGGGGCATCGGAGGGAACTCCGGGGCTCACGACGACGGTCTCCGCGTCAAGCACCCGGCGCGAGTTGATCCCGAACTCGAACGATACGCCGATGGCTTCGAGCGCCGCGGCCGCGGAGTGCATTTTTTCCCGGGGCGCACTATCGCTCAGAAACACTGTCGCTCCCCGGCTGGCAAGCAGGTGCGCCACGGCAAGTCCGCTGCGGGCGCCGCCAAGGACGCTGTACCGGAGACCGCCCGGCAGTGATTCACTCACCGTTCATCTCACTTTGAACGTTGCAAGGCTCAGGATCATGAGCATAATCGCAACGATGTAGAACCGCGTGACTATTTTGGGTTCCGGCCATCCGAGCATTTCAAAATGATGGTGCAGCGGNNGCCATCTTGAAGATGCGCCTCCCCATGCCGTATTTTCTCTTCGTGTATTTGAAATAGAAGCGCTGGAGTATGACCGACACCGTTTCCGCAAGGAAGACCCCCCCGAGCGTCGGGAGCAGGAGCTCTTTCTTGATAAGGACACAGAGCGCCCCGATCGCTCCGCCCAGGGCGAGCGAGCCGGTGTCCCCCATGAACACCTGGGCCGGGTATGCATTGAACCAGAGAAATCCCAGGGCCCCCCCTGCCAGCGCCGCGCAGAAGACGGTCAGTTCTCCGTTTCCCCGCAGGAATGGGATGGTCAGGTACTCGCTCAGAAGGGCGTTTCCCGATATGTAACTTATCACCGCCAGCGTCAGAGCGACGATCCCCACAATGCCGATGGCCAGCCCGTCGAGGCCGTCTGTCAGATTCACCGCGTTGGACGTGGCCACGATGATGAATATGACCATCGGTATGTACAAACGGCCGAAGTCGACCTCCTGGCTTTTGAAGAACGGCACCGTTGAGGAGGTGTTGTACTTCCACAGGTCGGCATCGATCCAGTGCGGAACGAAGTAAATGATGCTTCCCACCACGATCCCGACGAACACCTGCCCGACGATTTTGTACCGTCCGATGAGCCCCCTGGGCTTTTTCTTCACCACCTTCAGATAGTCATCCAGAAATCCGACGGCCCCGAGCGTTGCCGTGACGAACAGGATCAGCAGGATGTACACATTGCCGACGTTCGCCCAGAGGGCCGTGGGGACGATGACGGAGGCCAGGACGATCAACCCGCCCATCGTCGGTGTCCCTGCTTTTGCGAGATGGGTCTTTGGCGCTTCGATCTTCGCGGCCTCGCCGATCTGGTGCTCTTTCAATCTCCGGATGATCCTCGGCCCGAGCCAGAATGCAATGACGAGGGCGGTCACCGCAGCAGCAGCAGCCCGGAACGTGATATACCGTATCAGTCCGGATCCCGGAATGTGATACAGACGATCGATATGGTCGATGAGGTAGAACAGCATGGCATTCGCTACGCTGCTCCCCGGGTCACGCTGTGCGGACCGGGCGCAGCCGCTCTTCCAAAAATGTGATGATGTCTTCCATGTGCATCCCGCGCGATCCCTTGACGAGGACCGCATCACCCGGCGTAAGGAGCTCGGCCAGGTATTCGGCAAGCATGTTCTTCTGATCGTAATGGAGCGCCCCGGGAATTCCCGCGGCGGCATGAATGCGTTTCGCGAGGTCTCCGTATGTCAGGACATAGTCAATACCGAGCGCGGCCGCTTCTCTTCCTACGCTTGCGTGCCCTTCGGCCGCATGAAGCCCCAGTTCCTTCATGTCCGCTAGAACGGCGATCTTTTTGCCGGGGACACGCAGGGATACAAGCGTCTCGAGCGCCGCGAGGACGGAGTCGGGGTTGGCGTTGTATGTGTCGTTCAGGATCGTCACACCGCCGAACGACAGCGTTTCCATTCTTCGGCTGACCGTGCGGCACGATTCCAGCGCGCTCGAGATCCGCGCCGGGGGGACGTGGAAGACAACTCCCGCGGCGGCGGCCGAAAGTGCGTTCATCGCATTGTGCTTTCCGGCAATCATCAACCGGACCGCGTGCCACCGCTTCATGCCGGCGGAGCGGAATTCAAACGAGGCGCGCCCTTGTTCGTCAAGCACCACCCTTCGTCCCCGCACCGAGGCGCTCCTCGACTGAAAACCGTATGTCAGCTTACGTTTCACGGGCCGGGCGGCCAGGCCGATGCGCGGGTCATCGGCGCTCACTATCGCCATTCCCGGGGGACGGGAGGAGAGAGACCTGAAGAGCTCCCCTTCTTCTTCGGCGACCCCCTCCAGCGATCCGAAGAACTCCAGATGTTCGCGGCCGATGCTTGTGATCAGGCCGTGCGTCGGGGCCAGCGTCCGGCAGAGCCCTGCAATCTCACCCGGGTGGTTCGTCCCGATCTCAATTACCGCCAAATCATGCTTGCGGCTGAGCCGGAAGAGCGTCATCGGCACGCCGATGTGGTTGTTGAGATTTCCCTCGGTGCTCAGGACGTTGTATTTCTCCCCGAGGACTTTTGCGATCATTTCTTTCGTGGTTGTCTTGCCGTTGCTCCCCCCCACCGCCAGGAACGGTATATGGAACCTGTCACGGTAGATGCGAGCGAGAGCGCCGAGCGCGAGAGAGGTATTCCCGACAAGTATCAGGGGCTTCCCGTCGACGTGCACGGGGTCAAACCCCTCCTCCACCACGGCAGCGACCGCCCCGGCCTTGAAAGCCGCGCCCACAAACCTGTGTCCGTCAAAAGACTCGCCCCGGAGCGCAATGAAGAGATCACCGGGCTGCGTCGTCCTCGAGTCTGTGGAGACGCCCGTCACCACGGTGCGCTCGAGAACCTCCCGGTTGCGGAACTCCCGGTGCGGGATCTTCTCGAGATCTTTCACGGTGAGTTTCATCCGTTCTCCCGGATGAATGCTTCCACCTCTTCACGGTCGTCAAAATGCTGACGTGTCGCCCCGATAATCTGGTACGTCTCATGACCTTTGCCCGCGACGAGGACCACATCACCGCTGCGGGCTTTGAGGAGCGCGCTGCGGATTGCGTCGTGCCGGTTCACTTCCGTGGTCGTTTCTTTTCCCCTGATCATCCCCGCGGCGATTTCGTGGATGATCGAGCCCGGATCTTCATCGCGCGGGTTGTCTGATGTCACGATCGTGGCGTCGCTCCACTGCGATGCGATGCGCCCCATGATCGGGCGTTTTCCCCTGTCTCTGTTTCCTCCGCAACCGAAGACGGTGATGACCCGGTGCCCCCCCTCCGGCGGCACAAGCTCCCGTATCGTCCGAAGACAGTTCTCCAGCGCGTCAGGTGTGTGCGCGTAATCTATGATGGCGGTCCAGCCGGCGGGGGAGACTATCTTTTCGAACCGCCCGCGCACAGCCTCCACGTTCCGTATTCCCGCCGCTATGGCGGAGGATCCGATCCCGAGGCCGAGCCCTGTGGCACACGATGCGAGCATGTTCTGGATGTTAAAACGCCCTGTGAGCGACGAACGGATTTCAATCTTCTCCCCGGCATGCGTCACCGTGCACCGGCTCCCGTTGATGCCGAGCTCGACGCCGGAGGCGCGGACGTCGCAGGCCGTCCCGAATCCGTACGTGATCCGCGCGGCGGGTGTTTCCCCGAGCATCCTCATGCCGTACGGATCATCGGCATTCACGACGGCAACATCCCTTTCCCCGAGAGAGTCGAACAGAATTTTCTTTGCGCGGAAGTATTCTTCCATCGATCCGTGGAAATCCAGATGGTCCTGTGTCAGATTCGTGAACACGGCCGCCCGGAAACCGAGGCCGTCCACCCGGGACATCGCCAGCGCGTGCGAAGAGACTTCCATGACCGCCGCGACGCACCCCGAGCGCACCATCTCCGCCAGGAGTGCATTGAGCTCGAGCGATTCGGGCGTTGTGTGGGTTGCCGGGACCAGCCGGTCCCTTATCCGGCAGTCGATCGTTCCGATGAGGCCTGAGGGCTTCCCGTCTGCCTCCAGAATCGCCCGGATCAGGTGACTGGTGGTGGTTTTCCCGTTTGTCCCTGTGATTCCAATCAGCTCCAGGTGGTCCGCCGGCCGGCCGAAAAAATTGGCCGAGAGCCCGGCCAGTGCCACGCGCGCGTCCGGTACAAAGACTTTCAAGACCCCGGCATGCATGAAGAACGAGTCGGGACGCGCACTGTCATCATCAACCACGACAACCGATGCGCCCCGGGCGATCGCCTCGTCAATGAACCGGTGCCCGTTCTGGACCATCCCGCGCAGGGCAATGAACAGGTCTCCGGGTTCGACCCGGCGGGAGTCATACCGTATGTTTCGAACGGACACGTCCTGCGTCAGTACCATCTTCCCGTAATTCCCCGAGTACAATTTCGTGACCCGGACCCCTTCCAGCAGGTCAGTGAGAGTCATTGCCCCATAAGCGGGTTTGTGGACAGTGAGCGGTTCAATTCGCCGTGACAAGCGACAGATTTCTGGGTTCGCACCGGATAAGAACACGCGTTCCCCCTCGTACCTGTTCCCGGGGCTGCGGATCCTGGGCGACAACGACGCCGGATCCCTGGATCACCACATCAAGATGCATCATCGCCAGATGAGTGAGCGCCCGACGGATTGCCTCTCCCCGAACGTCTGGCATGGCGGCGGGCCCTCCTCCGTATGACAATTCATCCGACGTCGTCAATTCCACCACTGTGCGCCGGGGAGCCCTGATTCCCGGCATGGGGGACTGCCGTACGACGATGGCTCCGCTTCCCCGCACATTCGGCTCGAATCCGCCCGAGAGCAGCAGTGACCTGGCCGCGGCAAGCGTGAGCGTCGTGACATCGGGGACCGCCGGCATTTCGGCGTCCGTTCTGACATCGGCCTGGTGAGCCCTGAACCGGCCCGAGGTGGCATAGATTCTCTCCGCGATCGCTTTGAACACCGGCGCGGCGGCGAGCCCTCCCGAGTAACCCCGGTCGCGGGGATTCTCAATCATCACGAGGCACACCACGGCCGGATCCTGCGCCGGGAAGTATCCCGCGAAAGACGCCGTATAGTCGTTGGGGGAATACTTACCTTCAATGACCCTCTTGGCGGTCCCCGTCTTCCCCGCAACCGCCACTCCGGACAGCCTTGCCGTGAGGCCTGTCCCTCGCTCGACGACCCCCCGAAACATCTGCGTCAGGGCGGCGGCAGTGTTTTGTGAGATCACGCGGCGAATCGGTTCGGGCCGGTGTTCAGCGACCACCGCCCCCTCCGGCGCGACAACCGACCGGACGACGAATGGCTTCATAAGGGTTCCATGGTTCGCCACGGCGGCGTATGCACACAGAATCTGCAGCGGTGTCACGCCGACCTCGTAGCCGTAGGCCATGGAATTGAGCGTTGTGCCCGACCACTGTGTGGGGTGCTTGAGTTCGCCCCGCACCTCTCCCGGCAACTCTATCCCCGTTGCCGTGCCGAAACCGAAGGCCCGGGCCATCGTGAAGAGCGCGTCGGCTCCGACAAGGTCGGACACTTTCGCCATAACGATGTTGCTCGAGACCTCCATCGCTTCTTGGAAAGTGATGATCCCGTGTTTGTGCGTGTCGGTGATCGTGTTCCGTTTTTTCCCGTTCGGAAGACGGACGGTATATGATCCCTGCTCCGCATTGAATTTCTGCGCGAGGTCGACCTTTTTTCCCTCGAGCGCCGCGGACGCCGTCACCACTTTGAATACCGATCCCGGCTCGAACATGTCAGTAACGACCCTGTTCCTCGCCGCCAGCGGATCGGTGCCGGAGGGATCGGCCGGATTCATCTGTGGATAATTCGCCATGGCCAGGACTTCGCCCGTCGCGGGGTCCATCATCGCGACGAGCCCGCTTTCCGCCTTGTTCCGTTCGATCCCTTTCCGCAACTCTTCTTCCGCGATCGATTGATATTCTACGTCGATCGTGAGACTGACCGCGTCACCGTCCACGGGGTCAATCCGGGGATAATCGACGGACTGACGCTGCCGGTTCAATCCGTCCCGCTGGAGTATCAGCCGGCCATTTTCCCCGCGGAGGAGGGAATCCAGCTCGAGTTCCAGACCGCTCAAACCGTTGTTGTCCACGCCGGTGAAACCGAGCAGCTGCCCGGCCACCCGCCCGTACGGATGCAGCCGCATGGGCGCGGGGATCGTCACGACCCCTGGAAACTCGGCAATGTTGATCCGTCCCTCGGTGGCGGGATTGGCTCCCCGCTCAAGCCAGACGAAGTGCCGCGAGGCACCCGAGAACTTCTCGAGGTAAAATCCTCGCTGCCGGGGGAAGACGGAAGCGAACCGTTCCGCAACCTCGGCGGCACGGTCGCCTACCATCGAAGGGTCCGCTCCGAACGAGATGAACCGTGCGTTGGTCACAAGAGGATGACCCGAGCGGTCAAGGATTGTCCCCCGTTGCGCGGGGATTTCCTGCGGCTTCTCGTACTGCCTGCGCGCCCGGTCCCTGTATATCCCGGAGTCGATCACCTGAATCTGGACGAGCCGCAGCGCAATAAGCACGAAGACCAGGAGAAGCGCGGCTTTCACCACAAGGACGCGGCGGTTCCACTCCTTCATGGGGGAGGAAGGTGCATCGTGTGCCGTTCGTCCAATGCTGATCATGACCCGCCGCGAGTGCTACTGCGATTCGCCCGGTGCGATCCCCAGTTCTTTGAGTTTATCCCGGTCAATGGTGAACCAGACCTGTTGCGTCTGGGATGAGCGGAGACCCAGCTGATCGTGCGCCGCCGTGCTGATATGCTCCAGCGCCGATTTAGTGCCTACATCCGCACGCAGCGATCCGTTTATTCCTTCGATCTTCTGGTACTCGGCTTCGAGTTGTCCAACCTCCGAGGCGAGCCGATTGATGGTGAGGATATTGTTGACGTAGAAGACAATGGCCCCCCCGACGGCAAACAGCAGTAGTATGGTGTTGAACGTTGAACTCTTCCGGCGAACCCCCCGCCTGTTCGGCCGCAGGGCACCGGCCGGCCCCCCCGATGGTGTGGTTCCGCCGTACACGTAGCGGCGTTCGCGTTCCACAGGCGGTGCTTCGACGACCCTACCCGTTGTCCTGGCCATAGTCTCTTCCCTCCGGTCCGCCCGCGAACGCTTTTACCGGCGTTCCGCCGCCCTGAGCTTTGCGCTCCGGGCACGCGGATTGCGCGCAATCTCCTGTACGGTTGCCGTCACCGGTTTTCTTGTCAGGATCCCGAGTCTCGGCGACCGCGGCAGGTCTGGTATGAATTTGCTTTGCGACGGGATCCTGTCGGCGGCCTCTCCCCGGAAGAACTCCTTGACGATCCTATCCTCCAGCGAGTGGTAGGCGATGACGACACAACGCCCTCCCGGGAGCAGCAGGTCCGGAACGGCAGCGAGTGCTTCGCGCAGGCTCTCAAGCTCTCCGT
>PMDK01000094.1:0-171 GCA_003154425.1 Ignavibacteriota bacterium
TCCCGGTGTTCATCAGGAACATCGGCTCTGTCGAGGAGTACCCGCTCCCTCCCACCGGCGTCCTGGGATATGCACTCCGGGGGGACGACAACACGGTCGAGGATGTCTCCTCGGGCATCCAGGGACTCGTCGCAATGCGGAGGGGCGAAAACCCCTCCACCGTTGTCGAGG
>PMDK01000094.1:305-5687 GCA_003154425.1 Ignavibacteriota bacterium
ATCATGCGCCGCTACCGCGACGCCAGCGCGGCCGAGCGGGAGGAAGGGATCATCCGGTTCACGCTGACATCGGCCCAGGAGGTGGGCCGGGAGATTTTCTTTTCGATCGCCATCATCATCCTCGCCTACCTGCCGATATTCTCTTTTCAGCGGGTCGAGGGGAAGCTCTTCTCTCCCATGGCCTTTACGCTTGCCTTTGCGATCACCGGATCGCTGCTGCTCGCGCTGACTGCAATTCCCGTCCTGATGACGATGTTCTACAGGCGCCATTTCGAGTCGCCCGGCCCCGGACACATCGAGTGGCACAACCCGGCGTACGCCTGGATCGAACGGCGGTACGAATGGACGATAGACCGCGTGCTCAGGAGGCCGTGGTTCACGGTCCTGACGGCGGCCGCGATCGTTGGCGCAGTGGTCCTGACGGGAGCACGGTTGATCGGCACCGAGTTTCTCCCGGAGCTCGACGAGGGATCCTTCAACATACGCTGCTTCTTCCCTGTGGGGATCTCGCTCGGCGAGGCCGGCAAGTATACTCCGGTGATACGGAAACTGATCAGCGCTCATCCGCAGGTCAACGTTGTTCTTACCCAGCTGGGGCGGAACGACGACGGAACGGATCCGTACGGGCCGAACCGGCTGGAGATCTTCGTCGGACTGGAAGAGTATTCCCGGTGGACGAAGACGATAAGCAAGCAGGAACTCCTCCTCCGGATCAAGTCGGAGCTCGAGCAGGCCGTCCCGAGCGCGCTCTTCTCATTTTCGCAGCCGATTCTCGACAATGTCACCGAAGCCGTCACCGGAAGCGTCGCCGACCTCGCGGTACTGATCAGTGGCGAGGACCTCGACCTGATGAGACGGGAAGCGGACTCGGTCCTGACGATCATTCGGACAATCCCCGGCGCGAGCGAATCGGGGATTGAGCAGGAGGGAAACCAGGCCCAGCTCTCCGTGGAGATCAACAGGACCGCGGCGGCGAGGTTCGGGGTCAATGTGAGCGATATCCAGAAGATGATCGAGGCGGCGATCGGAGGAAGGCCGGTCAGCAAGTTCTACGACGGTGAGCGCCGGTTCGACATCGTCGTCCGGTACTCCTCCGAATTCCGGAGTTCCGTGGACGCGGTGAAAAGGATGACCGTGATCACTCCGTCCGGGGCCCGCGCCGCAATGTCGCAACTGGCGGACATCAGGCTGGTCGACGGACCCACGATCATTCAGCGGGAGGATGGCAGGAGGCAGATTTCGGTCCGGACGAACATACGGGGGCGCGACCAGGGGAGCTTCGTTGCGGAGGCCAGGAACAGGGTGACACGCGCCGTGACGCTTCGGAAGGGATACACGATCGACTGGGGGGGGCAGTTCGAAAATCTCTCCCGCGCTGCGGCACGGCTCGCGGTAGTCATCCCCCTCACCATCGGGATTATTTTCATGATACTCTTCCTGCTGTACAGAAACCTCCGGCACGTGGCGGTCGCCATGGCAGGGATCCCTCTCGCCCTGGCGGGCGGGATCGTCGCACTCATGCTCCGGGGGTACAGCTTCAATGTCTCGGCGGGAGTCGGATTCATATCGCTCTTCGGAGTCTCGATCATCGCCGGCGTGCTGTTCGTCTCCCGGACGAACCGGCTGATCGATGACGAGGGATGCACTGTCGCCGACGCCGTACGCAAGGCCGCCATCATCCAGCTCCGTCCGAACCTCATGACAATGCTCCTCGCGCTCCTGGGGCTCATCCCGGCCGCGCGTGCAACGGGCATCGGCTCAGACGTACAGCGTCCCCTCGCCACGGTCATCGTGGGAGGATTGACATCGGCGTTGTTCCTCACCGTTGTCGCGCTCCCGGCCCTCTACCTCATTCTCTTCCGCAATGTGAAAGGAGATGTTCATGCTTGAAGTCACGATGTTCCTCGACGAGGACGATCTGCATCAGGAAAAAAGGATGGACGAGTACATCATGCGGTATCTCATGCATCACGGGATCATGGGCGCGTCGGTGTTCCCCGCAGTGATGGGGTACGGCCAAAAACACCACCTCCATCACACGAAGGGAATCGGCACTGTGGACGAGGGACCCATCATGATCCTGTTTGTTGACGATGAAGAGAAGGTCCGGAGCGTACTCCCCCACCTCAAAGAGGTCGTCAAAGGAGGGCTTATCATCGCAAAACAGGTCGAGCGGTTATGACACCCGCAGCACGGGGGGAGCCCCTGCGGATGTTCTCCGGAGGTCTGAACCGTTTCAGGCAGCATCGCTCCCCCCGGGGATTAGCTCCCTTTTCATCCTTTAGGACTATTTCTTCGGGATATCTCCATCCGGATACTTGATCTGAGGCTGGCACAAACCCTGCCCACCAGGGACGACGTAAGCCTCGCCCAGCAAAACCCAGGATTGACACTGCTCTTTTTATCCGCGAAGGCGAACGCACGGGAAGCAGTTCCATTTGACGGGGAACAACCAATGAGCAAGAGCAAACGGTCCATCCGTCGAACAATCCTCGTCGAGCTCCTCAGACACCTGAAGTCGCAGTACGATTTTGAGCTTACTGCGGATGCCGTCAGAGAATTGATCTACTCCAATGCGGGGATCGATGCGCTCCTCTCGTTCAGGAGCGACTCGCGGCTCGACGATTTGCGAGGCGCGCTCTTGCGTCTCGAATCGGACACGTTCGGGATTTGCATCGCGTGCAAGCAGTCGATTGCCCGGACGCATATGGACGATGACGTCACAAGGCGGGTCTGTCCGTCCTGCGAATCCGAGTTCAATCATCGCCGGGTGGAGACGGTTGTGCTGGCCTCATCATCGCGGGAATAGTAGCGGTCAAACACCCCCCCGCATATACTTTCGTTTCGCCCCCCGAACAACTTCCTCACGCCTCCCCTTTCAATCGGGCAAGGGACTCTCCGTCCGCGCCATGCGCTCGATAATGGCCCAATGGATTGCCGGGGAGCCCCGTCGCAAATACAATGTCCGGTGCCGTATTTCCACGGCGCGATAGCGTGCGTCAAGAAACGGGCGAGCCTCATCGCTCGCAATCCAGAGTTGGAATACGACGTCAGGCTGCAGCTCGCCGATTGAGTAGGCATAATCCCACTTGGAATGGCCGGGCGTAAAAGTCGTCCTCCCGTTAGGGTCAACGGCCACTCTGGCTTCCATACGTGCGACCGTTTTGTCGGTCTTCCCGAGGAGGTCGATGAATGTGCGGTCCGAAAAATAGGGGAGCGCCCCCGCCAATGCCACGAGGACCCGCGCCTCCGGAGCGGTGATTGAATCGAGGAGCGCGGATGCGTTTACCATCGTGAGGTTTTCGGATAGTTCCAGGGGGTCCGGCACGACGAGCCAGGATACGACGTGCATGATTTCAGCCGGATCAACGCCGGGCTGGCGCCCGAATGCATACGACACCAGGAATGATCCACCATCAACCCATGCGGACATGCCGACACTTCCGACGACGGTGTTCAGCTGAAAATAGCTGAGCAGGAGAAAGAGACACATCCCCGCCCTTGTTACAACCCGCACAGCGGATGGTCTCCAGGAGATCATGTGTTCCCAGGCCGTTCTCAGCCGGCTCAGTGCCAGACCAAAGAGGACAAAGAACAACGGCATGACAATCGCGATGTATCTATTGCTTCCGCCCCACCACTCCCAGGCATCTCCTCCCACATAGATGCTATAGGCGCACTGCGACAGGAAAACAGCGGTAATCACAAGGACCCCCCAGTCCCGGCGCAGCAGCAGGAGCACAAAAGGAAAGAGGAAGACGATCCATGACATGCCGGAAGCAAAACCGAGGAATGCCCCGCCACCCCGTTGAAGTCGGTGGAACATAGAAACACCGGTCATCTTCAGGTAGTAGGTGTTTGGCAGAAGTTCACCAAAATAGAAATACCGGAGTGCGGTCTGGGCGCCGAGAAAAAGAAGGATGATCGACACACCGATGAGCAGGTGCTTCCGTCGGTTCACCCTATCGGTGATCACCAGGGCAGCAAGAAGGACAACTGCCAGGGGAGTGATGTCGATCCGCACAAGCGTGCCCACTCCCAGGACGAGATAGAATGGGAGCGGCCTCTGCACTCCGCCGGGAATGCGCAGGGCCATCCAGACCGCGCCTGTCACGATGAGGGCAAGCAAGCTCACTTCCATCCCCTGCAGGCTCCAGTTGACAAGAGGGATGTAAAAAGCCGTGAGGGCAACGGCAGAGAACGCTGCAAGCCTCGATCCCGTCGTGAGGAATGAGGCGATCTTCCGAACGTACACCAGGGTAAGGAGAAGGCAAACTGCTCCGCTCACCTGGACACAGAGGCTGATCTTTGGCGGAGGTATGGGGAACAAGTGGAACAATGACATGTAAAGGACCCAGAGGGGATTCGTGAATCCTTCCACCCGCTCCCCCCCGGGATTCCAGACCAGACCCAACCCATGGGCAAAGTTCTTCGCGTAACGCATGGAGATCATCGCGTCGTCGAACAGCGTGAACCCGAGACGGCCACCGACGGGGAACCCGGATCGCACGATGAAGATGGCGTAGAAGAGCGCAGCCGACGCGCCCAGCACCGTCACTGCATGGCGAGTCGGACGTCGATGCAGACCTGGAGTTGATTCCACCGCGCGCGCCTCCTCCGGCGGGTCGCCAGGCTCCCTCGAGCCCCGCGCTCACGAGGTCGCTAGGATACTCGGCGAGCGCTCACCGGCGGTCGGTGCGGCACGGCGGCGGCGGATCTCAAGCGGACTCGTGTCTCCGCCCACAACTCGGGCACCACCTCTCGGATGTGCGTACCCCGCAACCAGAGAGAGGCCTTCGGCGTGGCGTACCTGGCATGCAGGTAGGCGCTGGGCGGGAAGACCGAGATCCAGGTGTCAGCGAAGCGGGTGGTCGGACCGGACAGCCGCGTCAGCCAGTGCCGCGGCGCTGTGCGCGCGGAAGTGCTGCGCTGCGTGTCGCTGACGCGATGCGACGCCAACACCACGCTGTGCGCTATCCGTTCGACCAATTGCGGTCGGCCGCGATTCAGCGCATCGAGGACCTCAGGCGGCGGTCCGACGCCCAATGCGCGGCGCGACATCTCGAGCGTGGCATAGATACGCCCGTCGATCGCCCAGCGTCGCGCGGTGTCGACGAACTGTCCCCAATCGATGAGCGCGCTCCGTCGCTGCAGATACAGGGCGATGTCGTAGAGCCAGACCAGCCGGCCAGAGCCGTGAGGGAGCAGCAGCAACTCGCACCAATTGTTGCGACGGATCACGGAACGATAGGTAATCGCGTGGCGGTCCAGATGCATGCAGAGGTGCGCCAGCTCATGTTCGGGAGCCATCACGAGGACGTTCGGCGGCATACCGGGAAGCGGCCGCGCCTGCGCACGCACCGCGTCCAGATCAAACACGTA
>PMDK01000061.1 GCA_003154425.1 Ignavibacteriota bacterium
CCCGATCAGCTGCTCATTACCGCTATCCCACGTGAACGCACCGTACGTAGAGACGCTGAGATTGTCCTTCGAGAAGGTGTCGTATTTCAGTTGAGCCATATTTCCTCCCTTTCCTGTTAAGCGAAGGGGCCGTCGTCATGCGGTCACCCTTCGCGGGTTGCGTGTCACTCGGCCGGTTTGTAGTTGCTTCCAACGAACACGGCGACCCAACCGGCGCGCGTTGATCCCGTTATCATGTCTCCGTTCCAGTCGAGCCGGGCCGCGTAATCTTTCGCGACGTCAACCGCCTGTTCGGACGGAGTCTTCGCGTAGTCGTAAGGGTAGTAATGCGTCNNGGAAGGTCTTCCGCGAACGCGCTCATACGTGAGCCCTTCGTGCTTGTCGGACCGTGATAGCGGATCTCTATAGCTTTCATGGTTCCATCTCCTCTGCCTCGTCGCGTGTCGGGATAACGAACGTTCTCAGGTAGCTCCACCTGACCGTATCGTCCGGAATCGGCTCCGGCTCCTCGTCGGTACGGTAGACGTCGCCCCGCGAGTCGATGACGAACGTCGGCCCGCGCCTTGCGGTTGGCCTGTCACGATTCACTGTCTTCCTCCGCGCGGCGCAGCTCCTCTTTTCGGTTGAGCGCGTACCCGGCGCACGCGATCGAGCAATACGCCGGTGCTGGTACGTGCCGGACGCGTATGGCCTCGAGCCCTACGGCGATTATCCGGCAGCAATTCCCGCAGTGTCTCTCGCGGTCGTTGACGACGTGCTCGTACCGGGCGGGACTTCTGTTTTGCATGTCATCAGCCTCGGGTTGAAATATGCGTCCCGAAATCGCGTCGCGCATCAGTAGTAACTACGGGTTCCTGGCATTTCCTTCCGCGTATCCGAGTTTCCTGCGCAGCTCCGCCCTCTTTTCCAGGACGTCGGCGAGACTTACCGAGACGGCCGCCCATCCCACCTCAGTCTCACCGAGAACCCAAGCCCCGCTCCATCCCTGTCTTGCCGCGTATTTGGCGACGACATCGGGCGCTTGCGCTTCCGGACTCCGGGAATGATCCATGGCGAACTCGTGGGGCGGACAGTCACGGGCGGACGCCAGCATACCGTCGGCCCTTTCGGCCGATTGCGGCACGTACCGGACTTCGATCGCCGGTTTCACGATCCCACTTCGCGCTTCAGACGCGAGTCCCATTTCGAGAACAGACGCCCGAGCGCCTCGCAGCGAGCGCCCTCGTCCCCGTCCAGGTGATACCAGGAAAGCGAGTCGATCCATTCAGATACGACCGCCCACATGGGGCTCCCGACGTAATACGGCGGTCCGTTCCCGATCCCTGTAGTACCCGTGTATCCATCTCTCGCGGTCTCCTCGGCCTGATCCAGGACATAGGTGATTCCATCGGACGTGAGGGAACCCTCGAGCGGCCGGCCACAGCTGCAATGCTGCGGCGAATCGGACTCTCCGCCGTCGCATTCCTCCCACGAGTCCGGGGCGCAAAACTCGCACAGGAGCTCGGTCAGCTCCTCGTCGGGCGGGGGGGCGTGGGGCGTGAATTTCATGACGCTGTCTCCTTCCTGTTCGGGGTTCTCTACGGCGGCCCCTTGCGGGGCCGGCGTCTGAGAGTCTCGACTCATTACTCCATGCCGACCTCCTGCCCGGCGTCGGGATCGCCGTAGGCGGACGGGATCTCCCGGTTGCAGTTGGCGCACACTTCGTCCGGACCTTCGTAATGGATCTCCACTCCCAGGAGACTCCATCCGCTCCTGTGGTCAGCGGAGTCCGTCGCTTCGCGAATCTGTTTCCAGTTTCGCGAGACGCACACATTGCACAGCGTTCCGCCGTCGCCGGTAACGTAGATGATCGGATAGCCCCCGGGCCACGCGTAGCGGTCAAACATGCGGCCAGACGGAACGAGGTACGGCCGCAGGAATTCCGTTTTGGGTGTGAGCCTGAACCCGCTCGATTTCGGCATGGCGTTACCTCGCTTTCAGGGGTCTCATGTTCAGGTACATGCCGCGTCCCGGACCGGTTCCGTACCACGCACGCCCTTCGCCGGTCGCCCATACATGGGTCCGCGTGCTACGGTGGCAAAATCCGCCGCATGGGCGCTCATGCTCGACAGTCACCGTGGCGAGAGCCCCTCCGCTCCATGAATGGAGCTCTGAACCGTCACCGCTCAGATAGACGGTCATTGTCCTGCCGGCCCGCATCTCTGCCCTGAGGCTCTCGTCCGCGCACAGGTAGCAGATTTTTGCGGTCCCGATGGTGCAGTATCCCGTCCCGCACCCGTCTGGGACGAATTCGTCACCGCAGCGGTCGCAGCTTGTTTTGCTCATGGCTCTACCTCACGAGGATCCCGCGCCGGAGTACGCGGCCCAGGTAATGCGCCTCATGGATCAGGACAGACGTAATGGTGTGGTTGAAATCCGGTACGAACGTTTCGGGCCAGCGGTCGGAGTAGGTCAGCAATCTGCGCCATCCGGTCAGGTATCCCTGGATCGCGCAATCGTGCTCGACTATCCATCCCGTCCGCGCCTTCAGGATGCGCGTAGCGGCCCATTTTCCGCTCCGCTGCGCTACCAGTTTCGACTTTGGCATATCTTGCGCCTCCAGGATCAACGTAAGTCCCGCAAGCGCGCCGCGCATCAGTATTTGTTACGGTACGGGGAAAATAGTTCAGTCCGTAATAACTACCGATTGCAAGCCGGCAAGCGCGGCCTACATTCTCCCCAGGAGGCGCTCATGCGAAAGGATCAGCTTAAGATCGGAGTCCGCTCCGAAGGTACTCTCAGGATCGAGGATCTACTTGACGCGGCGGTGGACACCCTCGCAGAGGTAGCGCCGCGCCGAGCGGCCGGTTTCCGCCGCGAGGTCGAAAAAAGCGCGAAGGACGGCCACGAGTACGGCGATGAGATACTGGAAGAGATCTCGGACGCTGTCAACGAGCACGTCCCGCAGTTCTGTTATTACGGCTCCCTGGAGGGAGACGGCGCCTGCATAGGCGTGTTCTTCTCCGAAGAGTCCATGCGCGAATCGGTCTACGATGGCGAGACCTGGATCGACAAGTGCGACGGTAAGAAGATGCCGAAGGACGCGCGCTATCGTGCCGTGATCTCCGATCACGGTAACGTGAGCATCTACTTCCGGAACGGCCGCGAAATCGTCTCCGTCGTCTGAGCCTAGACCGCTCCCTTTTCCGCTGACTCTCCCGCCCCCTTCATCAGGGGGCGTTTCAGTGTCTACTCGCAGGGCCTGTGCGGCGCGGTGCGATCCGCGTAGCGGATTGCACGGCGTCCACAGGCAGGCCCGCCACACGAGCCGAGAGCCGCTGTCCAGGACCGCGCGGAGCGTTCCCCATTTCCCCAGGGCACACCCCTCCATCGAAGGCCGAAGAGCTCTATCCCCCGCGCCCGTGCGCGTTCACATACTCTCCGTTCTCTCTATTCCCCATGATCCTTCTAAGAAGGGGGGGACTAGGGGGGAAAGAACGAGCAACAAGCCACCCCTCTAATCAGACCAGGTCTAGAATGGATNNTGATAGAGAAGGACTTATCGAACTATTAGACGTATGACTAATCATTCATATAGTCATACTCTCTCACTCCTCGAGGGCTAATACTGTATCGTGTGCGCACTAGCCTATGTATATGTCCATCTCTTGAGGGGGGCTGTGACCCCCACGCTCTCTCATGCGTGGACGAGAGAG
>PMDK01000341.1 GCA_003154425.1 Ignavibacteriota bacterium
GGTCGCTGTATCCGGAAATGTTGAGTTCCTTTGCGATCTGGTTGAGCTCAGCGATCTTTTTGGATTTGAGCTCGGAAATGTCCATGGGCATAAAGTAGAAACCTCTCTACGTTTAGAAAAGGCTGATCGTCACGCGTCGCCTTCCCCCGCACAAAATGAAGCATCAGATGTGAAATGGCCTGCGGACGGGGAATTAACGGATGGAAAACGGTAACAATACCGATGAGTTTCGAACAGGTGGTAATGAAGAGATGTGGGCCGGAGCGAAGCCCCCTGGAGCTGACGGCCCAATATAGCTCTTCGCACACCTAATGTCAAGCATTTTCACTGCGAAGTGCTCTAAGTGCCTCTCCGACCACGTAATGTGAACCGGTAATCAGTATTACCCCCCCTCTTGTCAGACGGGCGGCCTTCCTTATCCCGGATGCCACACTCCCCCCCCTCACCATGTTGAAACCGAGTCCTTTCCCCGCCCGGAAGAGCTTTGAAGCAGCCAGCGCACGTTTCTGAGCGGGCGCGACCGCAATGACCGCCCCGGTCGCAGCCGCGAGTTCCCCGAGCATAGTGAGGTAATCCTTGTCCTTCATGACTCCAAAAACGGCCACAATGTCCGTCTCCCCCCTTTTGCGCAGCTCTCCCATGAGCGTCCGCATCCCCGCCGGGTTGTGCGCCACATCCAGCACTACGGGGCGCCGCAGGCCGCCCAGGCTTTCCATCCGTCCCCTGAGCCCCGTGTTCCTCACCACCCGTTCAAACGCGCGGCGGACAACAGCGGAGGTCACTGCACCGAATCCTTCCCTCCCTGCGGGGGTCCCCAGGAGAGTGTCGAGCGTGCAGAGCGCGAGGGCGGCGTTCTGGAGCTGATGGTTCCCCGCGAGCCCCGGATTGAGCCGGCCGGGGGCAAGTCGGGGAGAGACGAACGAGACGGTCTTTCGGCCGGTGTGACGGACGATGGAAACGGTTTTCGGCGATTCCCGGAGCCGCACGCCGCACAACGAGGCTCTCCGGCGGAGCTCTTTCAGCACGGCGGGATCAGTCGATCCCGTGACCGCAGGGATTGAAGGTTTGATGATTCCCCCCTTCTCGCGGGCGATCGCCCGCACAGTCTTCCCAAGCAGCTCGGTGTGCTCCAGCGAGACGTTCGTGATCACGCTGACCAAAGGGCGAAGAACGTTTGTGGCATCGAGCCGCCCCCCGAGTCCCGTCTCGATAACGGCAACGTCGACCTTTTCATCGGCGAAATACAGAAAGGCAACGCACGTCGTGGCTTCGAAGAAGGTCGCGCGTGTTTTCTCGATGAGGGGACGAAGTCTGCGGACGTACTCCACGAGCCGGTGACCGTCGATTTCCTTCCCGTCAATCCGGATTCTTTCGGTAAACCTGAGGAGATGGGGGGAGGTGTATAATCCCGTCCTGTACCCTGCTTCAGTGAACGCCGACGCGAGGAAGGCTGAGGTCGAGCCCTTGCCGTTTGTGCCGGCGATATGGATCGAAGGAAAGGCGCGTTCCGGATGTCCCGCTTCCCGGACAAGCACCCGGATGTTCCGCAGGCCGAATTTCATCCCGCGGTATTCGAGGGCGTACAGGTAGCGGAGAGTGTCTTGGTAGGAATTCACAGCCAGCTGTCGAGAACCGAGGCGCCGCTTGCGGCGTCAAGCGATCCAACCAGCGCGGCGACATCCGGGATGCCGTTCTCGTCACAGTACCGGTCGATGCCTGCGGCCACTTTGATGCCGGCGGCCGGATCGATGAAGTTCGCCGTCCCCACCTGCACGGCCGTCGCCCCCGCGATCAGAAACTCGAGCGCATCTGTTGCGCTTGTGATCCCTCCGATGCCGATGACGGGGATCTTGACGGCCCGTGACGCCTCATAGACTTTCGCCAGCGCCACCGGCTTGATCGCAGGACCGGAGAGCCCTCCGGTGACAGTGGAAAGGACGGGTTTTCTCGTCTTGACATCGATGGCCATGCCGATCAGCGTGTTGATCACGGAAACGGCATCTCCCCCCTCCGCCTCCACGGCCCGGGCGAATTCTGCGATATGCGTCACATTCGGCGTGAGCTTCACCAGAAGGGGCTTCTTCGTCAGCGGGCGAAGGCGCCGCGTGATCTCCGCAACTGCGGTGCAGTTTGTGCCGAAAATCAGCCCCCCTTCTCTCACGTTGGGACAGGAGACATTGATCTCGAACCCGTCAATACCCTCCTCCCCCTCAAGTATCCGGAGCACCTCGCAGTACTCCTCGATGGTGCTGGCCGCAATGTTCGCTATCACCGCGGTATCCACGGTCCTCAGGAAGGGGAGTTTCTCGTCCACGAAACGGCGCACGCCGATATTGGCAAGCCCGATCGAATTCAGCATCCCTCCCGCGGTCTCCACGATGCGGACCGGAGGGTTCCCGGCACGGGGCTTGAGCGAAAGGGATTTCGTTATTATCCCCCCCAGCTTCGCGGGATCCGCCGTCTCGAGACAGTCGTCGCCGTACCCGTACGTCCCGGAGGCAACCAGGACGCGGTTTTTCAGTTCAAGTCCGGCAAGTCGGAACGATGACAGGGGCATGGTCAGATCGTTATCGTTCGGATATCAAAGGCCGGGCCGTCCTTGCACATCAAGGCATACGACTTCTCCGGGCCGGCAAGCTCGACCGGACAACCCTGGCATATGCCGATGCCGCATCCCATGGGACCTTCCAGTGAAACCTCGCACGGGATGTCCGAGGCGCGGGCGAAGGATGCCACTGCCCGGAGCATGGGCATCGGACCGCAGGCGAAAATCTTGGGGCGGGTGATCGGGTGCTTCCCCAGAAAGTCGGAGGCAAGACCGACGACGTTGCCGCGGAACCCGATGCTCCCGTCGTCGGTCGCGGTGTGAACGTTTTCGAGGTGATCTGTAACGAGCTGGGACGCGGAGCGGGCCCCGAGGAATGTTACGACCGCTTTCCCCTGTTCTCTCAGGGCTGAGGCCAGAAGCGGGAGGGGGGCAACGCCGAGGCCGCCGCCGATCAGAAGGCCCGTGTCATACCCGGGGTCCGCCGTTCTGAACGGTTTGCCGAGCGGCCCCAGGACATCGAGCACGTCCCCCTGCCTCTTCTTTCGCAGGGCGGCGGTGCCCCGCCCGACCACATGGAAGAGGATTTCGATCGATGTCTTTTCAATACGGTAGGCGCTGAACGGACGGCGCAAAAGCGGTTCACACCCCTCTTCCACTCTGAGATTGAGGAACTGGCCTGCGCGGATCGAGCGGCTCATCGCCGCCGAGACAAACGAAAGCACGTAGATCCCATCTCCCGCTCTCCGGACGCCCTCCACCGGGCAGAGCTCCATCATCATCGGGGAGTGGGTCCTTCCTTGTCCGGCACCCTCCCCGGCCCGGTGGGTGGATTTCTCCTGACCGCTATCGTGTCGTCCACAGGGCGACCCGGCTTTGGAGGAAAACCCATATTGCGCCGCTGGAGGCTGTCAGGAACGGCGGAAGGAGGAGTCCCGACGGTGCGCCGCGACACGGATGTATCCGGCAGGGCGTCCTGTTTCAGTTTCTGATTCACTTCTGCCATTTTGGAGGCGATGCGGGCCGCATACAGTGAACCGGGGTAGAGCGCCACGAGCTTCGCATAACTGGCAAGGGCGCTGTCACGATTGGACAGGCGGTTCTCGTAGATCCATCCCGCCGCATACAGGGCGCGGGATGCAAGAGGCGACGCCGGGTATTGCCGCGCGAGCTTCTTAAATCCTTCGGCGGCCCCCGTCGAATCGCCCCTCACCATGAGCCCCTCGGCCCGGCTATAGGCCTTCTCCGCCTCATCCACGGTCGGCACTGCCGGGGGAAGCCCCAACAGGCGCCGCGCCTCGGGTGCGAAATCGGAGCGAGGGAATTTCCGGACAATTTCCCGGTAGAGCGAGTCCACGACCGGTTTCGAAGCCACCGAGTCGCGCCCGGCATATATCTGCGCAAGCGTGTAAAGAGCCCGGGGAACGTACCGGCCTGAGGGATAGTCCCGCACGATGCGGGTGTACCAGAATTCCGCCGAATCAGGGATATTGATCGTAACGAAAAAAAGGCCCGCCAGCTCATTCACTGCGGTCTCCCGCCTGGCATTCGCCGAGTCAATCGTGATGACGGGGCGGGAAAGCACCTGGGAGCGGAGGGTGTCGCTCCCGGAACCGGTCGCGTGCCGCACCTTGACGCTGTCCGGCGGGGCGGAAAGGGACGCCAGCACGGAGTCGTACTTCACGATGTCTCCGTGAAACTGGAAGTATCTCATGAGGTAGTCCGCCCGGCGGATGCACAATTGCGTCACATCCGCCGCCGGGTATTCACTCTTCCCTTTCGTGTAGGCGACGAGCGCCGAATCATACAGGAAGAGGGTGTGTTCGTAGAGATCCCCCAGTGCAAAAAATGACCTTGCAGAATTCTCGCTCCGGGGATAAGTCGTGTCCACGATGGTGTAACGATTTACAGCCTCGGGGAGATCCCCGCTGTCGCGGTACGTATGTGCGATCTCCAGTTCGATCTCGCCGAAGAATTCCTTGTTCTTGGCGTCCGTGCGCAGCAATCTGAGTCCCTTCAGGGCGTCATCGTACCGCCCCTGCTTCTCCAGCATGCGCACAGCCCCCATCCTGCCCCTGTACTCGCCGGAGTAGTTGTTGCTCGCCTTCTCTGCCCTCCGGTATGCATCCTCGGCCTCGCGGTACATCGCCATTTTCCGGTACATCTCGGCGGACATAAGCGACGCTGACGATCGTTGTTCCGGGGTGGCCCCGAACTGTGCGGCCTGGTCGAAATATTCCCTCGCTCCCGCGTAGTCCTTGTCCTCCTGGGCCATTTGTCCAAGGACAAGGGATGCCCGCGAAATCATCTCCGGCTCGTCGCTCTTCTTTGCGATGTCAACCACAGCGCGCGCGGTATTCATGGCATCCTCGCGGGTGTTCATCCGGTACTGCGCGTAGGCGAGAAGGAGCCGCGCCTCGACGGCGCAGGAGCCGTCGGGATATCCGCTGATAATCTCGTTGAACTTCCGCTCGGCCTGCAGGTTTTCGTCCTCGTAGTAGTATGCCTTCCCGATCATGATGAGCGCATCATCAACGAGTTTTGACTCCGGGTGGTACTGGAGCAGCTTTGAGCATTTCTCGATCACCGATTCAAGCTTGGTCTTCGTCCCGGCCTGTATGCCGAACGTCACCAGCCAGTTCCGTCCGCCGCTCCGGTTGTCAAGCTGGAGCATGACCTCGGTTTCCGCCTCGTTGAAGAGTCGCTGGGCGTTGTAATACGTGTTGAAATAGGCCGAGACGAAATCAGTGGCTACGCAGGAAGGGAGACCAGATGCTGTGAGCGAGAGTAAAAGGCAGAGGACGACGGTGCGGATATTCGGGACGATAGACTTCGCGGCACGCAATGCCAAGGCAGGGCTCCAAATGCACACTTGCATATCAACATACCCATTCTCCCGTGGAATGTCAACCCCGCCATTAAACCGAAAGGAGCGGAGGCACGTCCAAGAGATGGAAGGAATCACATTCAAATTTACGTTCGAAAGGAGATCGTATGCGGACTTCAATGGCACTTCTACTCGCGTTGATCATTGCCGGGGGGGCGACCGCGCTTGCACAGCCGGACCCTGCAGATCATCACGGACCGCCTCCTCAGAGGGGACGGAGAGAGTTCATGGAGAAGCTGGGGCTGAATGAGAAACAGAAGACCGACATTGCCGCTCTCCGCACGGAGATGGAGAAATCGATGGTGGGGATCCAGGCCAAGATCAAGATTGCGCGGATCGACATGAAAAACCTGGCATCCGCTGAATCGCCTGACAAGGCCTCGATCGAAGGGAAGATGAAGGAGATCAGCGACCTCCAGTTCCAGGCGAAGAAACTGACGGTCGACCACATCTTTGCCGTCTATGCACTCCTCACTCCCGAGCAGCAGAAGAAATTCAAGGATCAGCTGATGAAAAGACTCTCAGGAGGGGGGATGGGGCCGATGGAGCACAGGTGGAAGGGATTCCGGGGCGAGATGCCGGACGAACACGCTCCCAGATGAGGTGCCATGGAGGGACGGGGAGGAAAGTCCCTGTCCCTTCACACTCGGGGCCGGCTCACGCGGGGTTGGTCGGCCTCAGGTCTATTTCGCTGAACATACTCCTCTCGGGAGCCGTCACCGCAAAGACGACAGCGGATGCAACATCTTCCGGCTGCGTGATCTGCGCCCCCTTCTTCCCCCCGGGGGAGAAGTTCGTATCCACCGATCCCGGGCAAATCGTCACGACCCGGATGTTGTGCTCACGCACTTCCAGCATGAGCGATCCCGCAAAACCGCGCAGCGCCCACTTGGTCGCCCCGTAGCCCGCCCCCCCTTTGAACGTGTTCTTTCCGGCGAGCGATGCGATGTTCACGATCGCCCCTCTCCGGGACCGTATCATCGAGGGGAGCACCGCGCGGGTCGCGAGAAACACCCCGCGCACGTTCACATTCCACATTGCATCGAACTCCGAGATGCCCATGGTGACGACCGGCTTGAACACTCCAATCCCTGCGTTGTTTACCAGAATGTCCACCGACCCGTTCACCTTGAGGGCCTCCCCGATGAGACGGTCCACCTGAGCCTCGTCCGTCATATCGGTGCGGACCGTCGTCGCGGCCCCGCCGGCCGAGCGGATGGCCCCGGCCGCCTTCTCTAAGTCGGCCGGCGTACGGGCTGCAAGGACGACGTGCGCCCCTTCCGCGGCCAGTGCGTCGGCAATCGCCTTCCCTATCCCCTTCCCCGCGCCGGTCACGACCGCGACCTTTCCGGAGAGCTTCTTTCCGTTCATCGTCATTCGTCCCTGTTCAGATTCTCGGGAGATTACTCCCGATCAGGTTTAAGAACTCGGTGCGCGTCTTGAAGTCGTCGCGGAATGTGCCCAGCATCGCGCTCGTGGTTGCGACCGAATTCTGTTTTTCAACCCCCCGCATCATCATGCACATGTGCCTGGCCTCCACGACTACGCCAACGCCGGCAGGGTTGAGCGCGTCAAACAGGGTCTGGGCGATCTGCTGCGTCAGCCGCTCCTGAACCTGAAGGCGGCGGCTGAACACCTCGACGATGCGCGGTATCTTGCTCAGGCCGAGGATCTTGCCGTTCGGGATATAGGCGACGTGGGCCCGGCCGAAGAACGGCAGCATGTGATGTTCGCACATGCTGAAAAAATCGATCTCCTTGACGATCACCATCTCGCTGTAAGGTTCGTTGAATATCGCACCGTTCAGGACCTTCTCCACATCCTGCCGGTAGCCATTCGTGAGGAACTCAAAGGCTTCGGCAACACGGTGCGGAGTCCGCAGGAGTCCCTCCCGTTTCGGGTCCTCGCCGAGCGCAGAGAGCATCTGCGCGATGAGCCCTTCAAGCTCCCCTTTCTTCGGAAGAAGTTCTTCCATCTCTTCAGGCTCCCCGGTATTCGACGCTGTTGTTTTCGGATTCGTACAGCTTGATGGCGTAGAGCTTCCCCTCGGTGATTGTCGGCGCCAGGATCTTCCAGAACGCGATGGCGATGTTCTCCGCAGTGGGGATGATCCCCTGCATGAAATCAACGTCCATGTTGAGGTTCTTGTGGTCGACCCGCTCGATCAGCTCCCGTTCGATGATCTCGGCCAGAACTTTGAGGTCGATCACCATCCCGCTGTCTGCCGGCGGGCTTCCCGCCACAGTCACTTCGACGGTGTAGTTGTGCCCGTGACCGTTGGGATTGTTGCACTTCCCGAAAACCCGGCCGTTCTTTTCATCAGACCAGGAGGGGTTGTACAGCCGGTGTGCAGCACAAAAATAACCTTTCCGCGTCACGAGAACCATCGTCCGTCCTTCCCTGAAATCGTGTTCACCCCAGCAGGCCGAGGAGCTCCTCGACGTGCCCCCCGACCTTCACTTTGGGAAAAATGTGTGTAATGACTCCGCGCCCGTCGATGACAAATGTCGTGCGCTCGATCCCCATGTATTTTCTCCCGTACATGCTCTTCTCCTTCCACACCCCGTATTTCTTCACCAGCTCCTTCTTTTCATCGCTGGCCAGCGGGAAGGGAAGTCCGAATTTGTCGGCGAACTTCTTGTGGGAGGAGACGCTGTCCGCACTCACCCCCACGACCACTCCCCCCTTCTTCGAAATCACCGGGATGTTGTCGCGAAAATCACAGGCTTCCTTCGTGCATCCCGACGTGTTGTCCTTCGGGTAGAAGTACAGAATGACCGTCTTCCCTTTCAACTGCTTGAGGGAGACAGTCCCGCCGCTGCCGTCAGGGAGAGAGAAATCAGGGGCTTTCGAGCCCACCGAAAGTCGGGGCATTGGTGTCGCATTCCTTCCGGAAAACACAGCTTGACTATCAGCGGCCGGATACGGGTGACCGCATGTCAGAGGGACGAGACGGCCTTTTCAACCTCAGCGTACGGCGGCTCGACGCCGGGGTTGTCCGTGATCCACACGTATTGCACGATCCCGCCGGAATCAAGAACAAAGACTGACCTCTTTGATGCGGTGTACGATTTCAGCTGGCTGAAGTCCTCCTGGAGTCCTCCGTAACTTTTGCTCACCTCACGCGAGAAGTCACTGAGTAGCGGGAACGTCAGCTTGTTCTGCACGCCGAACGCCTTGTTCGCGAATGGGGAGTCAACGCTGATCCCGACGACCTGTGCGTTGAGCGATCCGAGCGTGGCAAGGGAATCCCTGAACGTGCACATTTCCTTCGTGCAGACCCCGGTAAACGCCCCCGGATAGAAGACCAGGACGGTTTTCTTCCCAAGGAATTCGCTCAGCGAACGAAGCTTCTTCTCGCTGTCATACAGTGTGAATGCAGGTGCCCTGTCTCCCTTTTTCAGTGCCATGCGTATATCCCCTTCTCGATGCTATTGTGTGTAAATCGCCAACTGGTTCAGCCGATTTGTTCCTTGAAATACTGGACGGTCCTTCGCAGCCCCTCCTTGCGGTCCACCTTCGCTTCCCAATGCAATATCGTACGGGCGCGCGTCGTGTCCGGGCGGCGCACCTTCGGATCGTCCTCGGGGAGCGGTCTGTGGATGATTTTGCTCTTGCTCCCGGTGACAGCGATGATCTCCCTGGCTAGCTCGAGCATCGTAATCTCCTGCTCGTTGCCGATATTGACCGGGTCCGGTTCGTCGGACAGAAGCAGCCGGTGGATGCCGTCGATGAGGTCGTCCACGTAACAGATGCTTCGCGTCTGATTCCCCGTCCCGAACACCGTCACATCCTCGCCGCGAAGGGCCTGCGTGAGGAATGCCGGTATGGCCCGTCCGTCATGCAGCCGCA
>PMDK01000011.1 GCA_003154425.1 Ignavibacteriota bacterium
TCAATGTCGTGGACGTCAGGCCTGAGCCGGCGGTCCCCGGCTATGTGCAGGCCACGGCGACTGGGGTGAGGCACATCGCGGGGACGGGGAGCGCGGCGATCGGACTCACGATCCTCGATTCGAAGTCCGTCCCCGACAACACCACATTGCTGCTCCGATTCACCGGGGCGTCGCCCGGCCGGAGGCACGCTCTCAGATATGAGCTCGCGGACAGCCTCACCGGGAAGGCCGTGTACTCGTTCGGGTCGGACTTCCACGGGGAGGGGCGCGGCCCTGTGGGGGACGGGATCCTCGCCGTGGTCACGACGCCGGATGCCGCCTCGTTTGACTCCGTGAACAGCGCCTTCGCCGCAGGGAACGCCGCGCATACACGGCTGACAATATCCAACCTGAGCCGTGATTCGATCGACGTTCCGCGTCCGGGGTACCCGTATGATTTCACGCTGACGTTTTCCGCGACGCCCCTGGATACCTCACTTTTTGTCGTCGGCGCCCCTTCTGTCCCCGTGAAGTTCAGGGCGGTCGCCAACACGCCGTCGGGACCCGTCCCCCTGAAATGCGCGCTGCATGAAGACGTCGCAAACAAGGACAGCACGCTCTCGCTGGCCGACGAGTCGATCGACGTGTATTCCTATTTCCCGTGGGACACCGCCCGCTTCTCCCCCTGGCCGACCTGGCGGATCAAATTCAACGTCCCCACTCCCGCATCGCCCGTCGTCCCCCCGGCACCGGGCGATGTGTACACGGCGCGGATCACAAGTCCGGTCGCCAACGACGACGTGTATGCGTTCACGACGAAGGGGGAGGTGGTCAACCCCGGCCTCGCTAAACAACAGTACAGAAGCGCGCCCTACGTTGTGCCGAACCCGTATGCCGGCGCCGCCAGCTTTGAGCCGCAGAAGTTCGCAACGACGGGGCGGGGGGACCGCCGGATGGAATTCCGGGGACTCCCCGTCAACGGGACGGTGCGCATCTACACCGTGCGCGGCGATCTGGTCCGGACGCTTCACCAGGACGGCTCGACGAGCGGATATGCGGTCTGGGATCTCCGCACGAAAGACAACCTCGATGTGGCGCCCGGTCTCTACATTTATCACGTCGAGGCCGCGGGTTTCGACTCGTATGTCGGAAAATTCGCGATCATCAAATGACGCAACCGGGGCAGAATCTCATGAAGAGTCTTGCTCTCATCCTCTGTGTCGCCTCGGCGGGGCTTCACGCGCAGTCCAAAACGGGGACGACGATCGGCCAGTTTACGCTGATTGATCCCGGAGCGCGCTCTGCCGCCATGGGCGGTGCCGGGGTGACATCCTCTTCCGAGGCTGTGGCGAGTTTCTATAACCCCGGAGCGCTGGGTGCGCTGGGAAGATCGGATTTTCAGTTCACGTACAACCAGTGGCTGGCGGGCATTACCGTCAGCAACGCGGTCGCGGCCGTCCGCATCGGCTCGATCGGGACCGCCGCCATTGCCGTGACGAACCTGAGCTCGGGGGACATCCCGGTCACCACGGTGGAGCAGCCGCTCGGCACGGGGGAACAGTTCAGTGTCAGCGATCTCCTCGTGGGGCTCGGCTGGGGGATGGCGGTAACGGACAGGTTCTCTTTCGGCATACAGGTCAATTACGTCAGCGAGCGCATATGGCACAGCTCGGTGGCTGTCGTCGGCGTGAACATCGGGACGATCTACCGGCTCTCCCCCGACGGCCTGTGCATCGGCGCAAGTCTCATCAACTTCGGCACGAAGGGGCGTTTCGACGGGACGGATCTGCGGGTCTCTTACAACGAGGATCCCTCCCGGTACGGTGCGAACAGCACGCTCCCCGCCACCATCAACGCCGATTACTTCACGCTCCCGATCGTGTTTCGCGTCGGCCTCGGATACCCGGTCGTGCTCGACGGGGCAAATACTGTCACGCTCGCCGTTGACGCCCTTCACCCGAGCGACGAGGCGGAGAGCGTCAACATGGGGGCGGAATGGGCTTTCCAGAATGTTCTCTTCCTTCGCGCAGGCTACCAGAGCCTCTTCCTGAAGGACTCCGAAGTGGGGTTGACCGCCGGCGCCGGAGTGCAGTGGGACGGCCTGGGCTACGACCTCAGACTCGACTACGCCTGGGCGTCCTTCGGAAGGCTCGGCGGAGTCCAGCGTGTCACACTCGCATTTGCATTCTGACCCGGTCTCCGTCATTGAGATCCCTCCCCTCGTGTTCCCCCTGCGCATCCCCCGGCTCGCCCTGCGAAGGCCGGTTGAATGAACGCGCCGGCCGTCAGAATCCGCCCCCCTCATGAAGACACTCGGCCAGTTTCGCACGAAGTACGGGTATTTCTCGCCGGACGGGACCGAATATATCATCACCACACCGGAAACCCCGCGTCCCTGGATCAACGTCATCAGCAACGGCGACTACGGCGTCACCGTCTCCCAGACCGGGAGCGGATACAGCTGGCGGACGCACGCCCAGCTCAATCGTATAACCCGCTGGGAGCAGGACCTTGTACGTGATGAGTGGGGGAAGTACATTTACATCCGGGATGAACGGGGACGCGTCTGGTCTGCCGCGTGGAAACCCGTGTGCGCGAAACCGGATCGCTACGAATGCCGTCATGGCATCGGGTACACCGTCATCAGCTCCCGGATGAGGGGGATCGAGACCGAATTGCTGATATTCGTTCCCAACGATGAGCCCGTTGAGCTCTGGCGGCTGAAGGTGAGGAACACCGGCCGGACTCCCCGGAAGCTCAGGCTCTTCACCTATCTTGAATGGGGACTCGGGGCGGCGCCCGACTGGCACCGCGAGTTTCACAAATCGTTCATTGAGACGGAATATGACGCAGGCTCCCGCGCGGTCTTTGCGGGTAAACGCCTCTGGGAGGTCCCGGGGGAGAGGGGGCACTGGAACACCGGATGGCCGTACGTCGCCTTCCACTCGAGTAGCCGGAGGCCCGTGGGGTTTGACACTGACAAGGAGTCATTCCTCGGGATGTACGGCGATCTCCGTATGCCGGCGGCTGTCAGGGATGGGAAGCCCGGGAAGCGCTCGGGAAACTGGCTCGATCCGGTCGGCAGCCTGGCCGTCGACCTCGAGCTGGGAGCAGGGGAAGAGAGCGTCCTGACGTTCACACTTGGTGCCGCCGACAGCCGATCCCGGTCTGAAGAGATCATCCGGAAATATCGCTCTCCCGAAGCGGTGGAAACCGCGTTTGAGGATGTCCACCGGCGCTGGGAGTCGCTCCTGGGGACCCTCGAGGTCTCTACGCCGGACAGGGCCATGGACATCATGACCAATGTCTGGCTGAAGTATCAGGCGATATCCGGCCGCCTTTGGGCGCGCAGTGCGTACTATCAGACCGGCGGCGCGTTCGGATTCCGCGATCAGCTTCAGGACAGCCAGGTATTCCTCCCGATAAATCCGGAGCAGACCAGGCGGCAGTTGCAGCTTCATGCGCGGCACCAGTTCAGGGACGGGTCCGTCTACCACTGGTGGCATCCGATGTCGGAGATCGGTCTCCGCAACGCTATCTCGGACAACCTCCTCTGGCTTCCGTTCGTGGTTGTGAATTATCTCCGCGAAACGGCGGATTTCGGGGTCCTGCAATC
>PMDK01000125.1 GCA_003154425.1 Ignavibacteriota bacterium
GTTTCGCCGCGTTGACAAGCTTCGCAATCTTGTGGTCCACGCGTCCCATCCCGGTCTCTTCCACTGTCTCCCGCGCGAGCTCTTCCTTGTGATCATACGTCATCTGCCGGACGGCGTCGGTGAATTTCTTCTTGCACTGGATGCTGCGCGTTTTGTACTCGAGGAACGCCTGGTGCGCGGCCTCCACTGCGTCATTCATGTCATCAAAGACCCCCCAGTCGCCCCCCGCGTGAGAGGCGGCAGCGGAGCCCGCACCTCCCGATTTCGCCATGACCTGACGGACGACGTCCTCGATCAGACCACGGATTTGCTGCTCGGTGATTTCCAACGGAACCCTCGTTCAGTTATTTTGCCGATTTCTTCTCCGCCCTTATCGGATCGAGCGGGAATTTGGGGAGGAGTTTCTCCGACGGGCGCGGGATGATGACTTCGGATTGCACCGTCCCGATGCTTTTTGCCGCCTGGACGCCGGCCTCGACCGCCGCCTTGACCGCGGCCACATCGCCGCGAACGACGATGCCGACCCTCCCTCCCCCCACTTTCACCCATTTCCCCAGTTTCACATTGGCCGATTTTACGGCGGCGTCCGCGGCCTGGACTCCGGCCGTGAATCCCTGTGTCTCGATGATACCGAGTGCATCGTTCATTGCTCTTCTCCTATTTTTCAACCCCGATGAGTTCGAATACCTCGTCGTGCGCCGACGGGATGACGTTTGTGCACACAAGCTCGCCGACTCTCCCCGCCGCCTCCGCCCCCGCGTCCACGGCGGAGCGGACGGCGCCGACTTCCCCGCGTACAAGCGCCGTCACGTACGCGCCGCCGATTTCCACGCGCTTCACAAAATCCACGTTTGCTGTTTTCATCATCGCGTCGATGGCGTTGATCGCCCCGGTATTCCCGCGCGTCTCAACAAATCCCAGTGCAGCTCCTCGAGACATGGTAGTGTTCCTCCTAGTGTGTGTTGCCAGTGAACGTGAGCTTTATTCTTCTCTGTTGCAGTGCATCGCGGGCGCCGATCGTGCATATCGTGCCTGCAGGGACTGTGATTTCCCCGACATGCATTCCCAGGGAACGGACACGGCTTTCGGTCAGCACGGGGGTCCGGTACCCTGTCATGTCAATCGACACGCATGCCGCCGGGTCCCGGGCGGGCGAGGTACCACCCCCCGCCGGCGGGATTCCCACTGTAACCCCGCGCTTTGCAAGCTCGGCCAGCACTTCCCGTACAATGATCTGGACGAGCTTTTCGATCGAGATCTCCACTGTCACCGGCCTCCGGGAGTGCTTTTTCGGTAGATGTATGTCGTGCCGGAAGCCACCTCGTCAACTACCCCCACGATGGCACTGTCGGTGGCGACCCCCTTCGTCGTCGCGGTCAGCCGCGCCGAGGAGGAGGCGCAGAGAAGGACGACATCCCCGACGCCGGCGTCCACCGTGTCGATGCACGCATGTGTCAGGCCGGTCTCCGCAAGCTGTTCGTTCAGGTACCGCACGACGAGGATCTTCCGCCCTTCCGTGTTTCCGGTTTTCCGCGTTGCCACGACGTTCCCGATGACAATACCCAGCTTCATGGGTCACATCTTCCCCAGAAATTCCACAAATGTCTCCTCGCGGATGTTTGCGGCGTTCGCGTCATCCGTGTCCAGGTGAATCTGGAGCAGCCAGTTGTCGTTTGTCCGTATCAGGACGTTTTCGAATACTGTGCTCTTCTCCCCGGTCACACGGACACTGCACCGGTCGCCGTCCTTGACGCCCAGGCGCCCCGCGTCGCTGTTCGTCATGTGGATATGGCGGCTGGCGATGATGGCGCATTTCTCGATGTAGACGGAGCCCCCGGGTCCCACGAGCGTCAGCGGGGCAGCGTCGCCGAGAGATCCGGAGTTCACGACCGGAGGATCGATCCCCAGGAACACTGCGTCGGTGAGTGAGACTTCCACCTGGTCGTAGCGTCGCAGCGGACCGAGGATCCGCACGCCCGGAATGCTGCGAAGTTTCGGACCGACGATCGTGAGCGTGTGCTTTGAGGCGAATTCTCCGGGCTGGTAGAGCGGCCGCATCTGTTCGAATGCCGTCTTCTCGCCAAAGAGCCTGCGGAATGTGGCGGCCGTGAGATGAATATGCCTGTTTGAAACGCCGAGAGGGATCTTCCGGGAGCCCGCGTCCATGACGGAGCTCCTCCCGGCGCGTTTCGCCTGAAGCACGAGGCTGACCTCCCGCACGATGAGGTCCACGAGGGCTTCACGGGAGTGTGACTCAACCGTTTTTGAACAGCCGCAATCGCCGGAACTGCTCAATTCCCGATCTCCTTCAGATCTTCATCAGTTGACTATCGTGATCCGCACACCCATCCGTTCCATCCGGGTGAGAACTTCCGCGGGCGCGGTGCTGTCGGTGATAATCTGCCGCACCTGCGTGAGAGACGCATAGCTCGCAAGGCCTGTCTGATGGAACTTGCTCCCATCCGCCAGAATAACGATCTCGCGGACCTTCGCGACGATCCTCTTTTTCAATTCAATCTCCAGAAGATGCGTGTCCGTAAGTCCGTTCTCGATTGAAATCCCCCACGCACCGAGAAACGCCTTCTGGATTATGAGATCTTCAAAGAACCCCTGTGTCGGCAACCCGGCGATGGACCCTGACGTGTGCCTGAGGTAACCGGCCGGCAACAACACGTTGATGTTCTGACACCCCATCAACTCGATGGCCGTCCAGATCCCTGTCGGGATGACGGTGACATCCTTCAGGTCATCCCTCCTGCGGAGGGCGTGCGCGAGTGAAAGAACCGTCGTACTCGAATCCAGAAGGACCGACTCAAGCGATCCGACAAGATCTGCCGCCGCCTCGCCGATCCTCTGCTTGATATGCGAGTTCAGGCTCTTCCTTGTCTGGAAGGTATACTCCTGCCGCATCCGCTCCTCAACAAGCCTCGCCCCGCCGTGAGTCCGGGAAATCCTCCCGAGCTTCGCAAGCGCTTCAAGGTCGGACCTGATCGTCACTTCAGTCACCGAGAGCGATTCACTCAGCTCCCGGACTGTTACGACCTCCTTGCCGGCAAGCGAGTTGAGTATTTTCTGACACCGGAGTGAAATCACCGTCACGGAACCTTCATTGGGCATCAGAACATATGCTCTTTTTCGTTTACTTACAATAGATTTTCGTTTCCTTGCGGAGTATTTTTGTGCCTGCAAGAGTAAACGCACCAATTGACAGATTTAGTAACAGAATAAACAGCACTGGAATGGGCACCAAGGCGCGATAGCGCGCGGACGATCTATCTTTTGCTCAACACATCTGTTTCGTACTTTTGAATCTCATTGATGTAATCCTCCCCGACGGGGACGCCGTCCTTAAGGCAATAGTAATCATACACCGCGGCGTACGGCTTTGTCTTCAGGACTTCCAGGGACGCGAGGCGTTCGAAGTTCTTCCCCGCCTCTTCGTATCCCCGCAATGTGGATGTCGGCTCAAGCAGCGCAAAGAGGAACGCCAGCTGTGCCACCCGCGCCCCGACGACATATGCGCCGATCCGGTTCAGGCTCCCGTCGAAATAGTCAAGCCCGACATTCACCCGGTCGAGCGCCCCCGCGCGGATGACCTCCTGCGCGATCAATTGGATCTCATCATTGAATATGACAACGTGATCGCTGTCCCACCGGACTCCGCGGCTCACGTGCAGGAGCAGTCCGTCCAGGAAGAGCAACATCGAGGATATCTTGTCCGCGACCTGTTCCGTCGGATGAAAATGCCCGGTGTCAAGGCAGAGACCGATGTTGTTCCTGACGGCGTAGCCCATGTAGAATTCGTGCGAGCCG
>PMDK01000177.1 GCA_003154425.1 Ignavibacteriota bacterium
ACTCCTCCGGCGGGGCCGGCCGGACAGTGCGCACACCGAGGAGTTCGCCGGAGGCAAAATCAAATGTCTGCCCGTCGCGGACGACGTGGAGCGCCGCACCCACGAGCGCGGCTCCCACCCGTGGATTGGACATTATGTCGGCGCGAAATGACGGAAAATCGAGGGAGGTGACCCCGCGGCAGTCGACGACGACGGCCGGTGTCAACCCCGAGATGCTGAGAAGCCCCGCAGAGCCCACCTGTGCGGTTGTTCCACCGTCCAGGAGAAGCCCGTACGCCGCGCGGGACCTCCCTATTCCCCAGAAGAGACCGCTGAAGCGATTGTCAAGGGAGTCAGAGTTTTCATAGACACGCGGCATGAATTCGATTCCACTGACAATGCCGAGTCCCGCCACGCGGGTCAGCGTGCCGTACCAGGCGGCGTCGGGATCTGATTCGATCCCCCCGACCGCGCTGTCTGCGGCCAGTGCACAGTCGCTGGAGAGCATCAGGACCGGCGGTTTGTTCAGGAGCTGCTGCTCGAACGAGGCGCCCAGGAGCGTCGACGTGAAGAAGCCCGCAAGACTCTCCGCACTGTTGCTCACAAAGACGAACCCCCTGCACCCGCGGCAGAGAGCCGCCAGGGCGGGGTCGTTCTTCGACCCGTCACCGACGCCCAGCGCCCGCCAGGCCACTCCCCTCGTACCCAGGAATGCGCCGACACCGGCCGAGCCCGGCGCTGAGCCGGCCCGGGATATCACGCCGACCGTGTCGGCCGGCGATGAGAGCGCCGCCACGAAGCGGTTCAGGCTCCCCGCCGCACCTGTCCAGACGGATGCCGATCCGCTCCCGTCAAGTATGAGGGGGGAGGCGGAGCAGTGCACATTGTCCGGTGAGAAAGGAAGAGCACCTGCCGGAGGCAGGATCTCGCCGCTGGAAAGTTTGATCTGATAGCCGGGAGTCAGCATGTCCATCCGGAGATTCGACATCGACAGCGGCTTCCCGGGCGCGATCGAGTACGTCGTGCCGGCCGTCGCGCTCAACACGGTGACCGTCCCGGCCCCCATGACCCGGGCCTCCCCGCTCGCGTCGATCGCCAGGGCTGTGCTGTAGTCGACTCCGACGCCGGTGATCCAGCGGCCGTTCTGCTCCCTGTAGACGGACATCATCGCCAGCAGCCGGCCGAGCCGTCCCCGTTCAAAGAAGTGCGTGTCGCCTATGACCCCGGGAACAAACCCGAGGAAGTTCTCCGTGAATGAAATCCCCGAGGAGAGAGGATCCCTGAGCGCATCGCGTGGATCGACAGAGGTGATGCGGGCGTCAACGATCACCTGACTCAGTACGGCCATCCCTGCGCTGGTCCCTCCGATCACGCCTCCACGCTGAAAGACCTGACGGAGGGCCGTCTCGGCGAGCGTCCCCCTCCAGAGAGAGATATACTGCCACTGGTCCCCTCCACGCAGGAATATCCCGTCGCACCCGAGAATCGCATTCGCAGTGTTGGTGTCGTTCGCCGAGGCGGTTGACGGAATTATGAGGTTGGTCGCGGCGGCGGCTCCCAGCCACCGGAAATACGCGGGGAGGAACGTGGAGGCCGTGGAATAATGGAGGACGAGTATGCGCCCGTTGGGGGCGTGCTGCACGAGCCACCGGTAGGGGGTGTCAGACCAGTCGTTGTAGTTCTCGCTCCCGCCGCCGACAAGAAGCACCGACCCCTGGCCGAAGCCGGGGCGCACAAGGAGCGAGAGGGCCGCAAGGACCCCGATGGCGGCGCGCATCAGAACGTCATGCCGACCGAAATCCGGCTGATGTTGGGAAGAAGGTCGTACATCGCATACGCGTAGTCGACGGTCAGGCTGAGGCCGCCGAGGGGGAGAGCCACGCCGGCGCCGAATGTCGCTTTCTCGATATCGTACCCGAACCGGTACCCCCCCCGGAGGAAGAATTGACGGAGAATTGTCAACTCCGTCCCCACATTCACCTCCTCCTGGTTGTCATTCGGGTGCGCAACATCGAGCGCAAGCAGCATCGAAAAGTTCTCGCTCATGTACGGGGACATCGAAATCCCGACCTGGAAATGGAGGGGGAGAGGATAGTCATCCGGGGCGAGATTGGCCGGCGCAAGACGCACGCCGGAATTGTTCGGGTCCACTGTGTATTTGACCCCGAGGTCCGGGCCGGCGTACGTCATGTTGCCGCCGAAATTCATCATGCTCATGCCGATCGTCAGGTCACGGAACCCGATGCGGTACTGGGTCCCGATATCAAACGCGATACCGCTCGCCGCCTCGTTCCAGATCCGCTGCTGCACATACTTCGCGGTGATGCCGACGCTGAATTCATTTGTCAGCCTCCGGGCGTAGCTGACGCCTATCATCACGTCCTGTGCGTCGAATGACTGGCCGGTTCCCTCAGGTTGATCTTCCGTCGTGACTTCCATTTCACCCATCGAAAGCACCGTCACGGAGACGCCGAATGAGCCGATGTCCTCGAAAGATTCCACGAACGCGGCGTGGTTCAGCTTGATCGTCTCCCACCAGTCGGTATGCGCGGCAAACAGCGCACCGGATTTCACGCCGACGCTCCCGGCCGGGTTCCAGAAGAGTGAAGAAGCATCATCGGTGTTGGAAACGAAGGCGCCGGCCATGGCGGCCGCGCGGGGACCGACCGGGATTTTCAGGAACTGAGCCCCCGCGGTCCCGATGTTCGGATTCTGCGCTC
>PMDK01000154.1 GCA_003154425.1 Ignavibacteriota bacterium
CCATGTTGACGACGACGTCGAACTTTGCATCCTGCCCGTACTTCTTCCGGACCATCATCGAGAAGACATCCTCGACGATGCCGGTCAATATGTCTTTGTCGATGCCCTTCTCGCGCACCATCTGGGCAAAAGATTCGACAATCTCCGAATTCATCAGAACCTCCGAATGTATGAAATCTCCTCCGGTGAGATCCTTACCACGGGGACCTCACGACGGCCTCAGACAGACTCTCGAACGGAAACTCCTGCGGCGCGCCCCCCTTCGCGGTCTCAAGCCGGATCCCGCTCTCCCCTACCGATGAAAGGCGTCCCGTGTGTTCAACGGTCCCACCGGGAGACAGGACTTTCACGGCCAGCGTCCTGCCGACATGCTTCTTGTATTGCCAGGCAAACTTCAGTGGCCTCCCTATCCCCGGCGATGAGACGTCGAGCCGGTATGAGCCCTGTATCCATCCCGATCGGTCGATCAGGAGAGACGCTTCCCTGCTGACATCCGAGCACAGGTCGCTCGTTACGCCCTGTTCGGCGTCGATGAATATCTCAATCAATGTCTTCCCGCGGGTTCCACGCACGACAAGTTCGATCAGATGAGCAGAGCATCGCGCGGTGCAATCCTCGATTGCGGCCCGCATTTCGTCATTAGGCATCGGGGTATGCGTCATCCCAAACAAAAATAGCCCAAATTGGGCTATATCTACAACACCAGAAGATAGATACTTCCAGCATGAAAAGCAAGGGAAATGTGAAAGTTCCCCCCCGAATCTTCAGATTTCAGCCCGTTTCCCGCACCGCCACCCTTCACAATCGGCCACACGTCTCCCGAATGATCTGCGCGGCACGTTTCACCTCACCCATCGTGACATCAAGATGTGTCACAGCCCTGAGTCCCATGTAATTCCCCATCGTCAGGAGCACTCCCTTCGCCCTGAGCGCGGCGAGGATCTCCTCCGGTTTCTTCCCGCTCTTCTCCGCCCCGATGATGATGATGTTCGTCTGGACGGAGCCCATGTCAATATCGAATGCCTTCACCTGAGCGAGCTCGCGGGCAAGAAACGCCGCCTTCTCATGATCCTCGCTCAGGCGCCCGATATTGTGTTCCAGAGCATAGAGCCCCGCCGCGGCAAGGATCCCCGCCTGACGCATCCCGCCGCCGAATATCTTCCGGAAATGGCGCGCTTCGGCGATGAATGCCGCGCTCCCGGCGATGACAGAACCCACGGGTGCCCCGAGCCCCTTGGAAAGGCAGACGGAGACGGAATCGAAATACGACGCATACTCCTTCGGAGCTATGCCGGTCGCGACGCTCGCGTTCCAGAGCCGCGCCCCGTCGAGGTGGAGGCGGATGTTCCTGGTCCGCGCGAACGCACTGACCTCCCGGATGAGATCGAGGGGATAGATGGTGCCGCCGGCGCGGTTGTGCGTGTTCTCCATGCAGATGAGACGGGTCTTTGGCATGTAATACAGATCCGGCCGGAGTGCGCGCTCGATCTCCGCCACGCCGAACGCTCCCCTCTTTCCTTGAACCGGATGGACCTGGGCGCCCGAGAGGAACGCAATCCCCCCTGTTTCGTAGTTGAAAACATGCGCCCCATTCTCGCAGATGACCTCGTCCCCCGGCTGCGTGTGCACCTTGATGCAGGTCTGGTTTCCCATGGTCCCGCTCGGCACGTAGAGTGCCGCTTCCTTCCCCAGGAGTCCGGCTGCGTACTCCTGAAGGCGGTTGACGGTCGGATCCTCTCCGAACACGTCATCGCCGACGACCGCCTTTGCCATCGCCTCCCGCATTGGGGGGGAAGGCTTCGTGACCGTATCGCTTCTCAGATCGATGAATTGTTCCGCCATGACTCCCTGCGTCTCCTGTCTGTGAATGACTGGCCGGCGGCGGCCGCGGCGAACATGAGCGCCACGAGGAGGGTCGACTCCCCCAGCCAGTCCCCGTGCCGCGCGTAGAACGTCAGCCCGCTGTCCGTGCCGATCGTCCGGCTGAAAATCCTCTGCGTGAACAGCTCCGTATCGTCGTAGCTCCTTCCGTACGGGTCAATGAAGCATGATATCCCCCCGACCGCGCAGCGGGCGATCCATCGCCGGTTCTCGACCGCACGGAAGACTGCTATCTGCCTGTGCTGGTATGCTCCCGACATCTTCCCCCACCAGCTATCGATCGTGATCAGGGCGATGAAAGACGCCCCCTTCCGTACGAACGACGCGACAAATCCGGGGTACGTCGACTCGTAGCAGATGATCGCCGAGAATCTCACGCCGGTGGCCCTGTCCGTGAATACGGTCGTGTCAGGTCCGATCTGCCAGCCGCCGATCCCGACCCCCCATCGCATGAAATCGAGGAATGCGAAGACGTCGGCGTAGGGAATTCGTTCGGCGATCGGCACCATTTTCATCTTTCCGTACCACGGAATCTCGCCCGCGCCCGGCTCGATGAAGGCGGCGGCATTGAATGTATCGTACCGCTGGCCCGACATCGGGAAACGGTGTGCACTCGGAGGGGCAACGGATGCATCCCTGTAGATCACCGCATGGTCGATTCCGGTGAGGACCGACACATGCATGCTGTCCACCCCCCTCCTGATTCGATTGAGAAGAGGCCGGGATCTGAGCAGGAGCGGAAAGCCGGTGACCGCAGTCTCGGGCCAGAGGACGATCTGCGGTTCATGAGCGGTGTCCTGTTCGATCAGCCTGCGGCTCAGGCCGAGGTAGAGCGACGCGAGATCAGAATCTGCCCGTGCCCATTTTTCCCACGGGTCGACGTTTGCCTGGATGATGCCGACCGTGACGTTCTTCCCCGTTCCCGCGGCCTCGCCCGCAGGCGGAGCGTTGGAGAGGACGTATGTCCCCACGGCGGAGGGAAGCAGGTACAAGAATGCGAGAATCGACGCAAGCCCCAGCGCCCGGCGAGGGAGGAAATCTTCGGGACGTTGTGCGAGCGCCGTGTAGAGCATATATGCGGCGACATTAATGACGATGATCCAGAACGATAATCCCCAGATCCCCGTAAACGAGATGAACTGGATCCGCGCGAGATCATACGACTGGCTGTTCCCGATCGTGAGCCACGGGAACGACCATTCACTGAGCGAGTGGGAATACTCATAGCCGACCCAGAGGAACGGGATCGCGATGAGACCCGCTCTCTCCCCCAGTTTCCCCCGCACAACATGGAAGAGACCGAGAGGGAGACAGTAAAAGAGAGGATGAACGATCATTGTGATCGCACCGGCGATCATCATATACGGGTCGTTCCCGTGCGCATAGCCCCCGGTCCAGTTGAGCGTGATCACGTGGAACACGAGCATCGCGACGTATGTGAGCTTCAACGCGCTCCAGAGGCGCCCCCCACGGGTGAGCGCAATCAGGAGCGGTACGAGCCCGAAGCATGCCAGTATGCCGAACCTGAGCGGGGGGAACGAACATCCGAGCATCATGCCGGAGAGGATCGCCAGTCCGTACGCCCCCTTGCCCGGGGAAAGGTCCGCCCGCTCCCCCTGCTCCGCGCGGCGCGGCCTCATGACTCCGGCTCCCCGGCTGAGTCGAGCACCAGGCGCGGGAAGAACGTTCGGGCAGCTTTCGTCCAGAGGAAGACCAACGCGAGAGCGATAGAGGCGCCCAGCACCGCCCCGCCGAGTATGTCCGAGGGGTAGTGAACGCCTACTGCCGGACGGGACAGAGCAACGATTGCGGCCCATCCGAAGAGCCACCAGCGCCACCGCCGGTAGTAGGTCGAAAAAAGCGTAGCCGCCGCAAAATTATTCACGGCATGTGATGAGGGGAACGATCTGCCGGACCCGCACTCGACAAGCATGTGTATCCCCTGAACGATCGGAACTCCCCCGATGTCATGGCAGGGACGGGGCCTCGCGACGAGTTCCTTGATAACCGCGCTGCTCAGTTTGTCGGCGCAGAAAACGACCGGGATCACGAGGAAGGCGACCGTCCGGCCCCGGGCCCCCCCCCTGATGACGAGCAGCAACCAGACGGCCAGGAGCACTATCCGGACCGGGAGCATCTTGTCGTAATTGGTGATGAGGGGCCACAGGAGGTCCCCCACCGGATTGGCGAGCGTAACGTTGATGAAGCGAAAGACCGCAACGTCAAGCGAGTAAAGGAACTCGATCACTGTCTGCCTCTGGCGACTTTTCGCCGGTAGAAATATCGTGCGACGAACACCAGGGCGATGACAGCGATGAGCCCGGTCACCGCCTCGCTGTACGTGCTGAGATAGCCGCCGATCTCCTTCCAGTTGCTCCCCAGGTAGTACCCGCCTGCGATGAGCAGCGCGTTCCATGCGAGGGCGCTGAGGGCGCAGAGCACCACGGTGGGCAGGAGGCGCAGTTCCGCCATTCCGGCGAAGAAGGAGACCACCGCGCGCGTCCCGGCGAGAAACCGGTTGGCGATGATAAGCCAGAGGCCATACCGGCGGAACCATGCGTCCACCTTCCGGACGGACTCCGCGGGGATGAATTTGAATTTCCCCTGTGCGAGTATCCGCTCGCCGAACCAGTCCCCGATCTTGTACATGACGACAAATCCGAGCGTGCTTCCCGCCGTCGACCAGAGGAGAGTCTCGATGAAACCCACCCGGCCGATCCCGACGAGCGATCCTCCGAAGACGATGATGGAATCGCTCGGCGAAGGCGGGAACACGTTCTCGATGAACGCGATGGAAAAGACGATTGCGTAGATGAGCGCCGGGCTCAGCGACTGGAGGTACGCGATGAAGTTGTCCAATACAGAAGGCCTTTGTGTGTGAACGAGCCCGGGGACGTTACTGCGTTGTGATGAGGGCCACCGCATGCGCGGCGGCCCCGTCGCCGGCGCCGATGAAACCCAGGGACTCGTTTGTCGTCGCCTTGACGGAGATCTGCTGGAGGGGGATCCTGAGCGCATCGGCGATGTTCTGCCTCATCAGGTCCACGTACGGTGCGATTGCCGGCGACTCGAGAACCACGGTCGCGTCGATGTTCCCCACCCCGAACCTGTGCCCCGCAAGGAGGTCGGCGACATGGCGGAGAAGTATGAGGCTGGAGATCCCCTTAAAGCGCGGGTCGGTGTTGGGAAAATGCTTTCCGATATCGCCGAGCGCGGCGGCCCCCAGGAGGGCGTCGGCGATCGCGTGCAGGAGCACGTCCGCGTCGGAATGCCCATCGAGTCCTTCCGGATGGGGGATTTCAACGCCGCCGATGACGAGTTTCCTCCCGGCGGACATGCGGTGGACGTCGTAGCCGAATCCTATGCGCGTCGAATGAGCCACGGTTTCATCGGATCTCAAATTGTGAATACGTCCTGTTTCCGGCCGAATCCCATTCGATCTTCAGGTTCGTCACGCGGGCGGAACGCGGCCCGACCTTCAGGTCGCGTATCAGTTCTTCGAGGAGCGATCGATCACCTCGAGCCTCCACCTCGACCGTCCCGTCGTACAGGTTCCTGACAAACCCTTTGAGGCCGAGAGCCTGCGCACGCCGGGCGGCATACCAGCGGTACCCGACTCCCTGGACAAGGCCTTCGACAATGATGTGCACCGAGGTCTCCATGGGCGGTTCCCGGGAAAAGGCCTGATCACAGACCCATCATGATACGGCGGCACGCCAAGAAAATCAAGGATCCGCCGGCCCGAACGGTCTGTTGAGAAGCGGGATGCCTTCTGAGAGCTCCGAAAGCAGCACGCCGCCGATGATCAGGCTTCCTCCCACCGCCCCGCCCAGGCCGAGCTGTTCGCCCAGCACCGCCGCCGCGCTCACTGCCGCGACGACGGGCTCTATCGTAAATATGATCGCCGCCCGGGTCGGCGTCGTCTCCTTCTGGTAACGCGTCTGCAGGAACGTTGTCACGATCGTCGCGAAGACGGTCAGGTAAAGAACGGCGAAAACGGTCCCCGTCGGAACACGGGCGGGAACGGTGTCGAACACCAGCGTTGCTCCCACAGCCAGGATTGCGTTGGACGCCATCTGGATGAACGTCAGTTGCATGGCCGACATGTCGTGGGCGACCACGTCGATGTAGACGATATAGATTGCGAAAAGCACTGCGCACAGGAGCGTGAGCGCGTCCCCGGCGTTGAACGAGGATCCGGAGGGGGAGGTCAGCAACCACAATCCCGCGGAGACGACCGCCACGCCGGCGATGTTGCCGATCTTCGGGACGCGGCGTTCGATGATCACCTGGAGAAGCGGGACGAAGACCACCATCATCCCGGTGATGAACGCCGATTTTGACGCCGTCGTCACCGTCAGTCCGACCGTCTGCGCGACGAATCCGAGGAAGAGGAATACCCCCAGGATCCCGCCCCTGATGAGCTGTCGCCTGTTGAGAGGAAATATCCTGCGGGAGAAGAAGGCAAGGAAGAACGCCGAGGAGAGCGTAAACCGCATGGCGATCATCTGCAGCGGGCTCAGGTTCTCGAGGACGATCTTCCCGACCACAAACGTGCTTCCCCAGATCATCGTGAGGGCGATGAGCACTCCCTCGGCGCGGCTCTTAACTGTCAACGCGGTCCGCCCGATGCGGCGGGTTCACGGTGCGTCTCATACTCCCGGAAGAGCTTCCCCCACGGAGTGCCGTCCCGCCAGCGGCGGAACGTCCTGCCGTCCCTGAACTGCCAGCGGTAGTAGTCGTGATACGCCTCCGAGCCGAAGATGAAGGCGTGCACGAGCGGCGTGCGGAAAAAGAGATTCTGCATCCCTCTGAGGGGCCCGAACCATGCCATGTTGCCGAACAGGCTGACCCCGTTGTTGCCGACGGTGAAACCCCACGATTCACCGGCAATGCCGTCACCGGCGATCTCGATGTCACGGACGTCCCCCGTCCCAAGGCCGTCGTTGTGGGCTATTCGTATGTACCCGATGGAAAGGGGATCGAAACCCATCATTTTCGCGGCGACCGCGTCAATGGCGACCTGGTCGGCACCCGCGAGTATGTAATTCTTCACGACCGGGATCATCGTGCGGGGTCCGGGTCCGTTCCCGGCCGTAGTCCCGTCCATGACGGCGAAGATCCCGGGGTGGATCTCTTTCTGAATCGCGAGAAGATCCGCAAGCGTCTCATGGATCCACGAGTGGGTGTAGTGGCGTCTCGTATTGAGAAGACCGCCGAAGGCGTTCTTCATTGCTCCGGTCGTCGTCGTGTAGATGTGGCACTTGACCGTCGGGAGATGCACGATGTTCTTCCCCTGGAAATAATCGGGGATGCGTATCCCGTCCGGGAATATCCTGTCAAGCACGTGCATTTTCGCCTTCGGCCTGTAGGTGACCCACCGCATGTCTCCGTCCCTGAAGTTGAAGCGGACGGGGATGCCGTAGCGGCGAAAGAGAGGGACGTAGTTGTTCAGATCCTCCCCCTTGAACGCATCGGTGACAACGGTCTTGTTCTGCACGCATGCAATGTCGTCGAACCCGGATTTCTTCAGCGCCAGGATCGTCCCCTCCATCTGCCAGGGAGTGGTGTTGGCGCCCGGGAACGGGGAAATGCCACGAGATGTTGTCCTTCAGTATCGTTGTTGCTCCCCTCAGGAGCACGGAGGGCATCCCCGCCAGATCGGTCAGGCGTTGATAGTCCTGCAGGACGGTTGCGGGGGACGTCTTTAACACAGCAACGAGGGATCTGGCCATTGTCTCTCCATGTCTCTGACGGGTTTTTCAGAATACCGGGGTTTCCTGGTGGAGGCCGAAGACCTCCGCCAGTTCCATGCACATCTCACCGAGCGTGACGTACGAACGGGTGCAGTCCAGGAGACGCGGCATCAGATTGGTCCCGTCATGCGCGGCCTGTTTGAGCTCGCCCAGCGTCCGGCGCACCTGCTCCGCATCGCGCGACAGTCGGACGGCGGCGATCCTCTCCGTCTGTTTCGCCTCAACCCCGGCGGGGATTTCCAGGATCGGGATGCTGATGACCTCCCCTTCCTCCACGAATTCATTGACCCCCACGATCACCTTCTCCTTTGCATCCAGTTCCCTCTGGTAGCGGTAGGCGGCATCGGCGATCTCGCGCTGGAAGAAACCGGCCTCGATGGCCGGGATGACGCCCCCCAGCGCATCGATCTTCTCGAAATATGATTCTGCTTTCTCCTCCATCTGCCGCGTCAGAGACTCCACGAAGTAGCTCCCCCCCAGCGGATCAACGGTGTTTGTCACGCCGGTCTCATGGGCGATGATCTGCTGCGTCCGGAGGGCGATTTTGACGGCCTTCTCGGACGGCAGCGCAAGAGTCTCGTCCATCGAGTTGGTATGGAGCGACTGGGTGCCCCCCAGGACGCCGGCGAGCGCCTGAAAGGCGGTCCGCACAATGTTGTTTTCCGGCTGCTGTGCCGTGAGCGTGCACCCGGCGGTCTGCGTGTGAAACCGCAGCGCAAGGGACCGTGGATTCTTCGCGCCGAATTTGTTCTTCATCCTCTTTGCCCAGATCCGCCGGGCCGCGCGGAACTTGGCGATCTCTTCGAAGAAATCGAGATGGGAATTGAAGAAGAAGGATAGTTGGGGGGCGAACGAGTCCACATCCATGCCCCGTTCGATCCCTGCCTCGACGTACGCGAAGCCGTCGGCGAGCGTGAAAGCCAGCTCCTGGGCGGCCGTGGAACCCGCCTCCCGGATGTGATACCCGCTGATCGAAATGGGATTCCACCGGGGCATTTCCCTCGTGCAGTACTCGAACATGTCCGTGATGATGCGCATCGACGGCCGCGGGGGATAAATCCATTCCTTCTGGGCTATATACTCCTTCAGGATGTCGGCCTGCAGAGTCCCTCTGAGCTGCGCTGTCCCCGCCCCCTGCTTCTCCGCGACCGCGACATACAATGCAAGCAGCATGGCAGCGGGGGCGTTGATCGTCATCGACGTCGAAACGTCCCTGAGGGAGATCCCCCGGAAGAGCACCTCCATGTCGGCAAGTGAACTCACGGAGACCCCGCAGATGCCCACCTCCCCTTCTGCTACGGCATCATCGCAGTCGCGTCCCATCAACGTCGGAAGATCAAACGCCACGGAGAGGCCGGTCTGCCCGTGTCCGAGGAGGTACCGGTAGCGGGCGTTCGTGTCTTCGGGGGTGCCGAAGCCCGCGAACTGGCGCATCGTCCAGAGTCTCCCGCGGTACATCGTCTGATGGATCCCGCGGGTGTAAGGGTACTCTCCCGGAGATCCGACATCGGCCAGGAAGTTGATCCGGGCGACATCATCGGGAGTGTAGAGCGGAGCGATGGGTTCGCCACTGACCGTCGTGAAACGGGCCTCCCTCTCGCCCAGCAACGAAGCCTTTGCCGCCCACGCATTCTTCGCCCCGTTCACTGAACCGGCACCGTTCTCGTTCATAGCCTCCCCCTCACCGTGGTGTGCGCATGTGGTCCCGTCGAATGCATAAGAACGGGAATTACGTCCTCTCCTTCAAGATGTACGCCCGAAACGCCGGTCAAGCTCCTCAATGGATATGCGCAGGACGATCGGGCGCCCGTGCGGGCAGACATACGGCATGCTCGTCGCGAAGAGCTGGTCGATGAGCGAGCGCATCTCCGGTTCGTTCAGGCTGTCTCCCGCCTTGATCGCCGATTTGCAGGAATATGATTTGGCAAGATTATCCCGCACGTGCGTCGGGTCGTTCTGCCTGTATTCGTTGTACAGTGCGAGCATCTCCTCCACGATTTTTCCTTCGCTTCCGGTATGGGCGTCGGGGGGAACCCCCTCGATGACGACCGTGTGCCTGCCGAAAGGCTTGATGTCGAAGCCCAGCATGTCAAAATCCGGAAGGAGCTCCGTGAGGAGGGCGAAGTCCGCGGCGGGAAGCTCCAGGGTATAGGGAAAGAGGAGCTGCTGTGTGCTCCTCATGCTCGTGGCAAACCGGGCAAGCGCCCGTTCGTACAACACTCGCTCGTGCGCCACGTGCTGGTCGACGATCAGGAGTCCGTTCTTTATCTGGGAGAGTATGTACTTGTTATGAAGCTGCCAGATCAGGGTCGACGCCCCCCTCTCGGCGGGCGTCCCTCCGTGCGGCAGGAGCGGTCCGGGCACCCCCAGGGGGAGGGCCTCCGCGGGACCCTCAGGGCGTCCCGGAACCCCCAGGAGCCGGGCCGCCAGTGCAGCACCTTCCGCCACGCCGGCGGAAGGCACGAACGGGAGGATCTCGCCGGTCTTCGCGTCAATCTGCTGCCGCTCGGGAAAACTCCAGAGGCTCCCTGTGCCGTTCGCCGGCCAGGAATGCTGGCGTCCGGTGAACCGTGCGCCCACCGTCCCTGGCTCGCTTCCCCCCTCCTGGATCGTCAGGGCGGGGACTGCATCCACACTCCCGAGGGCGCGCCGCGTGAGCGAGGATAGGAGGCGGTAGATCGATTGTTCATCGTCGAATTTCGCTTCGAGTTTTGACGGGTGGACATTGACGTCCACCGTTCTCGTGTCGACATCGAGGAAGAGAAGGAAGAACGGGAACGTCCCCTTGTCGAGGAGGTGTTCGTAAGCCGAGTAGACAGCGTGGTTGATCGTGCGGTTGACGATGAACCGCCCGTTCAGGAATANNAGACGCTGGAGGAGCGGCGCCGGCTTCAGATTGAACACCGTATCGTTGTCGCTGATGAAGTGGAGGGCGATGTCGGGTTTGCTGATCGCGATCCGCTGGACCTCGTCGTACACGTGGCGGAACTCCGTGACGGCGCTCTTCAGGAATTTCCTCCGCGCCGGGACGTTGTAGAAGAGGTTCCCCACGACAAGCGTGGTTCCCGGCTCCCTCCCCTCGTGTGAGACTGCGGGAGGGTCACCTCCTTCGATTTTCACCACCGTGGCGGTCTCGTCGTCACGCCGCCGCGTCTTGAGTGTGACCCGGGCAACCGCCGCTATCGACGCAAGGGCTTCACCACGGAAGCCGAAGGAGGTGACCGACTCGAGGTCTTCGTAGGAGGCGATCTTGCTCGTTGCATGCCGGAGGAACGACGTCACCGCATCCCGCTCATCCATGCCGGCCCCGTCATCGGTCACCTGGATGGATGCGCGCCCTCCCTCCCTGACGACCACAAGAATGTCCGACGCGCCGGCGTCGAGAGCGTTTTCGATAAGTTCTTTGACAACCGACGCGGGACGCTGAATGACCTCCCCTGCGGCGATCTTGTTGGCGATATGGTCCGGAAGGACCTCGATTCTGCGGCGGGTCATGGCGCGAACAGGGCCTCGATGAACGCCGTGCGGTCGAACGGCTGCAGGTCGTCGATCCTCTCGCCGACCCCGATGAACTTCACCGGGATGTTCAGCTCACGGGAGATCGCAAGCACGATCCCTCCTTTCGCGGTACCGTCGAGTTTCGTCAGAATAAGTCCTGTGACCCCGACGGATGCCCCGAACTGTTTCGCCTGCTGCATCCCGTTCTGCCCGGTAGTTGCGTCGATGGCCAGGAGCACCTCGTGGGGCGCGGCCGGGTCCTGTTTTTGTATCACGCGTTTGATCTTACGGAGCTCTTCCATGAGATTGACTTTGGTGTGAAGCCGCCCCGCCGTGTCGATGATTATCACGTCCGCGCCGCGGGAAGCGGCCGCATGCACGGCGTCGTAGGCAACGGCGGCCGGGTCCGCCCCGTGTTTTTGCTGGATCAGCGACGCCCCCGCCCGTTCCGCCCACACGCCGATCTGTTCGTTCGCGGCCGCGCGGAACGTGTCGGCCGCCGCGATCATCACCTTGTATCCGGCCCGGACATACTGGTGCGCGAGTTTGCCGATTGACGTGGTCTTCCCGACCCCGTTGATCCCCACCACCATGATCACCCATGGCCTCGCAGAGGGGAGCGCGAACGGCTCGGGGGGAGGCGACGCGCCATCCGCCGCAAACTGCCGGGCGATTTCCTCCTTCAGCAGCGGGAGCAGATCCGACGACTCTGAACGCCCCTCCCCTTTCACTCTCGCCCTGATCGCGTCGATGACCCGCGTGACGGTGTCCATGCCGACGTCCGCCCCGAGAAGAATCTCTTCGAGCCCCTCGAGCGTCTCCTCGTCGATCCTCCCCCCGGCGCCGACAAGCCGGGCGACCTTGCCGACGATCCCTTCACGGGTCTTGGTCAGCGTCTCCCGGAGTCTCTGTATGCTTTCAAAGAGTCCCACGCGCCCTCAGGCCCGCGCTTCGCGGACGGCCTGCAGGAGCCGCACGACATACATGAGGAACGAGAGGATGAGCCCTGCAGCGCAGGCCGCAAACAGGATCCACTGCATGTCCCTGAACAGGTTCAACAGGATGATGATGATTGTGAACGCAATGAACGTCGCGGCCCATTTTCCCGCCACGTTGGAGGGAAGGACGACACCGCGCGTGGATTTGAGGTAAATCCCCCCGGAAAGAATCAACAGATCCCGCACGACGAGCGCCAGCACGAACCACAGGGGGAAATCGCCGAGTTTCAGAAGGACCAGCGCCATGACCGCCACGCACACCTTGTCGGCCAGGGGATCGAGGATTTTCCCCCATTCTGTCTCCTCGCCGCGTAGCCTCGCCAGATCCCCGTCGAGCTTGTCGGTCACCATGCCGGCAAGCAGGATCCCGAGCGCCCAGAAACGGAGCGGCCGATCGGGGAGGAGCATGACGAGGGCAAAGGGGATCGAAAGAAGGGCGCGGGATATGCTCAGCAGGTTTGAGATGGTGAGGAACTCACGCTTCATGCTCTTCCTTCGATTGGTTCCTGTCGATCGGGACGGGATAGCGCCCGCTGAAACAGGCGGTGCAATAATTCTCGCCGTTCTCCCGGGGCGCAGAATCGAGCAGGTCATCGATGCTCAGGTAGCCGATGCTGTCCACCCCGAGCTCCTCCCCGACCTTCGTGATATCGCCGCCGCACTTGTTGGCGATGAGCTCCTTCGGGGTGGGGAAATCCATCCCGTAATAACAGGGATGCATGATCGGCGGTGACGTCACGCGGAAATGCACTTCCTTCGGGCCCGCCTGCTTCACGAGCTGGACGAGCTGCCTGGAGGTCGTCCCCCGGACGATCGAATCGTCGACAATCACCACCACCCTGTCCTTCAGGACTCCCTTCACGGTGTTGAACTTGGTCTTCACCTTGTTCTCGCGGATGTCCTGGTTGGGCTGGATGAATGTCCTTCCGATGTAGTGACTCCTGATGAGCCCGATCTCCAGCTTCCCCTTTCCGCCGAGCTTGTTCGTCTCCTGGACGTACCCCATGGTGGCGGTGTTGCTCGAATCCGGCACATTGATGACGATCACCTTGTCATCCGGGTTCTTTGCCGAGACGGGTTGCGACCTCGCGAGGTTTTTGCCGAGTTTCCGTCTGACTTTGTCCACGCTGTGCCCGAAGATCCGGCTGTCGGGACGCGAAAAGTAAACGTATTCGAATATACAATGGTGCGGCTCCGCGGGACGGTCGTCGATCCGCAGCGACGTCACCTCTCCCGACTCCAGGGTCGAACGGTCGATCACGACGATCTCCCCGGGCTGGACGTCGCGGACGTACTCGGCATCCATGATGTCGAACCCGACCGTCT
>PMDK01000215.1 GCA_003154425.1 Ignavibacteriota bacterium
GCTTCGGCGGCCCCGTTCATGGCGGTGAACGCCTTTTCCTGCTCGGCGCGGGCCCCGGCTTCAAGTCCCGTTCCCCTGGCACCCCGTGAGGCGAGCTCGAGCAGCTGGCGTTCCGCGCCGATCTCCCTGGCGCGGGCATCCTGGTACGCCTCCAGGAGTGTGCGGAGCGAATCGTTGCGGGGCTGCGCGTCAAGCGCGCCGAGGACACCGTGGAGCTCCCGGTTGTTCCGCCGGTCGGCGTACCAGAAGGCCTCATCGTAGCGGCCGAGCTGGAGCAATATGTCAATCGCCTCGTCGTGCCAGGGAGTACGGCGGGCGCCGAAGTAGGCCTGTTCGCATGAGAGGAAGAGATCGTCGTCCGGGCGCGAATCGGCGGTGGACTCGCTCTGCTCAACTCCACGTTTGAAATACTGGAGTGCGTCCGTGGGCTGATTGTTCCGCAGGAAGAGGTTCCCCAGGCACAGGGATGAGTACGCCATGCCCGCGGGGGAGGCGATCGCCTTGAACAGGTCCATCCCCGCTTTGTAGCTCCGGAGCGCAGACTGCCGGGAGGATTCAGCGTCGCAGTTCCCCATCTGCAGGAGCAGGTATCCTTCTGCAATGCTGTTTCCCCGGGCGTGTGCGGAGGAGAGGGCCGCCTTGAAGAACCGGGCCGCCTCTGCAAACTGCCTTCCCCTGAGGTACAGGTTTCCGACCCGTATCAGGGCTTCGAGCCGCATTTCGGCGGCTCCGCGGGTCCTGTCCGCCCGCTTCAGGCATTCTCCATAATTGGTGAGGGCATCCCGCAGCCTGCCTGCCCCTTCAAATGCCATCGCAAGCCGGAGTGTCGCCCGGACGGCACGCAGCGAGTCCCGGACCTGATCGGCGAGCATAAGAGCGCGGAGGTAGTCCTCCGCTCCCCTGTCGAAGGAGCGGCGCGCGAATTTTCCGTCCCCCCAGGCAAGAAACACCGCTGCCTGGTGTCCGATGTCCCCGGCAGAGGTGTATCCCTGCAGCAGCTCCCTGATGATGTCCGACTCTTCCTCCTGCTCGTCGAGGGCACGCGCACAGGGGAGCATTGCCCACTGGATGGCCCGGACTCCCTCGTCGTCGTGGAACACCCGGGCGAGCCGGAGCGCCTCGACATACATGGTGAACGCCTTCCGTTCTTCACCCATCCTGCGGCGGAGTGCGGCAATGCGAAGCGTGACGTCGCGCGCCCCGCTCCGGTCTGCAAGTCCCTTGAAATCCGCAAACGACCGATCGTACAGGGAAAAGGCGCTGTCAAAGGACGCGCCGGCTGCCGCGATGTCGCCCAGCAGGCGAGTCTCTTCGGCCACACGGGCCCTGCGGTTGAGTCCCCCGTCGAGAGCAAGTGCCGCAACGATCTGTTCCTTCGCCGTGCGGTAGTCGTCGCGCACCATGGCGGACTTTCCTGCGGTGAGCGCACTGTCAGCCCGCAGCTGTTCCGGCGATTGTTCGCTGCCGCACCCCGAATATCCGAGCGCGACGACGATGATTCCGGCAACGAGGCAAGGAAGAAGTGAGGGTCGGGACATATCGTCAGGTGCTCCTGATCGCACGGATGATCCGTGCCGGATGGTCGGTAATCACGGCGTCCACACCCGCGTGCAAAGCCGCCCGGAGGTCCGCCTGGGTGTTCACCCCGTAGACGGCAACCGCGAGTCCGGCCGCCCGTGCGTCCCGCATGTGGCGCGCGCGCAGCTGTGTGCGGCCGCAGATGAACATCGTCGCTCCGGTGCGCCTGGCAATCTGCGAGGGGGACCTGAACCTGTCCCGGACGGCCACATAGAGCGCGCCCACGCGGAGCGTCCGGTCAAGATGGTGCAGGCGGCGGAGAAGATTGTGGTCGAACGAGGAAACGACGACGGAGCTTTCCCGCCTGGCTTCCCTCACGAGCAGCAGGACCGATTCCGGGAGGGCAACTCCCCGCCGTCTGTCGCCGTCGGTCTTCACTTCGATATCGAGCCCGACGGACACCGGGAGTTCCTCGAGCACCTGGCGAAGCGTGGGGATCCGCTCACCGGCGAATTTCCGTGAATGCCAGGATCCCGCATCGACACTGCGCACATCGTTGAGCGTCAGATCCCAGATCCGGCCGCTGCCGTCGGAAGTCCGGCCGAGGCTGCGGTCGTGGTGCACGACAAGCTCGAAGTCGCGGGTCATGCGCACGTCGAATTCGATCATGTCCGCCCCCGCGGCCACCGCGGCGCGGAATGCCGCCATCGTATTTTCGGGAGCGGATCCCGAGCTGCCGCGGTGGGCCACAACCAGCGGCTGTTGTCCCCCGGGCGGATTCACGCGGTGTGCGATTGCCGCAGCATGAGCTTGATTTCCCGTTTGACATCATCGACGGACCCGGTCCCATTGATACTGAGCACGACGCCGCTCTTCTTGTAGTAGTGAATGACCGGCGCGGTGGTGTGGTGGTAGATCTTGAGTCGCTCGCGCACGGTCTGTTCCCTGTCGTCGTCACGCTGCGTGAGCGGCGTGCCGCAGAGCGGACAGGGCTCCCCCGGGGAGACACCGTCTGTTTCCCCGCTGAATATGCGCCCGTCTTTCGGGCAGACGAGACGGTTCGACAGGCGGCGGATGATCTCTTCGTCGTCCGCGCTGATGTCGACAACCCTGAATTCATGGATATTCAGATCCGCGAATATGCGGGAGAGCGCCTGTGCCTGCGGGAGCGTGCGCGGGAATCCATCCAGGATGAAACCGCGGGCCGCCCGGGCGGACGCCAGGACGTCGCGCACGATAGCGATCATGATGTCGTCCGGCACCAGGTTCCCGTTGTCCATGACCGCCTTTGCCTGCTTCCCGAGATCCGTCCCTCCGGCGACGGCCGCACGCAACATGTCACCTGTGGAGATGTGGGGGACACCCAGTTCTTCGGAGAGAATTTTCGCCTGTGTTCCCTTCCCCACTCCCGGCGGACCGAAAAGAAGAACACGCATGTTGTATGAATCCCCGTGTGATGTCTGGTTAAACGACCGCTCTGCGGCCCGTCGCCACCGCGCGATTCCGCCCTTCCCCCCGACCCCGCTCCCGGCCATGGAGACTGAGCGCCAGCTGCCCGCAGGCTGCGTCGATGTCCTCTCCGGCGCTCGTGCGTATCATTACGGTCAGGTGCGCCCTGCGGAGTTCGCCGGCGATCTCCTCCACACGCGGCGACGGCGCAAGCGACGCGGCGAAGGGCGCGGGGTGCGTGAAAGAGATCGCGTGAAACGGTATGATGTTGATCTTCGACGGGACCCTGCGCGCCAGCGCGATCAGACGGGCGACGTCCGCCGGGGCGTCATTGAGGCCGTCGAAGAATATGACCTCGTAGGTGAGGGGCTGTTTTGTTTTCCGGTAATAGTACTCCACGGCCTCCATCAGGAGCCTGAGGCCGAACTTCCTGTTGATGGGCATCAGCCGCGTGCGGGTCGCGTCCACCGCGCTGTGGAGGGATACGGCGAGTTTGACGCGCCGCTTCTCATCGGCCATCCTGCGAATTTCCTCCACCCTGCCCGCGGTGGAGACGGTGATCCGCCGCACGGCAATCCCCACCCCTGCCGTGAGGAGTCCGGCGGCCTTCATGACGGCGTCGTAGTTGAGAAGGGGTTCACCCATCCCCATGAAGACGACGTTCGTGATCTCTTTCCCGGCCTCCCGCCCGCCGGCGAGCACCTGATCGACAATTTCACCCGCCGTGAGGTTACGCCCGAACCCCATCGTCCCCGTCGCGCAGAAGGCACAGTCGAGCGGGCATCCGACCTGTGTGGAGACGCAGAGCGTCAGTCGCCCCTCCCCTTCCTCCCCGGCCGCGTCCCCGTCCCTCACTGCCGGCGCGGAAGGGATCAGCACGCTCTCGATGCGCAGGCCGTCTTCCAGTGCGAAAAGCAACTTGGTGGTTCCGTCCCGCTCCGAACGGCGGCGAGCCTGGAGCGCGAGGCCGCCTATGGCGGCTGCCTCTTCGAGACGGCTCCGGAAGGTCTTGCCGAGATCGGTCATGACGCCGAAGGAGGTCGCTCCGCGGGCATAGAGCCAGTTGAACAGCTGTGCTCCCCGGTAGGAAGGTTCGCCGATCCCGCGCGCGAAGCCCGAGAGCTCCTCTTTCGTCATCCCCAGCAGATTCGTCCGTTCGTTGCTCATGACGCTCTAATCTACGAAACGGGACTCCCCTGTGCAACACATAGAAGCGCCGTGGCGCCTTTCGGCGCCACGGCGCAAAGAAAGCTTCCTCTTGAAGAGCGGTTACTTCTTGTGGCCGTACGCCTGCACGTACGCCAACGCGATGAGCGAGCAGCCTGCGGGAACGGGCTTGACGGTTTCGGTCCCCGCCACCGAGAACGTTATTGGCGTACCTTTCACGACGGATTGAATCAGGATATTAACGCCGGCAGAGTACCTCGTGATGAAAGGAGAGTTGATAAGCGACTGAGGCGTGGTGAAATCGGTCCATTTGCCGGCATAGTGCAAAAGGTGTGCATTGTTCACATACACATCGCCCGCAACCTGACCAAGGTCCGGCCCCGCCGTCCCGATGGTCACATCGTAGACGGAGGCGCCATCGAGCGTGTACGTGTTCGAATCAAACATAGAATCCGGGCTCACGGTGAAAGAACCTCCGTACGTACCGGTGTTCCCCCCCTGGGTGAGCCTGACCGTGCCGTTGAACGGCTTGAGATTAAGCGCGATAGTGAATGAATCCGTGATGCAGTTGAACGCCATGAGAGGAAGCGTGGCGACAACGAGAAGAGCAAGAAGCCTTGTTTTCATACTGATTCTCCTCGAGCGATTGTCAATTCATGATTGTATCGGGACTCCGGCTTATGCCGGTCAGCCCCCGAAGCCGATCCCGGCCGAATAATTCGTGACGGATCCGAAATTGGCATCCGCAAATATCGAGAAGAACACAATGTGAAGCCCCAGGCCGATGGTCGCCCGGAAATTGTTCGCGCCGTTCATAGTGATGTCCACGGCGGGAATCGACGTATTTGTCGGCGTGTATGTCGCCTGCATGCTGCTCTTCTCCCACGCCAGACCCCCGTGCACTCTCAGGATGGACCAGCCCTTGCTGGCATCCACGCCTATGGACGTGCCGGTGAAATTGATCAGGTCGCCGAACGTGAACTTGTTGTAGAAAACGTGTGCGGCCACGTCAAGCGGGATAACGGGAAAATACTGGCTGACGCTGTGCTGAATGCCGAGTCCCCAGAGAGTCGCCTTGGGGAAGTTGCTGACGGAGGGAGTGGCAACGAAGCGGATCAGCGCGCGCGTCCCGTATATGTTCCCTATGATGATCTGCGGCGCCGCCAGGGGAACGACAGTCGTGTTGATGAACCCGTCGGATCCGCGGTACGTGAACCCGGTTCCGGCGTCTGTCACCACGCCTCCCTTGCCTCCGAACATCGTCGCCGTCTGGAATGTCGCCGGGTTGAACCCGGCGGGGGAGGTGACCGTGTAGGTCTTCTGGTTATCCCCCACCATCGACGCCATGCCGACGATCTCCAGGCTGAGGTGGAACCCCGGCTTTATCTCCGCATCATGGAATATTCCGGCATTCATATTCGCGCCGAAGAGGTCCCCCATGGGCTGAACATACCCTTTCACGTCCGTGGCGCTGAACTGCTGCAGCGTCGATTGAAGAGACTGGGCATGCCCCATGGCCGCCAGGAACAGCAGCGTGCACGCCGCAGCCGCAAGGGAACAGAGCCGTGGTACACGTCGGAGTGTTTCCATTCGATGCTTCTCCTATGATATGTTGATGGGGATACTATGTAATGAGTATAAAGAAAGTAAGTCGGAGGGACAAGAAACGTGCCTCGAATCACACATCTGAAAATGCCCGGAATCCGCGCTCAGGGACCCTCAATAGCGGGGTTGGGTGACTTCAGGGAGTCCAGGAGTCCCTCCATATCGGGGGGGAGGGGGGTTTCGAAGAAGAGCTCCTGTCTGCTCGACGGGTGCACGAACCCGATGGTTTTTGCGTGAAGTGCCTGGCGGGGCATCATCGCCAGAAACCGCTGCACCTCGGCTTTCTGGGCACCGCCGCCGCTTCCCCATGCAATGCGCCTCCCGTTGTACGTCGGATCCCCGAATACCGGGTGGTTGATGTGCGCGAGGTGAACGCGTATCTGGTGCGTTCTCCCCGTGCGTAACCTCAGACGCAGGAGCGCAAGGTACGGGAACTGGTCGAGCACCGTGTATTCGGTGGCGGCGGATTTCCCGTCCGCCACGACCGCCATTTTCTTCCTGTCGGATTTGCTCCTTCCCAGGCCGGCCTCGATCAAAGCGGAGGACTGCCTGAACCGGCCCCAGACGATCGCCTGGTATTCCCGGCGGATCGTCCGCTGCGCAAACTGCTTTGCCAGCTTGGCATGCGCAACCTCGTTCTTCGCCGCGACCATGACCCCCGATGTTTCCTTGTCGAGGCGGTGGACGATCCCGGGACGGATCGGGTCCACGCCGGAGCCGAGCGTCCCGCAGTGATAGAGCAGCGCGTTGACGAGCGTCCCCGTGTAGTTCCCGTATGCGGGATGCGTCACCATCCCGGCGGGCTTGTTCACGACAATGAGATCACCGTCCTCATAAAGGATCTCGAGCGGTATGTTTTCCGGGAGCGCCTCCGATGGAGCCGGCCGGGGGAGCGTGATGCGTATGACGTCGTCCGGCATGACGGTGTAACTCGGCCGGACGGGTGCCCCGTTCACCAGGACGGTACCCCCGCGGATTGCCTGCTGTACCTTGTTGCGGGTTGCGTTTTCGACGCGGCCGGTGATATAGACATCCAGCCGCTCTTTCTTTTTTCCCGGAGGTACGACGATCTCGACGACGTGTGGCATAGGAGGATCCGAGTGCGCCGGCATGACACCCGTCGGTGGGGGAGGTTACTTCTGCGTGTGTGTGCCCTCGCCGCCGTCGGCGGCCTCGCCGGCCGGCCCGCGGGCGTACGGCGGACGGACGCCGGCCCCTTCTTCCGCATCTGCCGACCTGTGGAAGAAGAGTAGAAGCAGCACGCCGATCGTGACGGCGGCGTCCGCGATGTTGAACACGGGCCACCGCGTCAGCTGATAGCCGAAAATGCTGATGTCGAAGAAATTCATGTCGAGAAAATCGACGACCTTGCCGTAAAACAGAGGCGCGTCGCCGAATATGACGCCGTAAAAGACGCGGTCGATCAGGTTGCCGAGCGCGCCCCCCAGTATCATCGCGAGCGAGAGCCGGAACCCCAGCGATTCCTTCCGGACGTGATACAGGTACGCAACGATGGCGGCGCTGGCGATGATGGAAAAGAGGGAGAAAAACAGCTTCCCGCCGATATCGATCCCGAACGCCATCCCGGGGTTCTCGATATAGGTGAGTCTGAGGAAATTCCCAAGGAGGGGCCGGCTGGATCCGTACGGCACCCCTTTCAGCCAGATCCCGAGGGCGGGGAACGATGCCCCCTTGACAAAGAGCTTCGCGGTTTGGTCAGCGAGGACGATGGTCATTGAAAGAATCAGCACCCGCACGCGCTATTTCCCCGCCTTCTTTTTCGAGAGGGCGATACGCCCCTTGTCGCACGGGAGTCCCGTGTTTTTGTACTCGGCACAGGTCTGAGCCGTGGGGACCGCCTGGAGCCGCTCTTTGGGCACGAGAAGACCGCACGTCTTGCAGATACCGTAGGTCCGGGCGTCGATCCTTGCCAGGGCATCGTCGAGCTGGTTGACGAATTTGCTGCCGCGCGATGCAAAGAGGAACGTCTTTTCCCTCTCCATGGCGTCCGTCCCCTGCTCCATATGCAGGGAATAGTTCGAGCTTTCGCTGATGTACTCCCCCGTCGTCACATCCATCATGCTCTCTTTCAGGGAATCGAGCTCTTCGATGGTCTCCTTGCGCTTGGCGAGGATCATTTCCCTGAAGCGCTTCAGGTCTTCGGGAGAGTAGACCTTCGGTGCGGCGGCGACCTGGGCGATGAGCCGGGCGGTTGCCCCCTTCTTCGGCCCGGCCTTTTCCGCCCGCGCCGCGGCTGCCTTTTTCAAATTGGCATTTGCCTTCCTGGTTTGTTTGACCCGGGAGGCGGCCTTCTCCCTCATTATCTGAACGGTGCTCTTCACGACAGCCTTCGATCCCTTCTTTGTTGCCATCGCCGTGTTATCTCCTTTTGAGAATGAGTTAGTTCCGTGAACGGCGGCTGATGCTCGCCGTGACTTCTTCGCCGTTCAGTTCAAATGTCGCCGTGAACTCCCCTTCGCGGAAGTCCGTGGACAGTTCCTCCGCCAGCGTTTCCGCCGCGATGTAGGCACGCATGGCGCCGAGTGTCGCCGCCAGCCCCTCCGGCGCACGTACGGCAACGATGATGTGGTCGGTCACCGCAAACCCGGCGTCCTTCCTCATGTTCTGCACGCGGTTGACAAATTCCCGCGCGATCCCCTCAGCCTTGAGCTCATCCGTGATTTCGGTGTCGAGCGCGACGGTGAGCGTGCCGTCCGATTCGACGAGCCATCCCTTGATGTCCTCCCGGAGGATCTCGACGTCTTCGCGGGCGATCGTGACCGTCGAGCCGTTCACTCCCAGTGAGATGGCCCCCTCCTTTTCGAGCCGGCCGATCTCCTCGTCACCCAGCTCCCGGATTCGCTGCGCGACCTGCTGGACGGATTTCCCGAACTTCGGCCCGATCGATTTGAAGTTGGCCTTCGCTTTTTTCCTGACGATCCCCGATTCGTCACCGACGTACTCGACCGCCTTCACGTTGATCTCTTCGAGTATGATGTCCTCCATCCGCCTGACATCCTCCCGTTCACGCTCCCCGGCAATCGGGAGGATGATACGGCTGAGCGGCTGGCGGACCTTGAGGTTCGATTTCATGCGCATCGCGCGGACGAGCATGACGATCCGCTCCGCCCGCTCCATCCTCTCCTCGAGCGCGGCGTCAATCTCCTCTTCTACGGGCTCGGGCATCAGCGCCAGATGGACCGACTCCGCCGCCTCGCGGGCCGTGACGACGTTGAGGTCCCTGTACAGCTCTTCGGCGAGGAACGGGGCGAAAGGAGCCATGAGCTTGACCACCCCGGTCAAGCATTCGTAGAGTGTCTGGTACGCCGCGAGCTTGTCTTTCCCCCGTTCGCTCTTCCAGAAACGGCGGCGGTTCCTTCGAACATACCAGTTTGAAAGTTGATCTATTGTGAAGTCGCTCACGCTCCGGGCTGCCCTGGTGACGTCGAATGCCTCCATGGAGGTCGAATAGCGCCGTATCGCGGAGTTGAGCTCAGAGATGATCCATCGGTCGATCTCCGCACGTTCGGCGAGCGGAATACGCGGTTCCTCGTAGGAGAACCGGTCGATGTTCGCGTACATGGCAAAGAAGGCATACGTGTTCACAAGTGTGCCGAAGAACTTCCGCTGAACGTCGCCGAGTCCCTCCTCGTCGAACATCGTCGGACGCCAGGGGGGGCTGGTGCTCACCAGGTACCAGCGGGTCGTGTCGGCACCGTACTTCGCCAGGACAGTAAAGGGGTCGACGGTGTTCCCCTTCGACTTGGACATCTTCTGCCCGGTCCTGTCAAGTATGAGCTCATTCACCATGACCGCCCGGTACGCAGGCTTGTCGAAGAGATACGTGCCGATGGCGTGCAGGGAGTAAAACCAGCCGCGGGTCTGGTCGATCCCTTCGCAGATGAAATCAGCCGGGTACCTCTGGCCGGAATCAATGAACGCCCTGTTCTCGAACGGGTAGTGCCACTGCGCGAACGGCATGGCCCCCGAATCGAACCAGACGTCGATGAGCTCCGGCGTCCTGCGCATGGTGCCGCCGCAGGCGCAGTCGAACGTGACGTCGTCCACGAAAGGCTTGTGGAGATCGAGCGGCTCCTTCACGCCGCGCCCCTGCCTGTAGTCGGCAACGCTCCCGATGCATTTCAGCGCGCCGCATTTCTCGCACACCCAGATGGGGAGCGGCGTCCCCCAGAAACGGTCCCGCGAGAGCGCCCAGTCTTTGTTCTCCTGGAGCCAGTTGCCGAACCGCCCCTCGCCGACTTCGGGGGGGACCCAGGTGATCTCGGCGTTCAGTTCGATCATCCGCTTCGCGTATTTCGTCGTGCTGATGTACCAGGAATCGCGCGCATAGTACAGCAGCGGGGTCTTGCAGCGCCAGCAGTGCGGGTAGCTGTGCGTGATCGTTTCTTTCCTGTAGAGGATATGCCGCTCTTTCAGCACCCGGATGATGTCCGGGTCGGCGTCCTTGACGAACTTCCCCGCAAAGTCCGGGACGTCGGGCCCGAATTCGCCGCTCCGGTTGACGGGGTGAATCGTCGGGAGGCCGTATTTCTTGGACGCCTGATAGTCGTCTTCCCCGTACGCGGGGGCCATGTGGACGATGCCGGTTCCGTCATCGGTGGTGACGAACCCGGCTTCGATGACATAGAATGCCTTCTCCCGGACCGGATGGTAGTTGAAGATCCGGTCGTACTCCATCCCGGCGAGTGACTTTCCGGCAAATTTCTCCAGGACCGTGTATTCTCCCTCGAGCACGCCGAGACGGGCTTCGGCAAGTATGAGGTTCTCCCCTTTGTGCGAGACCTTGACGTAGGTGACCTCCGGCGCAACGGCGAGCGCGACGTTGGCGATCAGCGTCCAGGGGGTGGTCGTCCAGACGAGGAACGATGTGTCGGGAGAGCCTTTGAGCTTCATCCGTACGTAGACGCTCGGGTCCCTGACGTCGTCGTATCCCAGGGACACTTCGTGGGAGGAGAGCGGAGTTTCGCAGCGAGGGCAGTACGGCTGTATCTTGTACCCCTTGTAGATCATCCCGCCGTCAAAGTATTCCTTCAGCGCCCACCAGACCGATTCGATGTAATCGTTCGACATCGTGATGTACGGATCGCTCAGGTCGACCCAGTATCCCATCTCCTCTGTCATCTTCTCCCAGTCGGCTTTGTACCGCCAGACCGATTCCTGGCATCGCCTGTTGAACTCCGCCACGCCGTACCGGACGATGTCCTCTTTGTGAGCGAAGCCGAGCTGTTTCTCCACTTCGATTTCCACCGGGAGCCCGTGCGTGTCCCACCCTGCCTTCCTGTGAACCTGGAACCCTTTCATGGTCTTATACCGGCACACGAGATCTTTGAGCGNNGCGTGCGCGCCATGATGTGGTGAATGCCGGGCCGGCCGTTCGCGGTGGGGGGGCCCTCGTAGAAGGTGAAGCCGGGGCGTCCCTCGCGCGTCGCTATGCTCTTCGCGAATATGCCCCGGTCTTTCCAGAACGCGAGGATCTCCTTCTCGATGGTGGGGTATGAAAGCCTGTCTGTGAGTTCCTTGAACATTGTCATCGTGCTGATTGTACGACCGGGAGCCGTTCGACGACGCCTTTCATGATCGCGGTCAGCCGCGGCTCGGTGCTGTTGGCGACGGCAATGATCTCTTCCACCTTTGCGACCTGGAGCGAATCGGGGAAGCACTCGTCGGTGATGATCGAGAACCCGAGCACCTTCATCCCCATGTGATTCGCGACGATGTTTTCGGGGACGGTCGACATGCCCACAGCATCGGCGCCGATAAACCTGAGGAACCGGTATTCCGCCCGGGTCTCCAGATTGGGACCCGGGACAGCGACGAACACTCCCCGTTCGAGCCGGATCTTCAGATCGAGCGCGACCCGCTCCGCAAGCACAATCAGAGTCCTGCTGTACGGCTCCGACATGTCGGGGAACCGGGGCCCGAGCGTGTCGTCGTTGGGCCCGATGAGAGGGTTGTCCCCCAGGAGGTTGATGTGGTCGGTGATAACCATGATGATGCCGCGCGTGAACTGCGGGTTCATGCCTCCCGCCGCGTTGGAAATCAGGAGCGTTCTGACCCCCAGAAAATTCATTACGCGCACAGGAAAGGTCACCTGCTCCATGGTGTACCCTTCATAGTAATGAAGGCGACCCTGCATGGCGACGACCTTCTTCCCGCCGAGCGTACCGAATATCAGCCTGCCACGGTGCGATTCGACGGTGGAGAGGGGAAAGTGCGGGATCTCCCCGTAGTCGATGACCGCCTCCGGGACGATCTCCCGGGACAGTCCCCCCAGCCCTGTGCCGAGTATGATGCCGGTCGCGGGTTCGAGAGGTGTCTTCGTCCGGATGAAGGCGACCGACTCTTCAATGCGCTTGCGAAGCTCTGTCATTGTCAATGTTTTTCAGTATGGCCTCCACTTCGACGGATTCTTTCCCCGTCCCGAGGGAGGAACCGACCCCCAGTTCTTCCACACCCCCCATGTCCAGCGTCTTGAGCAGGTCCAGCTCCGAGCTGAGCAACACACGGAGCCTCCCGATGAGCGATTCTCTTCTCGAGTGCAGCCGGTGGAGTTCCCCGTTGAGCTTCGCGAGGTCGGCGTTTGCCTGTTCGACGATCTTGGCCCCGCGAGATTCCGCTTCCCGGAGTATGGTCTCGGATTCCCGGCGGGCGGATTCGTAGGTCCGTCCGGTGGCTTCCTGCGCCTGCAGGAGAGTCTGCTGGAGCGTTTTTTCGATCTGACGGTAGTCTTTGAGCTGAGTTTCAAGCTCGATGATCCGCTCGCGGGACTCTTTCTGCTGCTTCAATGCCTCTTCCAGGTCCGAGGCAATCATATCGAGAAACGTGTCAACCTCGAGGGGGTCGTACCCCCGCATGATCCTCTTGAATTCCTGCTTCCGGATATCGAGCGGTGTGAGCTTCATGGAGTCCTCCGCTGCTGTTCAGCCCTTTTTCTCGGTCCAAAAATAGCGGTCCCGATCCTGATAATTGTCGCCCCCTCGTCGATGGCTACTTCGAAATCCCCCGTCATTCCCATTGAAAGGTGCCGCATGGTGACGTTGGCCTGGGTGAGGGATCCGATCTCGTCTTTCAACTCGCGCAGCCGGCGGAACATGGGCCGGGACCCTTCCGGGTCGGGGAGGAAGGGCCCGATCGTCATGAGTCCCGCAAGGGAGATATTGTCGCAGGAGGCAAGGCTCTTCACGAGTTCGGTCGCCCGGGCGGGGACCGCACCGAATTTTGTGCTCTCCCCCGTCGTGTTGACCTCGAGCAGGCACTCAATGACCCTTCCCGCCTTTGCCGCGCGACGGTCGATCTCGATCGCGAGATCAGCCGAGTCGACCGCATGGATCATGTGGATCCACCCGGCGACACTTTTCACCTTGTTGGACTGCAGGTGGCCGATGAAGTGCCACCGGATGTCCCCGCTTGAGAGATCGCGGCGCTTCGCGAGAAGCTCCTGAACATAATTCTCTCCGATATCCGCGACCCCCGCATCGACTGCCTCCCGCACTGCGGCTGAGGGAAATGTCTTCCCTACCGCAAGGAGTGTGACCTCCGAAGCGGTTCGCCCTGCCCCTGCACAAGCCCGGGAGATCTTCTCCCGGATCGTCGTGATATTGTCAGAAATCATTCAAAATTAAGAGTTTAATATAACCCATTGCAATCTGAAAATCAACGAAGCGGCCCGCGTTCCTTGACTTCCCCCTGTTTTTTGATTTACTTGGCAGAGCTGGTTTTTCAGGGAACAATGCATGAGTATCCTCGATTTCGGTAGTTTTGACGACGATCCCGAAGACGATCAGGGACGGCGGGAGCGCTTTGAGGACGAACTGAAGAAGTACAGGGACTCCCTCAAGGAAGGCTCTTCCGGGATCACGAACGCCGAGGCGCTCGAGGAGATCGTCAATTACTACTTCGACAACGAGAAGTATGAGGACGCGCTCCACTTTGTGAACCAGCTCCTCGCGATCGTCCCGTACAGCGCCGATTTCTGGCACAGGAAGGGACTCATACTCGCCAACCTCTACAAGTACGAGGACGCCCTGGAGGCGTATGAGAGGGCGCTCCGGCTGAACCCGGTGGACCCGGAGGTCCTCGTCAACAAGGGGATCACACTCGATGACCTCGGACGCTTCGAGGAGGCGATTGCCTGCTTCAACGGGGCGCTGGAGATCGACCCCTCCCAGGAGGAAGCGCTCTTCAACAAGGGGATTTCTCTCGAAAAAACCGGGCAGTACGAGGAAGGGGCACAGATCTTCAAGTTCATACTGGACGGCAACCCGGACCATAAGGACGCCTGGTACGAGATGGGTTATTGCTTCGACTACCTTGATAAGCCCGCTGATTCCCTCCGCTGCTACGACGAGCATCTGAACCGCGACCCGTATAACTATAACGCATGGTACAACCGCGGCATCGTGCTGAATCGCATGATGCACTACAACCTCGCCATCGAGAGTTACGACACCGCGCTGGCGATCCATGAAAAATTCCCTTCTGCGTGGTACAATAAAGGGAACGCCTTCGCCAACCTCGGCAGGCTGCAGGATGCGATCGCGTGCTACCGCCAGACGCTCCAGCAGGACGAAAAGGACGTGCCGGCCTGGCACAACCTGGGGAATGCCTATGAGGAGCTGGGGGAATACGAGGACGCGATCAAGTGCTTTTCGCAGGCGATCAAGAACGAACCGGCGCATTACGAGTCATATTTCGGCCGCGGGAGCTGCCACGACGCGCTCGAACAATGGCGCAAGGCGCTGGCTGATTACAACAAGGCGCTGGGGCTCTGCAAGGACTACCCGGAGCTCTGGTATGCGAAGGCGGATCTCCTGTACAACATGGGGAGGCTCCGCGAGTCCCTGTTGAGCTACCGCATGGTGACCAAACTCGAACCGAAGAACTACGAGGCATGGCTCGACTACGGAGAGACGCTCTTCGAGCTGGGATACCTGAAGCAGGCACTCAAGTCGTTCGACCGCTCCGTCGAGGCCAACCCGTATGCCGCCGAGGCCTTCTACAGCCGGGCAAAGGTGCTCCTCGTCATGAACCGCGTGTACGAAGCGGTGGAATCGCTGAAAAATTCGTTCCGGCTCGATCCCGAAAGGCGGAAGCAATTCGAAGAGGAGTTCCCCGGGGTCCGCTCAATCAAGGAGTTCAAGAGCCTTCTTCGACGGTGACTGCCGGCATCCGCGCTTTCATGCCGACCTTGTTCTGAGTCATGGATGAGGTCGTTTTTTTTGCCTTCATTGTACAGTCCGATGAGGAGGGGAGATGCTGTCTGAGGCGCTTCAAGTGAAATACGACCGGCTCGTGGGAATCCTGCGTTCCATGGAAAGCGTGGCCATCGGGTA